>DDAD01000094.1 GCA_002333205.1 Pedobacter sp. UBA2067
ATTGAATAATACGTTCGTTGTTTCGCTTGATCAGCTCCTTTGTGGCCTCTACATCGCGGCAGTTTGGGTTTTTAAGGCGCGTCTTAGCCTTTGAAGTGCTTTGCCGTAGCATCTGGATCTCATCTGCAGGCGATCGCTCAGCACGCACCTCTTCGACCGTTGGTTTTACCAGGGGAAAGCTTCCGTACTCATCGTAATAATCTATCAGCTTCCAGCAATCCGTAAGCTTGCCGTGCAGGGCAAGCACCTGCTTTGCGGTCATGTGCAGCAGCTTTGGATTGGTTTGAAGGTCCAGTTCGGTGCGGTTACGCTCGATCTGGCGGTACAAGGTTTGGATCAGATCTTTGATCTGGAGGTACTTCGGGAATTCGGATGTATTAGGCTTTGCCGGTGCTTCCGCTTTTTCCCCCTCTTGCACGTTGGCAGGAGGAGGTACGGTGGCAACTATAGGGATGGGGGGTGCATCGGTGCTAGTGGCAGGTGGAGCCGGAGCGAGATTCTTTAGGTCTGCTCCAAGCTTTTTGATGTTGTACGGCGTGGCTCCCTGGGTATTCAGTAGGGATTTGAATAAAGAGTTCTTGCCGTATTTGATATACAGCGCTTTCCCTGTTTCAAAATCTTTACCTGATCGCAGCCACGCGTTGATTTCCTGCATGATTCAAAGGTGATTATAACAGGGAAAGTGGGAAAGGACAGGGAAAGTGGGAACTTACTTGTAAGCAATCAAATTTAATAGCGCATAAAGTAGAAAATCGAAAACCCTCGGCTCTATCTTGTTTTCGTTTGGTTTAGACAGACCATCTTGTGAGATTGGCCAAACCTTCACAAAATTATTATTGAGGATTTGAACTGGACTAAGAACAAGGTAATCAACATGAGTACTCCTTGCAACAAATAACGACCTCTCAATTCCGATGATAGTTGTTTGCCAGTTAGCTTTTTCTGTAGCAAGGGGCATTAATGGTGGTTTTGGTTCAAAATGGCGACCAGTATGGTACAATCTTCGAATTGTTGTTGGATCATCTTCTCGAGAACAGCCGACGTAAATTTCCCAATTAGCTGGCGGCACCCCGTTTTCCATTAAGTAGACCCTTTCTTCCTTTGTTATCGCCTTAGATTCCATCTGCGTGAATTCTAACATTATGCTACCCATCATAACCCAAGCCGCCAGGGTTACTTTGGCGTGATGATCAAGGGTAACATCTTTCTTGTGGAATAGGTCGAGTAAAATAGGTTTAGCCTCAGACTGTAAACGGCTCATCCAGCCGCCGTTACATTTTACGCAGACGTTTCTCATCTTTTTACTACCTAAAGGTTCATTCTTGTGAATACCCGTGGAATCGTAGATCCCTCGGTGATCATACATAGAGCGGGTATTCCTGAATCCATGTGGAATAGGGAATTCCCTACCAATCCAATCTGGAATAATATGCTCCTTTGATAGCCCGGTTCCTCCACAGAAGATACAAAGGTTGAAAACTTGCTGCTTTTGCTTTTTTTTGGCCATGATCAAAAATAGAAAAAAGCGGTCCATTTCTGAACCGCTTTCCTTTTAATCATTCAATGCGTAGTTCGCTGTAAGCACCTCAATTTTTCGTTTCTGATATCCACCTTTCTGATTTACAGAAACGCCCTGCTCAACACTCCACATGTGCCAGCCATACAGCTTAGCGTATTTCTGCAGTAATGGTGATGGGTAGGAACTAAGGAGAAACTTTCCCTTAAGTTCAGACAAGATGATCAACAGGTTTTCGAAGTCCTGTTCTGAATAACCATCATAGTGACCGCAGTCACTGTTGAAATACGGTGGATCCAGGTAGAAAAATGATGCTTCTCGATCGCGCCCTTTGATAATGTACAATGCATCAGCAGATTCTATTTCTACGTTCTGCAGCCTGATGGCCATGTCTTCCGTGAACCGGTCCCGATTATTGATGATCTTCTTTGTGNNCATACCCCCAGCTGCTGTCAAGTTGTGCGCTGAAACTTTGGGAGCTCAGCACCCAGACTGCCCAGGCACGCTTGATCTCTGAAAACATATCCGGGTGATTGTAAATAACAGATGCTTTACGGTGTAGGTCACGACTGTGCAGGGAAATTCTGATTTCTTTTTCAAGGCTGATGAAGTCATTTTGCACCACCTTATAGAAGTTGATCAATTCTCTGTTGGTATCGTTCAATACTTCAACTTCAGAAGGTTCTTTTGCGAAGAAAACAGCACCGCCACCGGTGAAGGGTTCGCAGTACAAAGTATGATCAGGAATAACCGAAATGATCTTGTTTGCTAATTTTTGTTTACCACCATAGTAGGAGATAGGTGTTTTTAACTTGGATTTCATGTAAATGTTGTAATTTTGAATTCTCACTAAAACAGAATGCGCATAATACATTCCTTGGCTTACGCCTCGGTACAGTGCTATGCGCATTTTTCTTTTTGTTTTAGTGAGACATTACATGAAGAGCCGAGGCGTTACTTTCGACGCCACAAAAGTGAGTTTTCTACATCTCCGGTTAAAGGACAGCTAAAAGCACAAAAAAAGCGGTCCATCTCTGAACCGCTTTTTAGCCTAACCTAACTAAAGACAAACTACTGTTTGTTTTTTTCTTTTACCCGCTTCAGGTACCTGGTGCCTGACTTAATCAGTTCCTCTGCCTGTGCGAGTGTCATTGTTCTGAAGTCAACATCACCAATCCTGCTGTGCAGAACAGGAGAGGTGGTATTGATAACTACGAATTTTCCTTCTAACTCAGGACTTATTTTGAACTTTGCCATGATAGCTGATCAATTAAGCGCCTGTTCCCGGAAGTTCAGCGGTGTATTCGTACATCGGTACGGTATCAAAGGCTTTAAGGGAGATCTTAAGCCCAACCTCACCGGTAGGGCCGGTACCAAAGCCACCAGCGATGTCCTGAACCTTAGACGGCATTCCAACGGTACCAATTTGCCAGAAACCAGTTAACTGTCCTGGTCTACGCACAAGAACGATGAAACGCATATTCTTGATTGCAGCTGCTCCACCTAATAGAGCTGCAGAAACCTGTGGAATAAACAGTTCTACATCGTTTTCAAAGACTTTAGATAACTCTTCGCCAGATAGTTTAAAGGCTACGCCAGATTTACCATACAAAGGGTTTACCAAAATTGGTGCCTTACCGGTGGCAAGGACGTGTGGAGTCGCGATTGTAGCAATAGCACTTGCAGTATTCGCTGCTGGTGCTACTTTGCCTTCTGTTTTAACATGGCTCACCGCTAAAAGGNNGTAAGCCTGCTCCTGGATGCCGGATGCGTTTTCTAAACCATCCTCAAATCCGAAGCCTAAGCCTGTTAATGCTTTGTAATCAGCCATTTTATTAATCGATTAATGTAATTGAACCTGAACCCATTTCAAACAACTCTTCTAACACGTCGGCATTATCTGCCAGCTCGTTAGCGGTATATCGTTTGCCGTGCAAATCAACACCGTGGTTGATCTTCACTCTTTTACCCTTTACCTCTGCTTCCAGAGGATCTGCAACTTTCACGGCTGCAGTATTGAAGCTGTTTAAAGCGTCATTAGCGATTTCCTGAGCTTCTTTAAGTTCCAGGTGAAGCTTAGCAATTTCATTATCTAAGTCAGCAATAACCGACTTAAACCCGTCTTTAGTGCTAAGCACCTCAGCCTTCAGTAACTGGATTTGTGCATCCTTACCTTCAACTAGAATCAGGTGATCAGCGTGCAGCTGCTTGATCTGCGCTAACAGGCTTTCATTTTCGCCTTTAAGTTCCCCTATGATGATGACGTGATCAGCATTGGCATNNTAAGGCCCTGATAATTTCCTCGGCAGAGCTTCCCGATCCGGCAACTAATACCGCATTCGGAGTTGCAGCACTAGAAATTTCCTGTGTATTTGGCTGTGCATCAGCTGATGCTGTTTTGTTTGTTTTAGCCATGGTAAATATTCAAGGCCCGGGCGTGAACCCGGACCGTTAAAGAATCTGTTAATTATGCCTGATCATTTACTTTAAGAGCATCCTTATCACGGATTTGGAATCCAAGGGAGAACAACACTCTATACTTGATGATCTCAAGTTCAAGATCTGTGTAGATTTTATCAGAATCTCCTATAGCATCCCCACCTGCTAACAGGTTCTCCGTAGGAGAAGCGATNNTACCAGCAGTATTGTCAATGATCAAGTTGCCTTTCTCATCTTTCTCCTGGTACTTACCGTACAGCTCACGGTAGTTGTAGTTGTACTTACGAGCAGATTCTACCGAAGCGTAGATAGGGAAACCAGCATCTACGAAATCTGATGGCATAGAAGCGACCATTGCTTCAAATTTTTCAACCGCATTAGATACAGTCAAGGCACCTGTAGCAACCGGGACAATACCAGTACCTGCATTTGCAACTTCTTTTGCGATCTCAGCGGCGATGATGGTACCTAAACCGTCAAATGATTTTGCAAGGGTAGATTCATCACCTTTAACAGCTAGGTATGATCCACGCTGAATCTCAGATGCGATCTGCTCAAAAATGGCATTATTCACAAACTGAGCAAAAGGAATATCATTCGGGTTAACGCCTGGCTTCATCACCTGGCTCATCCAAGTATTTCTATACTTCAGAGGGTTGATCTTCATGTCACGCTTTAATAACGTGGTTGCAAGGTCACGCCCGCTATATTGTAGATCGGAATCAGAAGCATCGAAGTCTTCACGGTACCCGCGAACGCCATCTGCAACAGTAAGCTTGGTTAATTTTAAGATGTTTTTGACACCAGGAATAACAGTTACATCATTGAAGATAGTTAGGCGTGCCCTTAACGTAGAGAATAATGCATTCTCATACTTACCAGCATAAGCAGCCAAGGCAGAGGTGTCTGGCGTAGCCATGAAAGCAGCGCCTTGAACACGTGGGATCATACCGATGGCAGTAAGACCCAGCCCGGTGGCTAAACCGATGGCAGGGCTAGCGAAGATTGTTCCTGCAGTATAGGCAATCATAGCGATCACAAGCAGGGAGATTTTTAACTTAAGGTTTTTCATTTTTAATGAATAAAGGGATTTTGAATTATGAAATTTAGATGGGTTACTTAGGGGTTAATTGCTAAAGCGAAGTCTAGCTTCACGATCGAAAGATGTTTCAAAAGCATCAACTACCGGTGTAGTACCAGTGCTATCAGCTTTGTCAGTTACTGGTTTTTTGATCTCTTNNTACCAAGTTCTTTAGCCTGAGCAGCAACAGTTGCTTCCAGATCAGTTACTTTCTGCGTTAAGCTGGTTTTCTCTGTAGTCAGATTGTTTACCTGGGTACCTAAGTTAGTAACCTGCGTTTCAAGGCCCGGTACCTTCTCAGCAGCAGTAATGGTTTCCTGCAGATCAGTGTCAGAAACCAAAGTAGTACCAGTGATGCCTTCAGCTTCCAGTTCGTCATTAACTGCTTTGAAATGCTCAGCAGTTCTATCTGCAGCTGCTACTTTAGCCAGGGCAGAGATGGTTTTAAATTTGTTGGATAATAATCCCATGGTATCTGTGTTTGTGATTTTACTTTGTGAGGTGTAGAAAGCGGCAACGCGATCGATCTTCATGTTCGATACGTTCTCAGGCATTTCTTCAGAATCATACTCTTCGAGTGTTACCAAGCCAGCTTCAGCAGCTTCTTTACCGGTTAGCCAGTGATCTTTACCGTCCATCCATTTGGCAACTGTTTCTTCTACGGTCAGTCCTGCTGCATCTGCAATGATTTCCGCTAGGACATCATCAAACCTTCCGAGCATTTCTGCCGCTTCCTGCATATCAATCTTGTTTCCCCAGGATATGGTGGAAGCAGAATGAATCATGGTCATAGAACCTTTTGCCGCATGACGCTTACCGTCTTTAGCAGCGCATAGAATCGTAGCAGCCATACTGGCGGCAATACCATCGTTCCAGGTGTGGATGTCTTTTTTAGAGGCAAGAATTGCATTACAGATGGCAAAACCTTCCCCGGTGTCGCCACCAGGTGAATTGATCCGGACATTAATGGTCTGAAACTCGCTTAATGATGCGAGCTGCTCTAAGAAGTTTCGGGCGGTGATAGGTGATCTGCTATCGTAATAATCTCCGATGATGCCATAAATGAATATATCAGCGGATTTCGCTGCTTCATTCTTTACGACTTTTAAGTGAGGTTTGCTCATGTGAGAATTTTGAGTTCTTAATTACAAGAACCCAAAATTCAACATTGACGGCAGCGTCCGAAAGGACAGGCTAAGCGGCTGTAGCCGGGAAAGTTTGATCTACTGTGAAATTGAAAGCAGATCCATTTTCATTTGCGTATTTCAGACCGGTACCGGCGGCAACGTTCAGCGTCACCGGAGCATCTGGCGTACCGATGATGTACACGCGATCGTTCATGTCGGTGATCCGCATAATGGCGATGGCTTTACCGCAAAAGGGTAGGAGCACTTCATCCACCTCATCGCGCATGTTGTGGACAAAGAANNAGTAAGTATAAATAGGGCCATTGGCTGAATCTTCAGATTTCAGCTTCAGCTCACCGGCTTCTTCCTTCATTGGTATCCGGATCCAGTCTGTGCCGATCGGTAGGTAAAGTGGTCTGAAGGCGATAGGTAGGGAATGCAAAATAATATCGACATACTTGATGCTGCCGATATTATCGTTTTCGTAATAATTCATGTATTTGGGGTTAGTAAATCAAGACCATTTGTGCTACGTTTTCCACCTCAACCTTGGCGTGCTCTTCTACTCGCTTGCGTTCGCGGTAATACCAACGTTTAAGATTGTCGAAAGGGAGTTCGTCTTCGGAGATATCGTACATGTCTCGGAAGCGGACAATCTGAAAGTCCACATGGTGATCAGTAGCATTTGGATGCTTGCACCAGCGGTACATTTCTTTCCGGAGCATGTTGTCTACAGCTTTATTGAACTTGACAATCATTTCTTGTGAAAGATAGGTTCCCCTGGTCCGCTCGATATTGTCGCCAACAAAGACGGGATAGGGAAGAAAAGTTACATTATCAAGCAGCTTCTGGCTGGGCCTGATCGTTGCAGGATCTCCTTTTTTATGCTTCTCAAGCATGTTCAATAGAAGTAGCGAAACAACCCCGTCATTACTTAAGGTCATTTCTTTTCCATACTGTACTGTAATGTACTTTTTAAGATGTGGCCATACAGGCAATAGAATTTTAGCGCTCATTGTGCAGATGATTAGCGCAGTTCATTTTTAAGAAAGGTTATGTATTGAGGGCTGATGTAAAAATAGTAAAATTCTTAGTACAAATACTCAAACGATTAGCAAAATATATGGGGGTAAATTACATTCCCGTATTTGCCGTAATTCCTTTATTTGCAGGCGCAAAGGAAAGCTCTAATGTTTTTGAAAACGAGGACATCACTAAGTTAGTTTTTTGTTTCCTTCAACTGTACTGGACTGAAGGTAAAAGCGGTAAGCATCTTCTGCATAAAGGCATCAAACTCCTGTTCAGCTCTATGTAAATCCACAAGTTTTTTCTTGATGGCATGCTCAGGATAGAGCAGTGTAAAGTTGGTATGCTTTTCCATTCCAAGCGTCTTGTAAACCACCCGTTCTTCACACTCCATGAACTCGCGGGGGGTATACCAGCATTCGGTTTCGTGTGAATAGATAATGCAGCCAGCATTAAATGCCTTCATCGCAAGTTTAAGCTTATCCTTGTATGCTTCGCTGTTCTTATCGTGTAAATCGTTCTGCATCATATTAAATTAACGGATCAAAAATACTAATATTATTAGTATAAAGTACATTAATTCCTCGCGCATTGTGAATGCAAAAAAGCCCTGAAGGTTTACTTCATGGCTTGTGGGAGGGTAGTCTGGTGTGGAATTACGCAACCTTCATCCTTAATTTATACTGTTTAATTGCACTGACATTCGGACTGACTAAGATTGTCGCCCACTTTGGCGGTACGGCATTACCAATAAGCTTTACAGCATTTTTGTGAGATAGCTTAAGTTCGGGATGTGCGAAGTAGTCTTTTTCAAAGGTGCTGCAGCCTGCAAGTTCATCCGGTCTAAGGAACCGAGCCTTGATATCGAAGTCATCAAGTAAGGTGATCAGCTGATGCTTGTTATTTCCAAGCACAGTAGAAAGCGGATCTTCCATACTCTGCACACTATATTCCGGATTGCCGTTGCAGTTGAAGTACTTTGCAATAAACTGCATCTTCTCAACCCTGATCAGCTGGTGCGTATCTCTACATGGAACAGTGTTGATCGGAGATTCCAGCGGCTGCACCTGATCACTACCACCATAATACTGACAAAGGAAGTTTTTAACCTCCACCAGTTGCTTAGTCTGCCTGGTTAATTGAGGGTTCAACGGATCGTTTAGCGTGTTGTAGTTATCTGTATGGCAATGATCCATGATGAACTTAACCTTTTCCATTGTAATAAGCTGGTGCCGGTTCTCTGTTGGTATGGTGTTAATGGGAGCCTCGAGACTCTGGTACCGCTTAAAATCCTCTCCACCATAGTAATGGGTAAGGAACTGGTAGAAATGTGGTTCATACTTTTTTACACCACCAGCAATTCGACGCAATGAGTTTGGTGAAAGTGGTTTCCGTTGATGTTTTCTGATTTTTTCATTGAATTGGCGCCCAAAGATGCTAATGCCTTCATCCTTTGTGTCGATAAACTCTTTGCAAGACTTCCATTTCTTCTTTCCACTTCCTGCGGTTTTAGCATGGGTAAATTCCGGAAAGGTAATGTCTATGCCTGGCTTATGGAAAAACGCGAAGTATCTTACTCTTCTGGTCGGTAGTCCGTCATCAGCCGCATTGCGGATAGATTCTTTGTATTCATAGCCTAGATCCATAATAGCTTTCTTCCAGCGCTCAAATTCCTGGCCTTGGCGCTTTTTGATTGGCTTTCCGGTCCTTTCATCAACAGGTGCCCATTTCTTAAACTCTGGTACATTTTCAATGCTAATTACAAGCGGATTTAGATACTTCAAGTACCGGTACAGTTCCCATCCCATCGTGTAGGAGCCGAGCTTCTTATCCTTGCCGGCATTCGCATTGCTGTGCTGTGTACATTCTATTGAAGCGTGAATATAATCCACGTACTCAAGTTCATGTTCATCCTGAGCATAGATATCCGCCCAGTATACCTTCACTTCTTTATGGTGGTAAGCATTTGTGCGCAGCGCAACTTTATCGTGGTTCAAAATCCATAGTGTTTTTACGCCTTTTACCTTCTTTAGTCCGGAAGTCCAACCACCACCACCGGCGAAGAATTCGCCACAAGATAGATCATCTGAGGCGATGGCTTCATTCTGGAAGTTGATGTTGAATTGATTTGTGTTTATTCTCATGGCGTTAAAATTGGGGTTGAAAGGATTACATAGGATTTGCATTCACAGCGAGGGCATACTTCATCGTACATCAGGTATTTAGGATCGTTTCTTTTCCATAACCTATCACCCAGCTTATGCTTGTTCTTGCACCTGGAGCATTTAACTAACTCCTCCAGGTCAGTTCTATTCGGAGATTCTTCTCTGGCTGTTTTCATTTATTTTAAAAATTTAGTTGCTTTTACTTTTATACTGGACTATACTCTTGATAAGGCTGGATAGCCCTATTCATCTTTTTAGATTGCGGGGGGTTATTAGCGTTTACTCCCGCTTTCTTTAGCTTAGGCTTGGGACCACGTTTCCCTGGTGCTTTCTCCTGTATAGCCCTCACAAACCCAATAGCTTGTTTCGCCAGGTCGATCATTTCCGAATATTGCTTCTCTAAAGACTTCTTGTATTCACCGGCACCTTTAGCCTGAGATTTCATTTTAGAGCAGGAGGGTGATTCATTAGCTATGTTTAATAGCGCATCCCTCATTCGGTTAAACTGTTCAGCATTTTTCTTTGTCATGGGTGTTGATTCTATAATCTCGTTCCTGCTGTTTTTGAAATCACGGGAATCCCGTAGTTCTGCGCCCACTGGATCTCCACCTGCATACCAGCACTGATGTGTGGTCCATATAGCCAAACCTCATCAATGATGTTCCGTGCGAAGAACTCGTGGTTGTGCGTGAAGCCGATGATTCTTTCACCTGGCACTTCGTCTTTAAGGCTTTGAACCGAGGCTATGTAGGGGATGAAGGGAGTGACAAAGGGTTCCTGCAAAGCAATTGTTCTGTAGATTTCTTGTAGTTTTTGGACGTTACCTTGAACGTCTCCGCCGATTGGATGGGCGATGTAAACGATTTTATTCATAATCGTTATTCCTGAATTTTGAATATTCCTTCATCAGCCAGACGTGCATTTTTGCTGTTGAAGCTTAGTTTTACTGTAGAGTAGGACGTCTTAATCGTTAGGGTTCTTTGGGTTTTACCAATGATGAGGCATTTTTCACGTCTGAACAGTACTGTTTCGCCAACTTCTACATCTTGAATTGTTGGTCTTTTGAATTCTTCCATTTTTATACTTTTTGTTTAGGGGTTAGTTGGTTTACTGCTGTGCCTCTGGTCAGCTTTTTTCTGCCTGCAGAGACGATGATCACTTGCGCTTCGGTACCATGCCTGGATGCGAAGTAATCTGACCGGTTTTTAAATTCTACACTGAAGGGAACATCATTGTAGGTAAGCTTTAGTGTTGGGGTGTCCTGTTGTTCATGTGCGCTGATTAGGACCGGCTGGCAACTTTTGCCATCGTAGGAGATAAGCCAGGTTAGCATAGCGGCTAAAGCTCCACGACTTCAAACTTTTCGCGGGTCACACTCATATTGAAGAATTCTGTAATCCCGTCTTCCTCTAGTGAGGTGAAGATTAACCTAGGCCTCAGTTCGGGGTATTCTTCGAAGAAAGTATTTAGTTCATCTGCAATGTAGAGCACCTGCACCCAGGCTCGGATACCTTCGATAATTACAAGCTCAGCACCTCCGCGACCAACAAGCCGACCTCTTAAACTCTGCCATGTTTCAACACTATTCTGTACTTCGTCAATCTCGATTACCCGTGAGCGGTGATGAGCTGAAGCGTGTTTATTAGCAAGTGTAGTTTTTCCTGATCCTTGTGCCCCGATGATAACCAGGTCTTTTTCTCTTTTAGTAGTTTGATTTTCCATTTCTATAGTTTTGTTTGTTTAAAATTCCATTCGTGTAGCATTTCGGGCGGCAACAGCCTCGGCCTCTGAGCGCTTCTTCTTCGCCTCTTGGCCGCCTATTGTTCGCCTATTGTTTGCGTATTGTTCGGGTCCAGCCGGAGAAAAGGCAATTGAAAGGTGCTTAATAGCGGTTCGAATGTTGTGCCAGCTAGAAGATTAGGGTCTTGCGAATGCAGGTTTGAGTGGTTGTTGACGGGATGTTTCTTAGGTTGGTATTAGGTTCTTCCTGAGAAAACCTGAGCAAATAAATCGTATAACATAATTATTACAATCTATTGCTTAAATGTTTGGAGGTTATGATTTAAATATTAAATTTGTTTTGACCAAATATATCCTTATGCCTAAACCTTTACCTACCTCCACAGACCTAACCAGTCACAAGGAACTCAGCGGCACATGCCATGTCAATAAGAAGTACAGTTCCTGCTGCTTAAATACAACAGACTTTTCCATTCGAGTCCAATCTTACTCCGGTAAACGCAATTAACGTTCGGAGCAGCTTCGCCTGAAATCAACTTTTTACATTACTGATGTACTGGCAAGCTCATGTCCGGTGAGATTCATTATACACGTATAATTTATATAAGCTTTTTTATGACTTGATTAAATAAAAAAAGGAGCGAATGCGCCAACATTCAACTCCTTTTTTCTCCGAAAACAGTATGAACCATTATCAGAATTCTAACAATCAACCACAAATTTATGAAAAAAAGGGAACAGTGTATTAACACCCTAAGCTTCCACCTGCGAAAAAACAGGGTCATGCTCCTCGCGAATGTGATTTTTGTATCTACTCTTTTTGCGTGTGAACAGGCTGCAGCAGCAGCCTTCCCAAACAGCCACTATGCTGCCGGTCAGGCAGATATCGTGGTTACCGGTCAGGTCAACGACGCGAAAGGCTCCGGACTTCCGGGGGTAAGTGTAAAACTCAAAAACACGAGTGTAGCAACAACAACAGATGCCTCCGGCCGGTTTACCATCCGCGTTCCGGAAAATGGCGTCTTGGTATTCAGCTACGTTGGCTATGTTACCAGTGAACAGCCGGTGAATAACCGCAAATCTATTGTCCTGACCATGCTGGAGGATACCGAAGCACTTTCTGAGGTGATCGTGGTCGGTTACGGTACACAAAAGAAGGCTGTGGTTTCCGGTGCGGTGACAGCCGTTAAAGGTGCCGAGCTTGCCAAAACACCTACAGCAAACCTTTCCAACTCCCTGGCTGGACGTTTGCCAGGTGTGACGGCCGTACAAGCCAGCGGTGAGCCAGGCTACGATGGGTCTGCCATCCGTATCCGCGGGGTAAACTCGCTTGGTAATAACAATGCCCTGATCGTAATTGATGGGGTGCCCAATCGTGCAGGTGGTCTGGAAAGGATCAATCCAAACGATATCGAGAGTGTTTCCGTGTTAAAGGATGCTTCCGCAGCAATTTACGGTTCCCGCGCAGCAAACGGGGTTATCTTGATCACCACCAAACAGGGACAGAGCGGTAAGGCACAGGTTTCTTACGACTTCGGCTATGGCTTACAACAGCCGGTAAGAATACCTAAAATGTCCAGCTCCGCGCAATATGCCGAGATACTAAATGAGCTTAAAATTTTTGGTAACCTGCCGGCAGATCAATGGTCAGCAGCCTGGAGTGGCTTCAAAACATCAGGCAGTTATTTAAGACCTGATAACAATACGGAATTCAGCGCAACCTACACACCAGACGAGATACAGATGTTCAGAGATGGCTCTGATCCTTTGCGCTACCCGAATACAGACTGGTATGGTACAACTTTGAAGACCTGGTCGCCACAGCAGCGCCATAACCTGCAGGTTAACGGCGGCACCGAGCAGACCCGATATCTGGTTTCCCTTGGTTACCTGGATCAGGACGGCTTTTATGAGAAATCGGCTACCGGATACAAGCAGTATGACTTCCGTGTAAACCTGGAGACTAAATTCAACGACTATGTTACTGCTACCCTTGGTATCACAGGTCGTGAGGAGGCCAGAAACTTCCCTACAGTAGGTGCAGGGGATATTTTCAGGATGCTGATGCGCGGTCGCCCGAACGAGATTGAGGTTTGGCCAAACGGACTACCGGGCCGCGATATTGAGTTCGGTTACAACCCTTATGTTATTGCAACAGATCTTACCGGCTATGACCGCGATCGCCGTGATTATTTTCAATCAACCGGCCGCCTGGAAGTGAAAATACCTGGTGTGGAAGGTTTAAAGGTAACAGGTACAGCATCGATCGATAAGTTTTCCGGCAGAAGGAAAAGATGGCAAACACCATGGACCTTGTACGATTGGGATAAGAAAACCTTCGAAGCTGATGGCGTAACGCCGGTATTAACCGGATCGGTGCGTTCAGAGCGTACAGACCCAAGTTTACAGGAGTATGCAGGTGATCAGCTGGCGATAAACCTGATGGGTATGGTGAACTATGATAAAAAGATCAACGATCACCAGTTCAACCTGATGGCTGGCGTAACCCGTGAGAAAGTAGATAACAGTGGATTCTCCGCTTTCCGCAGGTACTTTCTTTCGACTGCCTTGCAGGAGCTGCTTGCCGGTAGTGATAAAGAACAAGCCGTTAGCAATCCTACAGGAGAACCTTACGGTCTATACAGAAGGGCAAGACTTAGCTATTTCGGCAGGGTAGGTTATAACTACAAAGAGAAGTACCTGGCCGAATTCCTATGGCGTGCTGATGGTTCGTACATCTTTCCGGAAGATAAACGCTTTGGATTTTTCCCGGGTATTTCCGTGGGCTGGCGGATCTCTGAAGAAGGCTTCTTCAAGAACAACGTTTCCTTTGTCAACAGCTTGAAAATCCGTGGATCATGGGGCCAGATGGGTGCTGAAGCTTACTTCGGCGATGCCCTTGCAGAGTACCAGTATTTGAGTACCATGGGCTTCGGCAACTATGTGATCAATGATCAGTTGACACAAACGGTTGTAGAGAACAATGTACCTAACTTAACCTTCGGATGGGAGGTTGCAAACAACACCAACATTGGTTTGGATGCGTCATTCCTGAACAATAAACTAACCCTGGAACTAGATGGATTCTACAACAAGAGAACCAATATCCTGATCTCAAGGGGCAATTCTATTCCTGGAAGTTCCGGTATTACCGGTAAACTACCGCCGGTGAACCTGGGTAAAGTGGATAACAAGGGTTATGAATTTAAACTGGGCTATGCAGATAATGCAGGCGAGTTCGGATACATGGTTAGCGTGAACGGAGGTTATTCCAAAAACAAAATTGTATTCTGGGATGAAACGCCAGGTGCACCGGAATGGCAACGTTCTACCGGTATGCCAACAGGTACGCAGCTGGCTTATGAATATACAGGGGTATTCCGTGACCAGGCAGAGATCAATTCAAACCAGATTGACTATAGTGGTTTAACAGGCCAGCTTCTTCCTGGAGATATGAAATTCAGGGATGTCAATGGTGATGGAAGGATCAACGGTGATGACCAGGTTCGTTTGGATAAAACCAATGTACCAAGATTTACCGGCGGTGTTAACATCAACCTGACGTATAGAAACTTCGACTTCTCTGCCTTAATTCAGGGTGCAACTGGCGGTGTGCAGATCGTGGGACTTACAGAATCCGGTGATATCGGTAACTTCCTGGAATGGTCATACCTGAACCGCTGGAGCATTGATAATCCAAGCAGTGAGCATCCAAGGTTATCAAACCGTGGGCAGACCTACTACACGGATACCAATAATGCCGCACAAAACAGCTATTGGATTCGCAGCAATAACTATGTCCGCTTAAAGAATGTGGAACTTGGTTATACACTGTCGCCAGATGTGAGCAAGCGCATTGGTCTTCGTTCATTGCGCCTTTATGCCAATGCACTAAACCTGTTTACATTGGATAAGATCAAGATCTGGGATCCTGAATCCACCAACTCCAGTGCACAGTACTATCCACAGGCACGCGTGATCAATGCAGGTATTAAAGCGGCATTTTAATAAGAACCAGAAAATGATGATTCATATGAAACCTATATATAAAAATACATGTTTATTCGCACTGGGGCTACTGAGTACAGTTGCCGTAAGCTGCAAAAAAGATTTCCTGTCGGTGCAGCCGCCGACAGCCATTCCATCTGAGCTGGTCTGGACCGATCCGGCATTGGCGCAGGGCTTTGTTACCGATATCTACAATGGATTAAGTGTAGGCGGTTTTAACGAGCAGATGCTGTCCTCACTTTCCGATGAGTCGCTCTTCACACACCCTAACCGCGGGATTGACCTGATCAATGCAGGTATTGTAAATCCGACGAGTCTGGGCTGGGTAGATGATACTTATGGCTACAATCCGATGTATAATCGCATCCGTTTATGTAACATTACTATTGAAAAGCTGGAAGGCGGTGACAATGGAATTGCTGATCAGAATATAAAAGATAAGTTGTTAGGAGAGGCCTATTTTCTTCGCGCTTACTTCTATCAGCAGCTGCTTCGTNNCTTCGTTATTATGGAAGCGTACCATTGATTTCAAAAAGCTATGGCCTGGATGAGGATTATGCGGTAAATAGAGCCACTTACGAGGAGTGTGTGAACTTTATTCTGGCAGATTGTGAGAAAGCGCAAGGCTATTTGAATGGTCGTACAATGGAAAAAGGTCGTGCTACAGCGATGGCTGCAATGGCATTAAAATCACGTGTATTGCTTTATGCAGCCAGCGATCTGCATGACATTCCAACTGCTAAAACCAAGTCGGCCCTGATTTCGGGTTTTGCAAATCCAGAGTTTCTTGGCTATCTTTCAGGTGACCGTACAGCACGCTGGCGCGCAGCACAAGAAGCTGCGAAGGCCGTTATTGATGCGGGTGCAGGGTACAAGTTAAATCTAACCGGACCGGTTTCAGCAGAAGAAGGACGCATGAACTATAAGAGTATAGCCATGGGTGGCGGCAGTAAGGCGCCAGGGATAGATGCTTCGGCAGCTTCAGAGCTGATCTTTGCCCGGTATTTTATCGACCGGAGTGATATGCGTTATGGTCGTGCAAACGGTCCAAACGGTTACCACAACTGGGCGGGTAATACGCCAATCGGCTTACTCGTAGATGATTACCAGATGGCCGATGGAACTCCTTTCAGCTGGAACAATCCTGCGCAGAAAGCTTCTCCTTATCAAAACCGCGATCCACGCTTTTATGCGACCGTATTGTATGATGGTGCAGGCTGGAAACCACGTAACCTCGTATCAGGAAATGTGGACCCTGCAAATCAGATCCAGACCGGTCAGTATGACCTGATCGTAGATGGTAGACTGGTAACTTTTCAGGGTCTTGATACCCGCGGCAGTTCCATCGAAAACTGGAATGGTAGCTGGACCGGTTATTACACCCACAAGTTTATCGATCCGGATCCGAACATCATTGAAGCATCGAACCCGCAGTTTGTGCCATGGCCGTTCTTCCGTTATACTGAAGCAGTATTTAACTATGTTGAAGCCAGCATTGAACTTGGACAAACCAGCGAAGCCATATTATGGTTGAACCGGATTCGCTTCCGTTCTGGCATGCCAGCTGTTACCGCTACTTCGGCTGCAGAACTGCGGGAGGTTTACCGCCATGAACGTCGTATAGAGATGGTTTATGAAGAACAACGTTACCATGATGCACGCAGGTGGATGATCGCGCCGGAAACACTGGGCCGTAAAACCACTTACATCAGAATTACCGGTAAGTTCAAACCAGGTAAAACACTTGCAGATGTGTACAGATATGATCCTGAAATTTATAACTATACTTATACACCTGTGGTAGAGAACGCACAAGAAAACCGCAAGTGGGAAGATAAGGTGTATTTCAGACCTTTTAGCCGTGACGAAATCAATAGAAATAATCAACTGATACAAAACCCCGGATATTAAATCCGATTAGACTGCCGATGAGAATAAGAATTTTTGGTGTATTAACGTTCATGTGGGCTTCCTCTTTCTGCTATGCACAGCAGAAAGGGAAGCCTTACGTGCAAGAGATCAATGGGACAAAGCTGTCATTTTCCATGCAGCCGGTACCAGCGGGTGAGTTTACAATGGGCAGCAACAAAGGCAATGCTGACGAGAAGCCGGCCCATAAGGTTAAAATCAGCGCATTCTGGATGGCTACGCATGAGCTGACCTGGGATCTGTATGAAGCATTTCTTTACAAGGATTATGAAACCACCCACAGCGTTGGTGCGGTACCGGCAAATGTGGATGCGGTAACGCGGCCCACAAAACCTTATCTGGATATGACCTTTGGCATGGGTAAGGAAAATCATCCGGCATTGGCGATGACACATTACAATGCGATCCAGTATTGTAAGTGGCTATATGCCAGAACGGGTGTATTCTACCGTTTACCAACCGAAGCAGAGTGGGAGTATGCTTGCCGGGCGGGTAGTACAACCGAATATGCATTCGGAGACGATGCCGCTGCTTTGGGTGAATATGCCTGGTATAAGGACAACAGTGGCGGGAAATCCCAGCAGGTTGGCAAGAAAAAGCCGAACAAGTGGGGAATCTATGACCTGTATGGCAATGTGGCGGAATGGACCTATGACCAGTACCAGGCCGACTACTATGCCAGCCTGAAAGATGGTCAGCAAGATCCGGTAAACGTGCCTGATAAGCTTTATTCCCATGTGATTAGAGGTGGTTCGTATGAAGATGTGGCGAAAGATCTGCGCTCTGCTGCACGTCTGGCATCTGATCCAGCCTGGAAACAGATTGACCCACAAATTCCGAAAAGCAACTGGTGGTTCCCGGAAGCGCCATTTATTGGGATGCGCCTGGTTCGTCCAGCGGTGCCACCTTCTGAAGCGGAGATCAAGAAGTATTATGATACACCGGCAATCCCCGATTATTAAAACTAAAAACCAAATATAAACAGAATGGAAAACGAAAAACTATCAGGTCAACGTAGAGACTTCTTGAAGGCCGGTGCACTATTGACCGGCGGCCTGCTCATTGACCAATTCGCATTCGCTGCGGGACATTCCAGCGTTGATGATACGATAAAGATTGCGCTGATTGGATGTGGAGACCGTGGAACCGGAGCCGCATTCCAGGCTTTAAGTACCAAATCCAACCTGAAGCTGGTGGCCATGGCCGATGCTTTTCAGGATCGGATGGATCAGAGTTACAAACTGCTGAGTGATAAATTTAAAGATAAGGTTGATGTGCCGGCTGACCGTCGCTTCACAGGCTTCGATGCTTACAAGAAAGCGATCGCTTTAGCAGATGTGGTACTTCTGGCCACACCTCCGGGATTCAGACCAATGCACTTTGAAGAAGCTGTAGATAAGGGTAAACATGTGTTCATGGAAAAACCTGTTGCAGTTGATTCACCAGGGATCCGCAAGGTGCTTGCCGCAGCAGAAGTTGCTAAAAAGAAAAAGTTAAACGTTGTTGTAGGGCTGCAGCGCCGCTATCAGACCAATTACCGTGAAACCATGAAACGGATTCAGGATGGTGCAATAGGGGATATCGTTGGCGGACAGGTGTATTGGAACAGTGGTGGCGTATGGGTGAAACCACGCCAGGCACAACAAACAGAAATGGAATACCAGATGCGTAACTGGTACTATTTCAACTGGCTATGCGGCGATCACATCGTTGAACAGCATGTGCATAATATTGACATTGCCAATTGGGCGAAAAACGCCTATCCGGTTTCCATTCAAGGTACCGGAAGTCGCGCCTGGAGAACAGGTAAGGACTACGGTGAGATTTACGACAACCATGCTGTAGAAATGACCTATGCGGATGGTGCCGTGGTTTACAGTCAGTGCCGCCATTTCGAGGGTACTGCAAACCGCGTGGATGAAACTTTCCAGGGTACCAAAGGTAGAGTTTATTTGTCGGCCAACAACCAGGGGATCCTATGGGATCATACCGGCAAAGAGATCTTCAGCCACCCGACCAAAGGCAATGCAAATCCATACCAGACGGAACATGATGAGTTATTTGCAGCGATCAGTAAAGGAGAATACAAGTTCGCTGATGCCGAACGTGGAGCAAAAAGCTGCCTTGCAGCAATCATGGGCCGCTATGCGACCTACTCGGGGCAGACTATTAAGTGGGATGAGGCGCTGAATGCGAACAACAGCTTGTTCCCGGAAACCCTGGCATGGGATGCTAAACCTAAGATTTTACCAGATGCCAACGGTTTATATCCGGTTCCGACGCCTGGGAAAACGAAAGTGATCTAAAGAATTTCGGTGTTTATTTATAGATCATTTCAGATTTGTCTCTTTTTGCTGTTCCCCTTTTTATTGAAGTCCGGGGAACAGCAATTATATACCATCACTGGTTTTGCTCAGGGTACGGGATACAGTCTGCGGTATTATGCAGATACCGAGCGGGTATCTAAAGCGCAGGTCGACAGCTTGCTGCAGCAGATCGATGCTTCCATGTCTTTGTATAAACCTGGTTCATTGATTAACCAGTTTAATGCCGCTGAGCGCTACCTGCGTGTGGACGATGGATTTCGAACCGTTCTTCAAAAATCCTTTGAGATCTATCAAAAGACGGCAGGCCGTTTTGATGTTACCGTTGCCCCGCTTGTACAACTGTGGGGCTTTGGACCTGTTCCTGTGCAGCGTTTTCCTGATAGCAGCGAAGTGCGTGAAACTTTAAAGCAGGTTGGCATGAGCAAGCTAAGGTTGAAAGGGAACGTACTTTATAAGAGGAACCCGAAAATATGCATCGACCTCAATGGTATTGCACAAGGCTACAGTGTTGATCTGGTTGCCGGATTTCTGAAAGCCCGGGGTATTCAGTCCTACATGGTCGAAATCGGTGGGGAAGTGGTGGTCCATGGTTTAAAGCCGGATCAAAGCGGTTACCGGATCGGCATTGAAGGACCTACTCCAGAAACTGCCGATTTAACGGCATCGGATGGAAGGCCAGTATTCCGGCATATTGTGGAGCTTAAACAAGGGGCGATTACAACTTCCGGGAACTTTAACAAATATCTGAAGTATAAGAATGGCAAGATCAGTCATCTCATCGATCCAAAAACAGGTTATCCGCTGAATAATCGGATGATCAGTGTTACGGTTTATGCTGCTGATGCGATCACTGCTGATGGCTACGATAATGCCTTGATGGCGATGGATGTTGAAGAGGCCATCGCTTTTGCAAAGAAGGCCAATTTAGAAGCATATTTCATCTACCACAAACCGGATGGCCGGGTGGCAGATACACTTACCACGGGGTTTAAAACGCTGCTGGTAAATTAACCAACTATAATCATCATGAAACGAGGAGAATTTTTAAGAAATAGCCTGCTGGCAGGCGGATCGTTAATGGCAGGATCCATCGTGTCTGCGGATGCGGCAACTATTGCGGGCAATGATCTCGCAGCAGCGCAGAAAGGTAAAACCTTTAACCTGGACTATGCCCCGCATGAAGGCATGTTTGCCAATAGCGCAGGCAAGAACTTCCTGGACCAGATCCAGTTTATGTACGATCAGGGTTTCCGTTCGATCGAAGACAATGGCTACTTAAACCGTCCGGTAGAGGAGCAGACCAAGATCGGGAATCTGCTGGCCAAGCTGGGCATGCGCATGGGTGTATTTGTGGTAGACTGCGGCGACAACTGGAAGGTGTCACTGACGACTGGGAAGAAGGAGTTCAAGGACAAGTTTGTGGATACCTGTAAGCGATCGGTGGAAGCTGCTAAACGCTGTAATGCCAAATGGCTTACCGTTGTGCCGGGATTTTATGAGCGTAAGCTACCTTACGGTATTCAGATGGCCAATGTTGTTGATGCGATGCGCGCCGGCGCGGAGATTTTTGAACCTGCAGGCTTGGTTATGGTGCTGGAGACGTTGAGTGATACACCAGAGCTATTCCTACAGCAAACCCATGAAACATACAATGTTTGTAAGGCGGTTAACAGTCCTTCTTGTAAGATCTTGTACGATATCTATCACATGCAGAAAACAGAAGGACATCTGATTGTAAATATGGATCGTTGCTGGGATGAGATTGCCTATATCCAGATTGGTGACAATCCGGGGAGGAAAGAACCTACCACAGGGGAAATTAATTATAAGAACCTGTTTAAGCACATTCATAGCAAAGGGTATAAGGGTGTTATGGGCATGGAACATGGTAACTCAAGACCGGAGAAGGCGGGTGAACTACGGGTAATACAGGCTTACCGAGAGGTTGATCAGTTCATGTAATGTATTTATCAAACATTAAAGGCTCCCTATCCGGAGCCTTTAATGTTTATATGGTTTAGCCTTATTTCTCAACGACCTGAATGGTTTTCTGCTGAAGATGTTTACGCCCAAACATGTCTGTAGCACGAACTTCCACAGTATGCTTGCCTACATCAAGCTTCGGCAGGTTTACCCGCCAGAGGTGACTGGATTTTACAGGGTCTGAAGGGCGTCTGCCTTCCTGCAAGCTGGTTGCACCATCATACTGGTACAGATTGGCGGTATAATGCGGGTCGATGTCTGTGGTATACTTCATCGCCTTCCATTCGCCGCCATTTACACGGTATTCCACAAGATCATCTTTAGATCCGATGAAGAAGTTTGCATATAATGGGTGCCGGCTAACGTATTTCTTTGCGACCACTCCGGCACCAAACAGCCTGATCTGGTAGTCCGGCTGCTCACCCGCAACTTTATAATCGAAGGAATACTGATTGCCTTTAATGTTCAGAAACATATATCCTTTTGGTGTGCCATCACGCATGGTTGAACTTGGAACACCCTGCTTATTGAAATTGCCCGAGTACCAATCGCCGGAAGTGGTGCCAACATTATACTCGTGGTGCGGTTTTGACTGCTTCCATCCGTCTTCAGCTTTGTAAAACAACTGTGTTTGATAGTGTGTGTGGGCAGAGAGTGAAAGCGTGTTGGGGTAGGGCTGCAGCAGGTCGAACAGGCGCTGCCGGTCTTCATTCCGGAATACGTCAGAATTCTCGTGGTACAATGGGATATGGAAGGCCAGGACAATGAGCCTGTCTTTAGGTACAAGCTTAAGGTCGTTTTCTATCCAATCCAGCTGATCTTTTCGAAAGCCTCCAAGGTAGCCTTTACCGGTGCGAGGGTTTGGATAGAGGATATCATCCAGTACGATAAAGTGCGCATTGCCATAATTGAACGAATAGTTGTTGGGGCCAAAAGCTGCTTCAAAACTTTCATCAGACAGCGAATCGGTAGTCACATCGAAGTTCATGTCATGGTTGCCCATCACATTAAACCAGGGTAGGCCTAGTTCTGCTATCGCGTTTATGTATGGCTGATGCAGACTCAGATCATCACCCACCAGGTCGCCCAGACTCAGACCAAACACTGGTCCTTTTTTTAGCTTCGCTTCAGCAACAATACCTCTTCTAAAATATTCCATTTCTTCAAGGGTATTAGCTTGCGGATCGCCAAATACCAATGCTGTAAACTCAGTTTCCGCTTTTGCTGCTTTAAGTGGGAAATTTACCTGGGTGGGCAGCTTACCCGTAGCTGGTACGCCAGCATATTTCAACTTCGGTGTGCCGGAAGGTTTATGTATATAATAGAACTGTGGTTGATTTTTTTCATCTAAGGAAAGGTTATATCCGGAGGGTTTACTTAAGAAAAGGATGTTGTCTTTACCAACTGGCAACTGGTATCTGCCATTTTGATCTGTCGCTACAACCTGCACGCCATTGCTTACCGCTACTCCGGGGATGCCCTTTTCATTGTTGTCGAGCTTGCGGTTATCATTCAGGTCGTTGAATACAGTTCCTTTTGCAATATCCTGGGCAGCAGCCAGCTGGGTCAGGGATAATAAGCTAGCAAATAATAGGTGTTTATTCATGCTTGAAAATTTAAAGCGAAATTATCCTGATCAAGTTAAGTCAGATTAAGTTTAATACAAAGGAATTGTAAAGCAATGTTTGGAAAGGTTGAGCTAAGTTGATTTTGGAAGTCAATTTTTCTGAAAGATGGCCAAGTTCCTTGAAGATCAGGTATTCATTCCATTAATCAAAAGGCACTTTCTAGTTCTTGATGGTGAGTAAGTGATAGATTCAATCAATCTCTATAATAGATCCTTTTTCAAAAAATGTTCAGGCGCTGAGGGATAGTCTTACGCAGGCGGTGCTAACTAAGCAGCAGCACGTACTACAGAGCCAAAAATATGATATTCCGATCTGGGGAACGGATAGATTTACCACGAATTACTGGCGGGCGACGAACTCGCCTATCGTGAACGAAACCGGTGATGTAGCGTGCATTGTGCATGTCACTTTAGATATCACCAGCGCAGTAGAAGCAGCTCAGAAAGAACGGTTTGCCTTCGAGTTAGCCGAGGCGCGGAGAAAGGCAACAGAGGAAATCCAAGAAAGGCTGCGCTTGGCCGTTGATTCCGCACAACTTGGAACATGGCATGTTGATGTGCAAACGCGTGCTTTTACGACTTCAGCACGGTTCAAAGAGCTGTACGGCTATAACCCGGAGGAAGAATTAACTTTTGACGATGCGATAGCCTGCATCAAAGAGGAATATCGTGATAATGTTCTTCAGGGAATGGAAGCTGCTATTACCGAAAATAAGCCTTATGATCTGGAATATCCTGTGATTGGGCGTCAGGACAGTACCCCTCGCTGGATAAGAGCAACAGGCAAGCGGTATGACGGGCAAGATGGCCGTACAGCAAACTTATCGGGAACAATTATGGATATCACCGAAAAAAACTACAAGATCTGCGCAAAAATGATTTTCTCTCCATTGCCAGTCATGAACTTAAAACCCCACTTACAACATTGAAAGGATACTTGCAGCTCATTAAGGAATTGAAGCACAAGCCTACATCACCCCTGTTGCCAAAAGTTATTGATCAGGCCAACAAAAGTATGGAAAAGGTAAACTCGCTGGTCAATCATCTGCTCAACATCAGCCGCATTACCGAGGGCAAAATGAAGCTGAATTTATCGCGTTTCCTCATGGCCGATCTCATTAAAGATTGCTGTGAACATATTGCCAGTTCAGGAACGCACCAGATTGTTGTAGAGGGTGACACCACGTTGAATGTATATGCAGATAGGGATCGGGTGGAGCAAGTTGTCATCAACTTTGTTAATAATGCCATAAAATATGCACCCGATTCTTACCGTATCATTATTAGAATAGAGAAGACGGACAAAATGGTGAAGATATCGGTACAGGACTTCGGACCAGGCATTGCTAAAAACCACCTAACCCAACTTTTTGACCGTTATTACCGCGTTGATGCTATAGGTAGACCCAACTCCGGTTTAGGGCTAGGTCTATATATCAGTGCAGAGATTGTCAAACTCCACGGTGGCGAGATCGGCGTGATCAGTGAACCGGGTCATGGGAGCACATTTTGGTTTACCTTACCGCTAAATTAAGTGCGTTAGCTATTCTGTAATTTAACACATATCGAACTGTCAACTGGGCAAATACTTTGTTTCACACCAGTTTGAAACACAAAAAAATGTTAGAATTTGAAACTTAGATTTATCTCGAAAACCCACCTATTATAAAGAGTTATTATAAGGAGAATACCTGTATAGTGAGCACAAGCAAAAGATTCGTCGTAAAAAACGAAGCTTAACCCTCTCCTATCAGAGTTGAGCCACCAGATATCAATAGGATTATAGTATACCGACCTAGATTGCATATGTTTTCTTTTAGCTGTAATTTACTCAGGTAATCCCAGATACAATAAAAAAGAGAAAATTGCCTGTCCCGGAAGATAAACTTTACCCACGTTGGCCTTAAGCATCACAATGAAAGCTATTGATGCAGTGATATCTGCTATAAACCTAAAGGTATCAAACTCCAACTACTTGCTGAAGGATATAAGAAGGTTATGTTACCTGGCGGCGAGATTCATATTGATTTCCGAATGGAATGACTAAGGAATCGTCAATTTGGCTTGCTAAACTACCGATAAGAATAATTCGCCTCATTATATGTTGTCGAATTTTGCATCATACAAGTAAACAAAATATCATGCAAAAAACAATTTTTATTACCGGAGCCTCCTCCGGGCTAGGTAAAGCAGCAGCAAAATTATTTCAGGCTAGTGGGTGGAAGGTAATCGCAACGATGCGTAAACCCGAACAGGAAAACGACTTGAAGGAACTTCCCAATGTAACCGTCGTTCAATTGGATGTTACAGATACGGAAGAGATAAAAAATACGATATCAAATATTTTGAAGTCAGATTCTGTTGATGTGGTCTTGAACAACGCTGGTTATGGTTTGATTGGGCCTTTGGAAGCCTTTACAGATGAACAGATTCAGACGCAGGTACAGACCAATTTATTCGGCGTCATCAATGTGACAAGGGCATTCGTCTCATATTTTAGGGAAAGAAAAAGCGGTACGTTCATCAATATTACCAGTACATTCGGTCTATTGGGATACCCAACGTGCTCCATTTACAATGCTGCGAAGTTTGCTGTCGACGGTTTTTCAGAAGGTCTGGCTTACGAATTGGCCCAATTCGGGGTTAAAGTGAAGGTAGTAGCTCCCGGCGGGATGCACACTGACTTCGCAGG
Source organism: Pedobacter sp. UBA2067 (assembly GCA_002333205.1). GTDB lineage: Bacteria > Bacteroidota > Bacteroidia > Sphingobacteriales > Sphingobacteriaceae > Pedobacter. Next base: position 25,661 of record DDAD01000094.1, read on the forward strand.
AAGATCTTTGCAGGGAGGAATGCACGAAGCATACGGTCAACTCGTGGCTAAGGTTAGTGAAGGGTATAGCGATGAGCAGGTTGCCAGCTACACAAAAGCAGAAGATGTAGCCAAAATCATCTATGATGCAGCCACCGATGACAAAGAACAGCTGAGATATATTGCAGGTAATGATGCTGTCGAACTTTATAAAGAACGCCTTGAACTAAGCCCTGAGGGACAATTCGAAAAAATTCGCCCCCAGTTTATATTTTAACACAGATATAGTCCTTTCTGCCTATTATTAGTTGAGATAGGAATGGCTTCTTAGGAGATAACTAAATTTGTACTATGAAAAAACAGCCGGTCATATTCAACTCCTTATCCCAATTGCATAAAGCGATGGGTCAGGCGGCTCCTACTCATCCGCTAATCAGCGTTATGAATTATGGTGATGCCCTGTTTGAACCAAAGGATTTTGAACAGGGTATTATCCTAAATTTTTACAAGATCTCTTTCAAGACCAATTTTTCGGGGAAGCTTAAATATGGTCAGGGATATTACGATTTTGAAGAAGGCGGCATGTCATTCATTGCGCCTGGACAACTATTGAAAATGCAGGACGAAGAAGCCGACTATAGCGGAATGACACTCCATATCCACCCTGATTTTTTAAGATCGTATCCTTTAAATTCGGGCATCAAGCAATTCGGTTTTTTCAGCTATTCTGCAGCCGAGGCTTTATATCTTTCGGAAAAAGAAAAAGCGGTAATCCTTAGCATTTACAGGTTCATCCAAGATGAACTAAACGAGCGTATTGATAAGTTCAGCCAGGATGTGATCATTTCGCAAATCGAAGTGCTTCTCAATTATGCCAACCGCTTTTATGACCGGCAATTTCTCACTAGAAAGGCCGTTAACAATGACCTGCTTGCCAGACTGGAACAGCTATTGGAAGAATATTTTAATAAGGACAGCTCATTAATTCAAGGCCTTCCTGCTGTGAACGGTATGGCGGAAAACTTAAATGTGACGCCAAGATACTTGAGCGATTTGCTGCGAAATCTTGTCGGATTGAATACCCAGCAATTTATTCATGAAAAAGTAATAGAAAAGGCAAAGGAATATCTTGCAAAGGATGGATTGACCATAGCTGAAATTGCTTATCACTTAGGATTTGAACATCCGCAGTCATTCAATAAGCTCTTTAAAAGTAAAACCTCCCTTTCCCCTTCAGATTATAAAAGACGTTTGCTGAATTAGTTAAGATGCCTAAATTTTTATTCTGAAATGAATGTTTCAGATATTTCGTTATCTTTGCAACTGAATTATGGCAAGAAATGTTGAATTTGACGAGCAGTTAGCGGTTTCCAAGGCAATGGATGTGTTTTGGAGGAAAGGCTATAATGGTACCACGATGAGGGACCTGACCGAAGCAATGGGCATCAATAGCAGCAGCCTGTATAATACGATTGGCGATAAGCACGAACTTTTTATCCGGAGCATAAAGCATTACACGGAATCGCGGATGAAAGCAGCGATAAAGCAGTTGGAACCCATCAAATCTCCTATAAAAGCAATTGAAAAATTTATTCTTTCATCTGTTTATGTTATTACCAACGAACCCAACAGCTGCCTGGCCATCAAAACTACTTTTGAAGTAGCGACCACTGATGAGCAGGTGCAAAAAATCATTAAAGCAGACAATGATTTTACTTATAACCTTTTGAATGGTTTGGTCGAAAGAGCAATAGAAAAAGAGGAAATTAAAGTAAGCCAGGATGCATCAATGCTGACGGACTATATCATCAATCATTTTAGCGGCTGGCACGAATCATTCATTATCCATCATGACAAGGCACGGATCAAGAATATGGCCACATTCCTGATCAAGCAATTGAACCAATAATTTTTTTGGCTTAATCTGAAACAAATGTTTTAAAAATAAAAACAAAATGAATATACTCAAGGCATACAAAAGCTACTATACGGCCAAAGAACAACCCGAGGTGGTGGAGATTGAAAACGCAAACTACCTTTCCATCCTGGGAAAAGGAAGCCCGGGAACTGCTGTTTTTTACGAAAAGAAAAAAGCGATAATAGAATTTTCAACTGCAATGGAGAACAATTATGCTGAAACAGATTTCGCATTTTCAAGCCATGTGGTTGAAATCTTTTACTGGTTTGATGAGGAAAAAGTTGGATACGTAGATATCGGAAACTTCTATACAACAGTTGATCTTGATCTGCTTCACTATCGCATTGTGATTAGAGTTCCTGAGTTTATCACCAGTGAAGCTATTAAACAAATTGCCAGGCTAAGACCGGATATTCCCTTTGCGAGGGATTTTGATTATTTCTGTTATACCGCGGGATCTTGTGTGCAGGTATTGCATAAGGGGCCCTTCGCAGGAGAATTGAAAACGCTGCCTGTACTTCAAAGATTTGCTACGGACAAGGGCTTAAAAAAATCTGGCATGCATCACGAAATTCACCTGACACATTTTGAACTGGGACAAAGTCAGGAACATCTGCAGACCATCCTGCGAGATCCCATAACAGAACACAAATAATTTTTTGACCAAATTTGAAACAAATGTTTCAATAATCATAACAAATCAATAATGGAAAGATCAATAAAAGAACTATCGGGTAAACTAGCCTTGGTAACCGGTGGAACAAAAGGGATAGGAAAAGCCATTGCGGGTAAACTGGCCGCTTCGGGAGCAACGGTTGTAGTAACGGCTAGAAGACCATCCGAGGAGAAAATGGAACATCATTTTATAGCGGCAGACCTAACCGACAGTGGAGCTATAGCTGAGCTGACAAAAAAGCTGATCAATGAATATGGAACACCTGATATTCTGATCAATAATGTAGGAGGTACTTCCTCACCGGCTGGGGGATTTCAGATGCTCAGCGACGAAGATTGGAACAGGGATATTGAACTTAACCTGCTGGCTTCGATCAGACTGGATAAGGCCGTTGTTTCCAAGATGATCGAAAAGAAATCCGGAGCTGTTATCCACATTTCATCATTGAACGGCAAGATACCCTTGTACCAATCCAATTTCTCCTATGGAGTAATGAAATCGGCCTTGAATGCCTACAGTAAGACGCTCGCTAATGAAGTTGCCAAGCACGGTATTCGCGTAAATACGGTTTCTCCGGGAATGGTGAGAACAACAGCTATGGAAACTTTTCTGGAGGGCTATGCACAGTCCATTGGCAAAACCGTTGCAGAAGCTTCACAACAAATTATGGATGGGCTTGGCGGTGTGCCAATGAACCGTTTGGCCGAACCTGAAGAAATTGCAAATATGGTGGCTTTCCTGGTATCCGATGGTGCAGGATACATTACTGGAGCCAATATACTCGTTGACGGAGGAACTTATCCAGCTGTTTAATAGATAGTTGATTAAGAGATAAACTAAAAGCCTATATACGCTGAAACAGTCGTTTCAGTAAACGATTCAACTTAAATAGAAAATGGAAAAAGAACTTACAGGAAAGATAGCTTTAGTGACCGGAGGAACAAAAGGCATAGGCAAGGCAATCGCAGACAGATTGTCACAGGCGGGGGCAGTTGTGATCGTAACAGCTCGAAACCGTCCCGGAGATGGAAACCTGAAACATCATTTCATTCCAGCAGATATAACGGTTTCAGGTGAGACTGCCAAAATGGTGAGTGCAATCAATGAACAATACGGAACAATCGACATTCTGATCAACAATATGGGGGGATCCAACAGTCCCTCGGGAGGATTTGGCATGCTGACTGACGAAAATTGGGACAGTGACCTCCAATTGAATTTGAATTCGGCAGTTCGAATCGACAGAGCAATTCTGCCTCAGATGGTAGCTAAGAAAGCCGGAGTTATCATCCATATCTCATCGTTGACTGGTACGCTGCCGGTCTATGAATCGCNNGTGCTTATGCCGTGGCCAAAGCCGCCCTGAACAACTACAGCAAAAGCATCTCAAAAGAATTTACACCTAAAGGCATACGGGTTGCAGCAGTTTCCCCAGGAATGGTTAAAACTGATACAATGGACTCCTATTTGCAATTACTATCCAATACAGCTGGTTTAAGCGTAGAAGAAGTCACACAAAATCTGATGAGCTCGCTCGGAGGCATCCCGATGGGCAGAATGGCTCTTCCTGAGGAAATAGCAGAACTGGTTGGCTTTCTAGTTTCTCCAAAGGCATCCTATATAACTGGTGTAAACTATATTATTGATGGAGGAGCTAATCCATCGGTGTAGTATGCCACATAACATAAATACTAAAAGAATATGAGAAGTAAGAGAAACAAACTTTTGATATATGGAGCAGCCGGATATACCGGACAAATCATTGCAGCCAGGGCAAAAGCCCTCAATCTAGATTTTGAGATTGCGGGGCGGAACCCCTATAAAACCCAGCAGTTGGCAGAAGAGTTATCAGTTAATTATCACGTTTTCGATGTGGAAACTGAGTACGCCTGGCAAAAAGCATTGCAGGATAAACAGGTTTTGATCAATGCAGCAGGTCCGTTTAAGTACACTGGCGAACAAGCGATGAAGGCCTGCCTGAAAGCAGGTGTACATTATTTGGACATCAGCGCCGAAATGGAGACTTACAGACTAGCAGAGTCGCTGGATGAAGAAGCAAAAGCAGCGGCTATTCAGATTATATCAGGTGCAGGACTTTTTGTAAGCTACGATGCGCTTGTCGTACATCTTTCAAAGCTGGTGGCTGAACCTAATTCTTTGAAGGTGGGCTTCCGACACTACGGTGGTTTCTCCAGGGGTTCGGTTTTAAGCAGTAAGAATATAGCGGCCTTAGGTACATTAATCCGTAGAAATGGGGATATTATTGACAATCCAGATCCAAGGCCGAGAGTATTTTCGTTTGGTGATGAGAAAGTGGAATGCATGCCAACTCCTTTGGGAGGAATTATTCTGAGTTATAAAAGTACTGGTATCCCAAATATTGAAGAATTTTTCTCTCTGAAACTACCTGCCAGTGAACTTCCGAATATAACGCTGGAAAATCTGCCTGATGGACCTACAATACAAGAACGTGCAGCGGGCAGAAACGGTATAGCGGCAGAGATTACGGGCAGAAACGGAAAAGTAGTAAAAGCCTGGGTAGATGCACCTTCCGGATACGACTTTACCCCGCTTTCAGTGGTAGCAGTAGCATATCGTGTTCTAAATAACGATTTTAAAGTGGGGTATCAGTCACCTGGTTCAGCCTATGGAGAAGATATTCTGCAGGATATACCCAATACCTTTTTGTTTGATACGATTTAAAGCATTAGATGATAACAACTCGTCAAAACGGCAAAGAATGGATCCGTTCTGCAGAATTTCACATCTGTGTGTTTGGGCATCTTTGTACTCGTATAAATGTAGAACCAAACCGGAAAGGTTTAAAAAGTAAAAAAATGAACATTGAAACTTTTATTCGAAACTGGATTGCCACCAGTAATGCCTTCGATAGGGACAAATATCTAAGCTTTTATTTACCCGATGCTGTTTTAGAAGATGCATCGTTACGTAGAAAGTTTGAAGGGCATAAAGGAATTCAGCATTATTTTGATCGTTATTTTATAGGCTTCAATACACATACAGAACAAGTAAGGCTTATAGTAATAAATCAACAAAATACACATTTGGAAGTGCTCTTTACAGGTGATTTTCCAGAAGGTACAATTAGAGGAGCCTTTGAATTTAAATTCGACAATGATAAAATAGCTTTGGTAAAGGCAGACTTAATTCATTAAATAAATATATAAGGAATGAACAATCAAAATTTTGACGAGATTATCCGTAGATCACTGGAAATCAGAAAAAAGTACCGCGAACTGGAGATAATTCATCATGGAAGCGAGTGGACTGTGGAAGAAGATGCTCTCGCTTATCTGACCGATGCTGGACTGGTAGGCCGAAACATTATGTCGCAACAGCAACGCTGGCCGAAAGCGGGTTCTGAGGCCGAATTAAAACATAAACTTGGAGAAAATATTTGGTGGTTGATTGTTTTGGCCGAAAGGTCAGGCATTGATATTAGAGAAGCAGTAGATAAATTTCTAGATAAGACAGAAAAATCATTCTGATATGTCTTATAAACCCTGCCTACGATCGGGCTGGTCGAAAGGCTAAAACCGCAAGTTTATAACAAGAAGATGAAAATTCTACCCATCCTCTTCTTTACCTGGTTAAACGGGAAGGAAGCTGTCTGATAAAACGAAGACTTCTCTCCAGCTGCAGTAGGCAGTATTATTTTGATCATCTTAATATAGGAAAGAAAAAGGGACCATGATCAATGTGATCAAAGTCCTCTTTATCTAAATTAACGGTCTCAAATACTATTGCGTTTAAACGTTGATAATATTGTGCACATATAAACTTTTCTTTTTGCTGGATTATCTGATTACGAATAAGCCAAAATTTAACAGATTAGGAATCAGAACTGTCTCAAAAAACGAAGCTATAGGATAATCCAGATTTAGGGTTGAGTAAATTTATCGGCAGGTTTGACTTCCATGAATTTGCTCAAATTCGCCTAACATCGTATTAAAGTTCCTTTTCTAAGTGCTTTATACTAAAAATCATGAATAATTTTATATCGATCTTTTCAGCTGTTTGTCTCATGTTTTTGGGCATTATGCTTAAGTATTCAGCTAATGAGCCTGGCCAATTTTCCTTCAGTAAAAATACCGCCATCTGAGCTGAATAAATTGATGGCCGTCTTAAGGGATTGCTTGGGCTCCCCGTTCAGTATAGCTCCGGACGCTTATGGATTGGGGGAACCAAAAGGATGCCTATTAATCCTAACTTCCGACGATATTAAAAACTGATATTGTGTGTATTTTTGATCTCGGCCATTACGAAGGTACTATGTGTACTGCCAATACTTTCAACGGAGCCTAATTTATTAAAAACAAAGTCCTGATAATGCTTCATGTCTTTGGCATACACTTTCAGAAAAAAATCATAATCGCCGGAGATATTATAACATTCTACAACCTCCTCGATCTTCAGAATATCCGCTACAAAGCTGTGGCCCACTTTCCGATCATGCTGTTTAAGCCGGATATTGCAGAACACAGTAAAGCCTTGGTTAAACTTTTCTGGGTCAAGCAGCGCGATATATTTCTTGATATAACCACTAGTTTCCAAACGTTTTACACGCTGCACAACCGGCGATGGAGTCAAGTTTACCTTTACAGCGAGTTCCTTGATGGTATGACTTGAGTCATCACCTAATATTTTTAAGAGTTTAAGATCGACCTCATCCAATTGTTCCATAGCATAAATCACTGTTAAAGGCCACTAAAGTACGCACAAACCACATAAAAATTTGATAAATCATCCATTTAAAGCAATTCTGGTTAAAATCACACGCATTATTCGATTTTTATGACTGTTTTTATAGCTTTGAGCAGATTTTAAGATTCGATGTTCTTTGCTTTTTTCAGCAATCAGGAAAGGTTTTACTTAGCGGTGAATTAATAGGGAATCGTGTGCAAATCACGAGCTGTCGCGCAACTGTAAGTAACACAAAAGGTTTTACCAATGATGGTCACTGTGCAAAACGGGAAGGCCGGTAGAAGCCGTTACAAGTCAGGATACCTGCCTTTTCTGAATTGACGATACTTCCGCGTAAAGAGGTTATTGGTCAGATTGTACAGCTTATTAGGTGCAAATCCTCAGGGGTTGGCTGCGCCTGTTCGTGTCTATCTCTCCTTCTCAAATCCTTTCTTTTGCCTGTCGTATCCTGAATAATCAAGAACTTTTTAATGATCATTAACCATTTAAAAAGTTAAAGAAATACATGGAAAATATCCAAGATACCATCAAGAATGAATTTGTGTTCACACTAAAGAATACTTGTTTAGATGAAAACTATCACCCCTCAAGTCAGACGCGTCTGACAACCAATTTTGCAAACCTGGCTAGAGGAGCTAACCGCCAACAAAACTTACGTAATGCCTTAAATATGATCAACAATCGATTTAATGCACTAGCTCATGTAGATAATCCAAAAGGCGATCGTTACCATGTAGAACTCGAAATCCTCACCGTAACAATGCGTATCGATGATAGGAATGGTATTAACGATCTGCCGATGATTGAGGTTCTAAAAACAAATATTTTTGACCGTAAGACTGGCCAACCTATCGAAGGTGCTGCCGGAAATAATTTTTCTTCTTACGTGCGTGATTATGATTTCAGTGTCTTATTGATCGACTACAATAAGGATAAACCCAGTTTTACTGTTCCTGAAAATTTTGGCGATCTGCATGGAAAACTTTATAAGTGCTTTGTGAATTCGACCACTTATAAAGATTACTTTAAGATGTCACCGATCATCTGCTTAAGTGTATCGAGCAACAAAACCTATACCCGCACTGAGTTTGAGCACCCGGTTTTGGGTTTTGAGTATCTGCAGGACCAGTATTCTCTCACTGATGAATATTTCTCTAAAATGGGATTAAAAGTCCGTTTTTTCATGCCTGCGAACGCTGTGGCACCAATGGCTTTTTATCATTCAGGAGATCTCCTTTCTGATTATACTGATCTTGGACTGATCAGCTCCATCAGCACGATGGAGACTTTCCAGAAGATTTACCGCCCCGAAATTTACAATGCAAATTCAGCGGCCGGGAAAATCTATCAACCTAATCTTAAACACGAAGATTATTCACTGACTCGCGTAGAGTATGACCGCGAAGAGCGCAGCCGACTGGCTATTGAACAGGGCAGATATGCTGAGGAGCATTTCATCAAACCTTATCAGGATGTTCTTGAGCAATGGTCTGCCAATTTCTCACTTTAATTAATACGACACATCAAAATTATTCTATGACGAAGAAATTATTATTACCAACCTCAATTGTTGGAAGTTTGCCCAAACCGGCCTGGCTTGCACCACCCGAAAAACTATGGTCGCCATGGAAATTGGAAGGCGATCAGTTGCTGGAAGGAAAACAGGATGCGCTGCGCATTACACTGCAGGAGCAGGAATTGGCAGGACTGGATATCGTTTGTGATGGTGAGCAGACACGCCAACATTTCGTGACCACCTTTATCGAGCATCTAAGCGGTGTAGATTTTGAAAATCGCAAGACGGTGCGGATCCGTGACCGTTATGATGCGAGCGTTCCGATGGTTGTAGGCGATGTTGCACGCCAAAAAGCAGTTTTTGTTGAAGATGCCAAATTTTTACGTAAACAAACCAGTAAACCGATCAAATGGGCATTACCGGGACCGCTTACCATGGTCGATACCTTATACGATGGCCACTACAAAAGTCGTGAAAAACTGGCCTGGGAATTTGCCAAAGCACTCAATGAAGAAGCCAGGGAATTGCAGGATACTGGGGTAGATATCATCCAGTTTGATGAGCCTGCATTTAACGTGTTCTTCGATGAAGTAAACGATTGGGGAATGGCAACGCTGGAACGAGCAATTGAAGGTTTAAATTGCGAAACTGCGGTACATATCTGCTACGGTTACGGAATACAGGCCAATAACGACTGGAAAAAAACATTGGGTTCAGAATGGCGTCAATACGAGGAAATTTTTCCCAAAATTCAAAAATCTAAAATTGATGTGGTATCATTGGAATGCCACAACTCCAATGTTCCTTTAGATTTAATGGAACTTGTCTGCGGTAAAAAAGTGATGGTGGGAGCTATTGACGTGGCAAGCAACACGATCGAAACACCCGAAGAAGTAGCTAATACCCTACGTAAAGCGCTTGAATTTGTGGATATAGAGAATCTTTACCCTAGTACAAACTGTGGTATGGCCCCATTATCAAGAGCGGTAGCGCGAGGTAAGTTAAGTGCTTTGAGCGCAGGCGCAGAGATCATACGCAAAGAAAATGCGGGTTAATAATAAATTGAATTACGTTGAAGAAGTTATTAGCAATATTAAGTAAAGCAGGTTTCGACGGTTTCCTGCTTATGATAGGCATGATGATCCTGCTGGCCTATTTTTTACCGCAACCGGGCATGGTCAAAGAACCTATTTCACTGGAGCAGATCGCAGGTGTAGGCGTATCGCTGATCTTTTTATTTTATGGTCTAAGATTGAGTGTGGAGAAACTAAAAGCCGGGCTTGTCAACTGGAAAATGCACATTATCGTCCAGTTGACTACCTTTTTGTTTTTTCCGCTCATCGTTTTGGCATTCCGCCCGCTGTTTGTTGGCACCAATTTCGAAGTGCTTTGGTTGGGTATATTTTTTCTGGCAGCTTTACCATCCACCGTTTCCTCTTCGGTGGTCATGGTTTCCATCGCCAAAGGCAACATTCCTGCGGCCATTTTCAATGCGAGCATTTCCAGTTTGATCGGCGTTGTAGTGACGCCGCTATGGGTCGGGCTGTTCATTGCTTCTGCGACCGGCCATTTTGATGTTACAGATATTGTCATCAAGTTGCTTCTTCAAGTTTTGTTGCCTGTCATCGTTGGCATTAGCCTCAACGCACGTTTTGGAGCCATTGCCGAAAAATATAAGAAACAGCTTAAACAATTTGATCAGGCGATCATCCTTACCATTATTTACACGTCGTTCTGTAAGTCGTTCTCCGAACATTTGTTCGCAGGCTTTACAGCCCTTGAACTTGCGGGACTTGCCGCAGGGATGACAGCCTTGTTTTTTGCCGTATTCTTTTGCGTCGGACTACTTAGCCGTTTGTTTGGCTTTTCAGCTGAAGATCGCATTACGATTTTATTTTGCGGGTCTAAAAAGTCACTGGTACATGGAACGGTCATGTCAAAAGTGCTCTTTCAGCACAGTACCATCACCGGTATTGTATTGTTGCCACTCATGTTATACCATGCCCTGCAATTGATTGCCGCCAGCATCATCGCTCAGAGTATGGCCCGGCGAAAAGAAGAAAAATAGCACTATGAAGCTTTTAGAAAAAATACAGTTAGGCAGTGTCAGCCTAAAAAACAGAATAGCCATGGCAGCGATGACCAGGGGCCGTACAGACAGCAATGGTCTGGTGGGTGGTATGACGGTAGAATACTATACACAAAGGGCAGGCGCAGGCCTGCAGTTCAGCGAAGCCATCAGAATCAGTGAAGAGGCTACCCGCAGTCCGCTTACGCCTGGTATTTTTACAGATAAACAAATAGCAGCCTGGAAGAAAGTAACCACAGCCGTACATGATAAAGGTGGCGTAATAATAGCCCAGCTTTGGCACACCGGCCGTGGGACATCCGGAGGATAATATTAGTCTCTTTTTCCATCTTCTAAAACTTTCATATCTACAGTAATTATAATTAGGTAAAAGCCAATGATACTTTATAATCTTATTTACTGTTAAAGTCTGTTAGAAACCTTTTCATATCACGGCAAAAAGAAGATAATCCATGGTTTGTCTCAAAAAAGGAAGCTTAAGCGCTCTCCTATTAGAGTGAAGTTTTCTAATTTCGATAGAATTATATTATTCCAACCGAGATCGAATATATTTTCTTTAGCTGATTTACTTAGGTGATCCAAGACATAACACAATAGAAAATCCTAGGTAATCTTAAATTCGATATATAGAAATCATGATATTTTTCAATCTATATATCACATCTAAATAGAGCCTTTTTCAAGGTAAGAAGATCCAGCATCAGAAAAGGAGGGTATTCATTCCCTATTATCATTATTCCACCTTATTTTTGGTCCACTTATATTATACTTTAAGCTCTAGACATTGTAGCTCTTAATCGATTACCGCAAACGTTATAACCTAGAGTACTTGCAAAGCCTTATTGAAGCATACCTTTACGTCAACAATAATTCCGGTTGTTCCGGAACACTGGAATATATTTTATGAAGTTAAACAATACTGAAAGTAAAGAACAATTTTTATCCGGGGGTGGCGAGATGGGTCAACTAATTCGTTCAATGGATTGGTCAACCACAGCTTTAGGCCCAATTGAGAGCTGGCCCCAGAGTTTAAGAACTTCAGTGAGCCTTTGCCTCTCTTCAACTTTTCCGATTCTCATTGCTTGGGGCCCGGAAAAGATTCAGATATACAACGATAGCTATCGCCCAATCTGCGGAGCTAAGCACCCTGAGTCTATGGGGATGAATTTTCGAATTTGTTGGGAGACGGCCTTGCCAGTAGTGGGTGACGCCTTTAGTCGTGGCGAACAGGGCGAAGGGACTTACATTAACGACCAGCAAATGTTTCTTGATCGCTACGGGTATTTAGAAGAAGCATTTATGACATTCTCCTTTGCGCCAATCAGGGATGAATCTGGTGGCGTTGGAGGAATATTCCATCCGATTACCGAAACAACTGTTAAGATTCTAAGTAGCCGCCGTACTAAAGCTATAAAGGAAATCGGTGCCAGTTTAGGAAAGGCAAAAACTATACAGGACATTGGAAGGCTTACGGCAGAAAAATACCCTGAATTTTTACTTGATGCACCTTTTCTGCTAATTTATCAACTAGAACCGCAATCAGGAACTGTTAAGCTTGTAAGCTCAGCCGGACTACCTGTTGGGACGGCATTGACACCAATTCAAGCTACATTAACGGGCAATAGTAGTTATATGTGGCCTTTCAATCAAGTCCGTGAGTCTGGGCAAATGCAGCAAATTGATCTATTAAGAGATTGCTTTGGAGATTTCAAATGTAAGCCTTACCCTGAGGCGCCAAAATCAGCAATGTTGCTGCCTTTAAAAATCTCTGGACAGGATGATGTATTTGGATTTGTTATAGCCGGTGTCAGTGCGCGCAGGGAACTTGATAATGATTATCTTATCTTTTATGACCAGCTAGCCAATACCTTCAACACTGCAGTTTCAAACGTTTACGCCTATGAGCAAGAACAAAAACGAGCAGAGGCGCTGGCGGAGATTGATCGTTCAAAGACTGCCTTTTTTAGCAATGTTAGTCATGAATTTAGAACACCTTTGACGCTCATGCTTGGTCCATTAGAAGATTTGCTAAATCAAGGTTCCCTACCCGATGATATCAAAGATTCAATTGAATCTGCACGACGTAATGCGCTCCGTTTATTGAAGCTGGTGAACAACCTACTTGACTATAGCCGGGTAGAGGCTGGCCGGGTACAGGCAGCATATCAACAACTAGATTTAACAGAATTAACAACAGACCTAGCTAGTAGTTTTCGGGCAATAATTGAAAAAGCAGGCATGAGGTTAATTGTAAATAATAGCTCATTGCGAAATCCGGTGTTTGTTGACAGGCAGATGTGGGAGAAGATCGTTCTGAATCTGCTCTCAAATGCATTCAAGTACACCTTAAATGGTGCAATCACGTTAACGCTGCTGCAAGAAGGATCCTTTGCGGTGTTGAAGATCTCAGATACAGGTGTTGGAATTCCAGCTAAAGAGTTGCCCCATATGTTTGAGCGGTTTCATAGGATAGAGAATTCTGCGGGCCGGACGCATGAAGGTACCGGCATTGGATTGTCACTTGTACATGAGCTGGTTCAGCTTCACGGAGGTGAAATAACGGTAAATAGTGCGGAAGGTATTGGAAGTGTATTTACCGTTAAGATCCCAGTCGGTAAAGCGCACCTGCCGCAAGAGCAGGTGCTTCAACGTGCTAAGGATATTGATTCCACTGCACTAAAAGGTTCGTTTATTCAAGAGGCTTTCAGTCTTTTAAGCTTTGAATCAGGAGTTGATTATGCATCTGATGCGTGGGATGGAGCAAGCATCACTAGACATCAAGAATCCGTAGAGAGCAAAGAAACCCGGATATTGATTGTGGATGACAATGCAGACATGCGTGCTTACCTTACCCGTATTTTGAAAACTTATTTTTCTACTGAAAATGCCACTAATGGTGCAGAAGCCTTAAATAAGGTACGTCAATTTAAACCTGATCTGATTCTAAGTGACATTATGATGCCTGTAATGGATGGCAAAACAATGCTTGAACACATCAGGTCAACCCAAGAATACATGCGTTTACCGGTGATCTTTCTTTCAGCTCGTGCCGGCGAAGAAGCCAGAATCGATGGAATAGAGGCTGGCGCTGATGATTATCTCGTGAAACCGTTTTCAGCTGCAGAACTACTTGCCAAAATAAGGGCACAGATTAGAATTACAAAAGTTAGAAGTCATTCGGAAAATCAACTACGAAACCTAATCATTGAGGCCCCTGTTGCCATTGCAATCTATCGTGGTAAATCACATGTCATTGAAATGGCTAATACACGAATGCTTCAGTATTGGGGTCGCNNAATTCCAGAGATGTCTACCCAGGGATTCATCGACATTATGGACGAAGTTTATAAAACCGGTGAGCGCTTTGTCTCTGGAGAGGTACCTATTCAGCTATTTAGGTTGGAACAGGAACAAAGGATGTACATAAACTTAACTGTGGAGCCTTTAAAGGAAGAAAGCGGTAGAATATATGGACTAATGGCGGTGGCCGCTGATGTGACGCAACAGGTTTCTGCTCGTGTAGAGTTGGAAAAATTAAATGATACTTTGAACCTCGCAGTTGATGCGGCAAATATGGGTATATGGAGATTAGACTTGAAAACCAACAATGTATTTGTTTCCGAGCGTGCTAGAATCATTCATGGGCTGCCACTTAGTGGTGACTTATCTTTTGCCGGTACTTCAGAGCTCATCATCAAGGAACATCGGGAAGTTGTTTTAGGAACAATTGCTAGCGCTATTGATAACAAAGGTTTCTTTAATGAAAATTACCAGATTTTACCAATTGGAAGTAATAAGCCAAGATGGCTGAACACTAGTGGAAGAGTCGAAATCAATGACGAACAAGAAGCCGTATCTGTCATTGGAACTATCCTGGATATAACCGAATCGAAGGAAGATAGTCAACGAAAAGATGATTTTATTGGCATGGTGAGCCATGAATTGAAAACGCCATTAACCTCATTAAATGGTTACTCACAAGTACTGCAAATGCATGCAAAAAGAACAAACGACGATTTCGCAACGAACAAACTGGAGAAAGTAGTTACACAAGTCAAGAAGATGAGCTCTCTAATTAATGGATTTTTAAATGTATCGCGTCTTGAAGCAGGAAAAATTCATCTTAACTTACAGAAATTTGATATTGTAACGCTGATTAATGAAATAATTGAAGAAACTGAAGTTAGTTTTAGTCAGCATACGTTGAACTATTTCCCAAAAAAAGCTATCGAAGTGTATGCTGACCGGGACAAGATCGGTTCTGTTTTGTCGAACTTACTGAGCAACGCAATTAAATATTCGCCTGGGAATAAAACAGTTGACATAACGTCTGTTGTGCATGGTACCTTTGCAAGAGTAAGTGTGCGTGACTTTGGAATGGGTATAAAACCGCAGGAGCTTGATAAACTTTTCGAACGTTTTTATAGAATCGAGAGTGATACCATGCAGAATATCTCTGGTTTTGGGATAGGCTTATACTTATGTGCAGAGATTATTGAGCGGCATGGTGGCACCATTGGGGTTGACAGTGAGTTCGGACATGGTTCTACCTTCTTCTTTCAAATTCCATTATCATAATCGATTCGTCCTAGCTATGGCATTTAGCCTTAGATATTGGTGACATCTTAAACGCTATAGGGTAGAAAATCAGAAACAAGGGATATTAAATGTACCTTGCATGGTGGAGCGCCCTAAGGGATAACTGCGTTTCGCCTCGTCACATGCCTTCAACTCCTCTTTTATACTTGGCTGAACGCTCCAATGAACTTTTCTTTATCTATGACTTAATGCAAAAGCAGTTCACTTACATGAACCCGACCTGTATCTCCTTTTTTGGTTTGAAAGATCACAACATCAAAGCCAAGGAATTGCTAAAGAGTGTTCACCCGGAAGATCAGGAATATGTATTGTCTCAATTTAAGACCTGTATCGATGGACAAACGGTCGTTGATGCGGAATGCAGGATAAGACGGGGAAAATATGAACGATGGTTAAGTATCACACCATTTGTTTCTACTGAAAATGGTGAACACCTCTTAATAGGACAAGCCGAAGATATTACTGCTAATAAGGTAAACAGCGAAATATTGAATAAACACAATAATAAAAAGAATTCAATACTAAACATTCTTGCACATGACTTGGCAGGGCCCATTGGTACAGTCCAAAACTTGTCGGCACTGCTTGCCCGAGAAATTGCTCATTTAAATAGTCCCCAAATTAGTCGCTGCATCAGCATTATTAGCAAAATAAGCAAAACTAACATCAGCCTAATTCAGGATTTCTTAAACCAAGAGTTTTTGGAGAGCTCAAACGTTAAGCTGTTAAAAACTAGAGTAGAACTTGTTAAAAAATAAAAATGCTCACCCAAGAGTACTTGGATACGCAAAGCGAGCTTAAAATTCAATTTATCTGTAATGCAAATAAGGAATCTATCTATGTAGAAATTGATGAGGATAAGTTTATGCAAGTCATCAATAATCTGATTTCTAATGCCCTGAAATTTACTCCAGACGGTGGCACTATTAGATTAAATATGAAAGAGAATGAAAACGATATTGTGGTTTCTGTAGCTGATAGCGGAATAGGTATCCCTCAACAATATCATACGACACTTTTTGATAAGTTTAGTGATGCCCGTAGAAACGGGTTAAAAGGCGAACACTCTACAGGACTAGGTATGTCCATTATCAAGAATATTGTTGACTGGCACCACGGCGAAATCTGGTTTAAAAGCGAAGAAAATATAGGGACGACTTTTTATATTCGGTTAAAAAAGATCATCGAAGAACCGGTTTAACAATCCGATATTTATAGTTTTCGGCTCTTGGCTGGTTTGAGTTACACTATGTCTAATCAGGTAAAAGCGAGAATTTGTCTCAAAAAAGGAAGATTACCAGCTCTCCTACTATCGTCAGGTTACCTTCGAATACCAACTTTTCGTTTTGGCTGTAATTTGATCAAACAAACCCATATACAACAAAAGAGAGAGAGTCCATGTTTTGTGACAACTTTTATATCAAAATATCATGTGATATTTTGATATATATCGATAAATATCCTTGGTCTGAAGAAATAATATCGCAGCTGAAGAATAGATGGAATAAGGGAACGTAACCTTTATCCTAATTAGTCGATTAGAACGGTTTGAGATAATTACTCATTATTGAAAATTGTTAATCAAAGCAGGTAACTTAGTATAGAGATCACTAGCCCAGAGTATATAATATTGGATTTAACAAAGTTTGGAAATATTATAAAGGAGATTCGCCGTTATTATCCGGTATCCGATTCATCTATTGAGGAGCTCCTCTCCCATTTGAAAGTGCGGCACTATCCTAAAAACCATTTGTTGGCCCAAACAGGGGCAACGGATAATCATGTATACTTCATAGAAGAGGGTTGTGCACGTACATTCTTTTTTACAGGCAATACAGAAGTAACAAACTGGTTTAGTACGGAGGGAGACATCACTTTCTCTTCCACTTCATTGTATCATGCACTTCCTGCATTAGAATTTGTTCAGCTTCTAGAAGATTCACTGATCTACCAAATGCCAATAGAAGCACTTAATAAACTTTACGAAACGAATATTGAGATAGCTAACTGGTCGCGCGTCATTCACCAGGAAGCACTTCTGAAAATGCAGAACTTACGATTAGATCGGTTATCGCTATCAGCTAAAGAAAGATATGAAAAGTTCGTTATAGAGAACTCAGGCCTGATCGGCCGGGTGAACTTAGGTTTTATTGCTTCTTATTTGGGAATGACACAGCAACATCTAAGCAGCTTGCGAGCAGAGGTGCGATTTTAAGATACATGAAAATTAATCAGCGGCAGCTTCGCTATTTTTGTCTTTTAACAATTGCATATGAAGACTGAAATTCAAAAGTGTCTCGACGGCGAAATTTTCAATACCTCGGATTCCGAGATACAAGGCATGATTAAACGTGCCCGTGATATAACTAAAGAATATAATTATCTGGCTAGTACAGATATCATAAGAAAGGAAGCGCTTCTAACAGAGCTATTTGGAAGTATAGGCAAGAACGTTTCAATTGACACCCCTTTTTACTGTGATTATGGACGGCATATAACAATTGCCGACAACGTGATCATAAATATAAACTGCACATTCGTTGACTGCAACAGAATAAATATTGGAAACAATGTATTGATCGCGTCAAATGTCCAGATCTATACCGCTACGCATCCCCTGGGAACTGATGAACGGCTTATTGAGAACTGGACGGAATCAGATAGCGGTCCGTTTTTCCGAACCTACGCACTTCCAGTTACAATTGAGGATAACGTTTGGATCGGAGGAGGAGTAATCATTTTACCCGGAGTAATTATTGGTAAGAACTCTGTTATAGGTGCCGGAAGCGTTGTAACCCGTTCGATTCCGGAAAACTCTGTTGCTTTCGGCAATCCATGTAAAGTCATCAGAGAGAACAAACCAACCGTTTAGCTATACATCTATATTCACATGACTAAAATTAAAGCAATTATATTTGACCTTGATGGCACATTAGCCAATACATTGCCATTATGCATCGCCGCATTCAGAAGATCCATCGAACCACTTATAGATCGCTCCTTATCAGATGAAGAGATCATTGCGACGTTTGGCCCAGCGGAAGAAGGAACTATTATGGCATTGGCACCAGAACACTACGAAAAAGGCATTTCCAGCTATTTAAAGTTTTACAAAGAGCTTCATGCAATGTGTCCCACACCCTTTGAGGGCATTGAAGATCTATTAATTAATTTAAAAGATAAATCAGTAAAGATTGCCATGGTAACTGGGAAAGGCAGCTACAGTACCGATATCTCTTTAGAACAATTTGGCATTAGTAAATATTTCGAAGCCATCGAAACCGGGATATCGACAGGGCCACGGAAAGCGGAAGGCATGCAAAACATATTAGACCTTTTTAAAGATATACGGAAGGATGAAATCATATACGTTGGTGACGCTCCAAGTGATATCATAGCAAGCAGGAAGGTCGGGATCCCGGTAGTGGCAGCAGCCTGGGCAGAAACAGCAGAGCCTGAAAAGTTGAAAGAATTATATNNATTGGTTAACATTAAGCATATGAATAGCGGCATGTGAAACTCATTGTACGTCCTTTTAGTCTATTCTTTATGGAGCTTTAGAGATCAGGAAAGAAACCTAACATGCTAACCCATTATTAAGGTTTAACAAGATGGAGGGTGGAAAGGTCTAGCCGAAGCTAATGGAAAAATATCATTGAAGAAAGTATGAAATTTTATATCTGCTGATCAAACTAACCGTTTATTAACAATGGAAACTAATCAATTATTACAGCAAGTGGAGTTTATCAAGGAGATTGATAAGCTAAAATATATTCAGCGCAGAACCAAATTGTTCAATAGCGACAGGTGCGAAAATGATGCAGAGCATAGTTGGCATTTGGCAATGATGACAATCGTTTTAGAAGAGCATGCGAATCACCCGATTGATGTATTAAAAGTTGTGAAGATGGTGCTGATACATGATATTGTCGAAATAGACGCTGGTGATACTTTCATTTATGACACAACAAAAAATCATGATAATACAGAAGAAGAGCTTTTGGCCGCAAGACGTATCTTTGGTCTTTTGCCAGCTTCTCAGGCAAAAGAATTTATAGATATCTGGTTAGAATTCGAAGAGGGAATGACGGAAGAGGCCAAATTTGCAAGATCTATGGATAGGTTTGAGCCATTACTGCAAAACACCTCGAACAATGGCGGAACCTGGGCGGAATTCAATGTAACCTATGATAAAGTTTATAATAAGAAGAAAGCTATTGAAAGAGGGTCAAGTTCTATCTGGAAGTTTGCTAACGATTTGCTAAACGAAAGTGTTTATAAAGGGATTTTAAAGAAATAAACAATCATTACCAACACAAGCATTTCACGGATATGTCTCAAAAAAGGAACGATATCGTTTAACAAGTACCCAGTCGAGGTTGTGCTAGACAGCGCACACTTACAGCGTTGAAGCACAACCCTTTTTGCTTAAGGTGCTCCATCTTAGGAGGTAGACTTTTCAGAATTTCAATTGAACCACTCCGAGATATCGTTCAATCCTAAAATATTGTCTTCAGCCTTGAATTTTTTCCCATGTAAGGTACAATACTTGAAAGTTTGCATGATTTATCCGTAATTTCCTTCATCAAAATAGAATCAAATGATCAGCAATCATGAAATTGACTACAATGTATATGGTGAAGAAATGCAATATGTAGAGGTTGAGCTGGACCCTAATGAAACGGCCATCGCGGAACCTGGAGCCTTTATGATGATGGACGAAGGCATACAGATGCAGACCATCTTTGGAGACGGCAGTCAGCAGGACAGTGGACTGTTAGGTAAGCTCTTTAGTGCAGGTAAGCGTTTGCTTACCGGTGAAAGCCTGTTTATGACCGCGTTTACCAATGTGGCTTATGGCAAAAAGCGGGTGAGTTTCGCCTCGCCTTATCCAGGCAAGATCATCCCGATCGATCTTCAGCAGCTTGGCGGCAGGATCACCTGTCAAAAGGATGCTTTTCTTTGCGCCGCCAAAGGGGTAAGCGTTAGTATCGCCTTTCAACGTAAGCTTGGTACCGGCTTGTTTGGTGGAGAAGGGTTCATCATGCAGAAGCTGGAGGGGGATGGCATGGCCTTTATGCATGCCGGAGGGCATGTGCTGGAAAGAACCATACAGTATGGAGAAACCCTAAAGATCGATACCGGCTGCCTGGTGGCATTTACTTCCGGTATCGACTATGATATTGAATTCGTTGGCGGCATCAAAAACACCATTTTCGGTGGAGAAGGTGTGTTCTTTGCTACCCTACGTGGTAGTGGTAAGGTCTGGATCCAATCACTTCCAATCAGCAGACTTGCCGGACGCATCTTGCAATATGGTACAGTAAACCGCAAAGAGGAAGGCAGCATTTTAGGTGGCTTGGGCAACCTGCTTGATGGTGATGGCCGTTAATCAATTTTTAAGCTGATATCGGATGCCAAAGAACCATCTGATTCCCTGATTAGGTGCGTAGACATAAGAAGGGTCGAAGGTCAGGCCGTATGGATTCTCCGGAGTCACCATTGCCTGACCTGCCTCATTAAACTGCACTTGCTTATCAAAAGGATCATGTGATCGGGCAATTAAAAAAGGATTGCCCTTGTTTGGGGTCCAGTTTAAAAGGTTCTTTACGCCCCCATAAAGATCTATGCCATTGCGGAGGCTTTTCGTAAGCTGCACATTCTGTATGCTCCACCATGGAGAAATAGGCTTGCGAGGATCGGTATCGCTTAATAATGGCAGCCGCATCGGACCATAAACGTTCCCGGTGTAGTCGATTTGTATACCCGACTTTTCGTGTTTATAGCCGATGTTCCAAACGCCGGTGAAATGCTCCGTAAAGAGTTGCTTGATCTTTATACCCTTTTGTTTACTGTAGACATCCATCAAGGTGCCACCGACCAGAAACTTCAGCCCATTCTTTAGGCTCAGGTCTGCATTCAGGGAAAACCCTTGAGACACGGCATAGCCATCCAGATTGTTATAGATGATCTTATTCGGGTCGGTTTCATAATCAGCAATGATCTTGTTGTTAAACCAGGTGTAAAATGCGGTTGCATCAAGACCAAATATGCCGCCGCCAGGGGTATACATCCGTTTAACAAAGTTGATGTTTCCATTCCAGGAGGTTTCTGGTTTGAGATCATCTATAAAAACCACATCACGAGCACCGGTAAGTGCAGCATGATCCTCCGTGAAAACATTGGCTACCCTAAAGCCATTTCCAAAACTCAGCCGTAAGATGTTGTGCTGGTCATCGGAATTCCACTTATAATTGATGCGGGGCGTCAGGATATTGCCGTGGATAGAATTATAATCGTACCTCACGCCAAGTAGGAGCGTGTTATTGGTGTCGAGTTTGATTTCATCTTGTAAGAAGGCTCCCGGAAGGTTGATGTGTGAAGCCCTGTTCAGATTAATATTGTGTGCTGCTGCGGTCGCAGGTGTGTTGTCGTCATAGAAGGTATACCTGTAAGCCAGTCCACCGAGCAGGTCATGGCGACCCAGACGCCGGTTCCAGGTGAGTTGCGCAAAGCCGATCTGCTGTTGTGCCTGGTAGTTCAGATTGCCGTAGACACTATTCTGATCGTGCGCATTTGCACTGAAGGTAAAAAATAGCTTTTCCCGGAAGGGCAGCTGGTAAGTACCGAATAGTTCCCAGCGACTGGTATAGATGCTCTCCCCATAAACTTCATCACCTCCGCGGTATTTCTTGTCCCAGGTCATTTCTCCACCCCAACGGTCCTCATATACATAACGGCCGGCAAGGGAGAAAGCCCGGTTATGCTTTCGCTTGAAGTCCCACTTGTTGAATACAGAGATCCGGTGTTGCAGTGTCACATCCGTGAAGCCGTCCTTGTTGTTGTCTATCGGATGATCATAGATGAAGTGATTAAGCCCCAGCACCGAGGTGGCATTTTTACCAGCTGTGAATTTTGCTGCAAGGTCAGTATTTAGCTCCCCCCAGCTGGTACCAAAGATATCGGCAGATATCGCCGCTGCATCTTTGGGCTGTTTGGTGATGATGTTAATTAGCCCGCCCACCGCCTCACTTCCATAGAGGGTGGAGGCTGGACCTTTTACAATTTCTACCCGGTCAATAATCGATTGCGGGATACCACTTAAGCCATAAACGGTAGACAAACCACTTACGATCGGCATGCCATCGATCAGGATCATGGTGTATGGTCCTTCCAATCCATTGATGTGAATATCGCCCGTATTGCAGATGTTGCAGTTGAGCTGCGGGCGTACGCCGTTAATGTTCTGCAGACTTTCGAATATCGAGGGCGTAGGATTTGCCCGGAAGAACTTGGCGGTGTAGATCTCTACAGGTACCGGACTGTTGAGCTTTGATACTGCTTTCATGGTTCCGGACACTACAACTTCATCCAGCTGCAAAAGGCTGTCCTTTTTTGCCGCAGGGATGCTGTCCTGCTGTGCGAAAATATAAAGGCTCATCAGTAGTAAATACAAGATTAGTAAGAGTTTTAGCTTCATGTCCGGTCATATATTAGAATTGCAAATATATATTGTTAGACAAGTCTAACAATAACTTTGTTTTAAATAAAAGAACAAGCAGGAGAATTCTTAATTTTGATCTATGTATTCTGTTGTTGAAGAGAACTACCTTAAAGCATTACTAAGCCTTGCGAACAGCGATGATGAGGTAAGCATCAATGAGTTGAGCAAAAGATTAAAGATCAAGATGCCAACTGTGAACAGCATGATGAAGCGGTTTGTGGAAAAGGAGCTGATCATCTATGAAAGTTATAAACCCGTTAAAATGACGGCCTTGGGAAAGCGTGAGGCCGCTATGGTGGTTCGCAAGCACCGGCTTACAGAGATGTTCCTGGTTGAGAAAATGGACTTCAACTGGGAAGAAGTACATGAGATTGCCGAGCAGATTGAACACATCAAGTCACCATTATTCTTTGAAAAGATGGATGCGCTATTGGGCTACCCGAAGTTTGATCCGCATGGTTCTCCAATTCCAGATAAAAATGGGGAAGTCACTGAGACGGCTTATGTTTCCTTGAGTCATTGTGATCCGCAGGAGGAAGTAACCTTGAAAGCGGTTGCAGATTCCTCGGAAGGATTTTTACGCTTTTTAAATGGCCGCTCCATGCTGCTGGGCGATCAGATCAGGGTTGTAGCCAAGGAGCCTTTTGATGGCAGCATGCAGGTCGAGATCAAAGGAAAATCTACCGAGATGTTTAGTCAGCTGATCTGCGACAAACTTATGGTTGAAAAAGCCAAGTAGCTGTAGCGAATTTTGTTTTTAACTCGTATGTTTAAATATCAAGCAACCATTAAATTAACGTTCATGAAAAACGCGATCAAACTACTTTCTATTGTTCTTATGCTATTCTTTGCTGCCTGTGATAAGGATGATGCAAAACTTGACCACAACACGCTTCCTGGTAAGTGGAAGCTTAGTGAAAGCTGGACAGGTGGAGGGTCTGGTAAAGAAGATTGGAAGCCTGTAAAAACACAGGCGGTTGTGGAGTTTAAATCCGATGGCACTATAGCGGGGAATGCCTTTGAAGGGTATGTAAGTTATGTAATTAAGGACAGTTCGACCTTGGTGCTTTCCAGAGCAGATAAGACAGAACAACTTTATAGCTATAGCCTTAAAGACGGCAAACTGACCATGAGTCCTGCAGGACCGATCTATTGTACCGATGGCTGTGGTAGCCGATACATCAAAACCAATTAAACACATTAAGTAAGATCTGGGTCCTTCCGGTCTTGTTCATGTATAAATTCCAGAATGGCGCGGTTCACTTCCGCGCTTTTTTCGTGTTGCAGCCAGTGTGTCGCATCGGGAAAGGTGTGCAGTTCGCCATTGCGCGCAAAGTCCATACTAGCTTTTGCGAGCGAGAAATCAAGCGATAGGTCCTGCTTTCCCCAGAGCAGGAGCAATGGCAGGAACACCGGTTTTGGTGCTTTAATATTGTCTTTAAATTCTCTACTAATTCGGATGGCGCGGTACCAGTTGATCATTGTTGTGAGACTGCCTTTCCATGCCTGCGTATACCGTTCCATATCCGTTGGACTAAAGGTTCCGGGGAGGGCCATGTTCAGCATACTCTTACGAAGTAGCTTGAAGTTATTTCGTCCGAAGAGCCATTCCGGAATCCAAGGCAGCTGGAAAAGGTAGATATACCAGCTTCTTAAAGTCTGCCTTGGGGAGATGCGCTTGCGGAGCACGCCGGGATGCGGCGCATTCAGAATGGTGATGGTCTTAAACGGCTTCGGATGATAGATCCCGAGTAGCCAGGACACGATACCGCCCCAATCATGACCTACAAGGTGCACTTCTTTTAATTCCAGCACTTCAATCAGACTTACAATGTCTTCCATGAGGTGTTTGCAGCGATAAGCCTTCAGGCTCCTCGGTTTACCGCTGCGATGGTATCCGCGTTGATCGGGCACAATCACGCGGTAACCACGGTCGGCAAAATAGGTGATCTGATCCTTCCAGCCATACCAGAAATCAGGGAATCCATGCAGGAAAATTAAAGGTCTTCCGGCTGCGGGTCCTGCATCAATCAGGTGTATGTCGATGTTGTTTAATTTATAGTGCTGGCTCTTGATGTCTGCTGTTTTCATATCTCATTAGAAACCAACGAAATATTTTTTTGTTATTCTATTCCCAAGAAATTTTTTATGAAGGAACAGTTGCCGGAAACGGATTATAAGAATAAATATGAGGAGTGTAATGGCAGGTTTGAAGGCGTATTCGAACATACTTCTGCCGCAAGCAAGATCATCAATTCAGATCTGGAGATTGTAAAGGTAAACCGTGCCCTGATTGACCTGCTCGGCTTTTCGGAAGCTGAAATCGTAGGTACCAAAATCATGGACTATGCATGTAAAGATGTGGTGCACCATTGGGAGGACCTGCAGAAGGCCATGTGGAAACATGGACAGTCTTACTTTAAACTGGATGCATGTTTGGTTCGCAAAGATAAAACACTGGCCTGGGTGCACATCACCACAGTACTTTTCCAGCAGGACAAGGAGAATTTTGCTTACACCGTGCTGGACGACTTCAGTTACCAGAAAAACCTGGAGGAAATGGAAAAGCGTTTGAGCATGGCATTGGAGAATTCAAGAATGGCTGTCTGGGAGCTGGATCTGGGCGATGGTTCAATTGTCCATACAGCTGGTTTCAAGCAGCTGTTCGGCATACAGGATCCGCTGAAGGCCTGGAACCGGGAACAGCTGTTGCGGCAATTTGTAAGGGAAGACGCAGACAAGCTGAGGGAGGTACTGGCGCAGATCAGCAGCGAGACAGCCATCGATTTTCAGGGTCGCATCCGCACCCTGGATGGTGTGGTGCGCTGGGTGTATTTACAGGGAAAGCCCGCTGGTGAAGCAGGACACCATCCAAAAAAGATTTTAGGTACGATTACCGATATCACCAAGGAGAAACTTGCCGAGCGTGACAAGGATGACTTCATTGGAATCGCCAGTCATGAGCTGCGTACCCCGATTACCGCTTTGAAGGCTTCTCTGCAGCTGCTGGATACGATGAAACAGGGGACTAACTCTAAAACTGCCAGCTTGATCACGCAGGCTAATAAAAGTATGCATAAGATTACGGGGCTGATCGATGATCTGCTGAACGTGAATAACCTCAAGGAGGGGCAACTACAGTTACGAAAGAGCCACTTTCGCATAGGCAGCGCCATTGATGACTGTTGCATGCATGTGACTGCTGAAGGTGTTTTCGAGATCATCCGCAGTGGTGATCTTGATGCGGAGGTAGAAGCCGACTCTGAGCGGATTCAGCAGGTTGTGATTAACCTGGTGAATAATGCCATGAAATATGCCCATGGAACGCGGGAGATTCGGATCGATGCGAAGAAAATGGAGAATGCGTTACAGGTGTCTGTGACAGATCAGGGACCAGGAATTGAAAAGGAGAAGCTACCCTATCTGTTCAATCGTTTTTACCGTGCGGATCTCAGTTCGGGACAGTACTCCGGATTGGGCCTGGGGCTGTACATTGCAGCGGAAATCATCAGGCGGCACAAAGGGCAGATTGGCGTGGATAGTACACCAGGTGAGGGCAGCACCTTCTGGTTTACCCTGCCCCTGGATACTTAAGATTTGGCCTTCTGGCTAGGCAAAATGAAAATGGCCCTTTCGGGCCATTCTTATTTTTTAACGCTGAATTTGTAAGTCGTAGTGGTTTGATAAGTATCCCCTGGCTTTAAGGTAATGGAAGGAAAGGCAGGTTGGTTCGGTGAATCCGGGAAGTGTTGAGTTTCCATGGCGAAAGCCGTACGATGATCATCCTTATGGCCACCTTTCATGGTATTTTGACTCTTCATGAAGTTACCACTGTAAAACTGTAATCCAGGCTCCTCCGTATAGATATCCATTACAATGCCGGTTTTATCACCTGTAACAGTTGCAACCACATCATTTGCACCATGTTGATTTAATACATAGTTGTGGTCGTAACCTGCACCGTGCTGCAATTGCTGATGTTTGTCTGCTATACGTGCGCCGATCGTTTCAGGTTTGGTGAAATCGAGCGGTGTACCTGCAACTGCTTCTATTTTACCTGTAGGAATCAAGGTTGCATCTACCGGTGTGTATTTGTCTGCCTTAATCTGTACGGTATGATCCAGAATACTGCCACTGGCCTCACCGTTCAGGTTAAAGTAAGCATGGTTGGTCAGGTTCACCACGGTATTCTTATCTGTGGTTGCATGATAGCTGATTTTCAGAGCATTGTCGTCCTGCAGCTCGTAGGTTACCTTAACATCCAGGTTTCCGGGAAAGCCTTCCTCCATATCTTTGGAGAGGTAGTGCAGCTCCAAGGTATGATCGTCAACTTGTTTACCATCCCAAACCACATCCTGAAAGCCCTTTTTGCCGCCATGTAATGTATTCTGACCATCATTGGTAACGATGGTATAGGTGTTACCATCCAGCGTAAACTTGCCTTTGGCCATGCGGTTTCCTACACGGCCGATGGTGGCGCCATAATAAGGTTCTGCCGACTCCTTAAAGCCGGTAACATCATCAAAACCTGCAACTACATCGGTAAGGTTGCCGTCTTTGTCCGGAACAAAAAGGCTTACCAGTCTACCGCCATAATTGGTGATCATGGCTTTTGCGCCAGACTTGTTTTGCAGCGTAAAGAGTGCGGTTTCTTTACCGTCTATTGTTTTCTCGAAATCTTTGGGGTTTAATGACACGGTGTTCGTTTTGTTGAATGATTCTGCTTCTTTGGAATTATCGCCGCTGTTGCATGCGCTGGCAGTAGCAACGACGGCACAAAGCAAAAGTAGGTTAATGCGGTTTGTTTTTGCGTTCATTTTAATGAAATAACGGGTTAGGTAATCATATTTAGTTAGAACACTAAGAACGTAAAAAAAATCGAATTCATTACCGCTGTTTAGCACCTAATATCGATAGGGCGCCCACCACCAGCCCGGTAATGCCCATCATCATCAGCGTATTTCTGGCTGCCTTGTTTTCGCACATCGGCTTTATCGCAGCAGCCCCCAAGGCCATTACACCTGATGCAAGGTCAATGATGGCATGTGTTTTATAGGGGATGCACTTTATGGCGCCCCATTTTGCGTCTGTAAGCAAGCTGGTGCCAAGTTCTGCAAAAGCGAAGGAGCGGCAGACCATAGCACTTGTGCGGTCCGCTTCAAAACCCATTAGTTTTGGTGCAAGCAGCACCATTGGAATATAACTGTAGTCGGCGTAGACATGCATGTCTTTTGTAATTCCCTGTATCATGACGTTTTTCAGTTTAGGTTAGATTTGTTAGTGGTTGTCGAACAAAATCAATGCCTATTGACAGCCGCTTTTGCTTTTCTGCAAAATGGGGTACTTTCTGCATTTATTGAGGTAATTACCTGTTAATAAGGGGTACAAGGCCGTCAAAAAACGTAAAACCTAAACGGCTTTGTGCTTGTTTTGGAGCAACACAATCACGTTTAACCCTGATCCAACTATGCGCATGACCAGCCGTTTTTACCAAGTTCTACATTGTTTTTTCCTTGTTATCCTCACCTGTACTACGCTTGCTGCCCAGGAGCCTGCCATGTCTAAGCAGAACGATTTTAAGATCCGGATCATTGCTGATAAGCTAAGCGATCCCTGGGAAATTAGTTATGGCCCCGATGCGCAGCTCTGGGTAACGGAATCTAAAAATTACAAAGTCTGGCGGATAGATCCGGTTACCGGCAAGCGGCAGCAGTTGCTTGATCTAACGAAGGAACGTGAATTTCCGAGGTATGATCAGGTTTCTGATGAGCAGGATGGCGGTAAACCCTGGCCGCAGGGCGGTTTGATGGGCATGGCGCTACATCCAAATTTGCTGCGGGGCAAACCATATGTGTATCTCGCCTACATTTACCGCTTCAAAGGCACATCGGCAAAGGGCGATGGTGGTGAACCCGGATTTAAGGGTTATCATTTTGTAGGGCGGGTGGTACGCTACACTTATGATCAAAAGCGACAGCAGTTACACAGTCCGCTGTCACTCTGCGACACCATACCGGCAAGCAGCGATCATAATGGCGGGCGACTGCTGATCGCGCCGGTTGAAGGCAAGAACTACTTGTACTACAGCATAGGAGACATGGGTGCGGGGCAGTTTGCGAATGGCGGGCGACAGAACAAGGCGCAGGATAAAAATAGTTATGAGGGTAAAATCCTTCGTTTTAATACCGAGCCGGACGGAGACAAGGATGCTTCTGACCGCTGGATTCCGAACGACAATCCTTTCAATGCTGCTGCACAGAATGCGGTGTGGTCCACAGGGCACCGAAATCCTCAAGGGCTAACCTATGGACTGGTTAATGGAAAGCCTTTGTTGTACAGCGTGGAGCATGGGCCCTATGGAGATGATGAGGTTAACCTGATTGAAGGTGGGAAGAATTTTGGACATCCGCTGATCATCGGACGTAATGACGGGAACTACGATGGCCTGGCAGCTTCCGTTTCCGACCACGCGGAAATTCCCGGGCAGTGGCACAGCAGCTATCCGCTAATCTCGTCCGAAGCTGCAAATGCAAAGGCTTTAGGTAGGCAATACAAGGATCCCGAACGGAGTTTCTATTCGATGCCAGCAAGACAATTGCAGGAGCTGTTTGGCAAAATTGTCAAAGGTGAAAAACAGGAATGGGAAGCGTATGGACCCTCAAGCGCCGCACTATATACCAGTGATGGCATTCCCGGATGGAAAAACTCAGTCCTGATTACTACCCTAAAAGGCTCCGCATTGCTGCGATTAAAGCTGGACGCAGCAGGTAAGGTGATGGAGGGGGAACCCGAGGTATATGTAAAAGGAAAGGTCAGATACCGTGATCTGGCGATTTCAGGTGATGGAAAGAAAATTTATCTCTCAGCGGATAACTCAGCGGTAAGCTCAGGGCCCTCAGAGGAGCATACAGAAGAGGTTTCTTACAAGGGGTGTATACTGGAATTAACGTACCAGCAAGAGTAATTTCGGATTTTGTAATTTATTCTAAAATAAATTATCACCTCTAATCTATTCCGAGGTATACTTTTTATTACCGGAATAGGCCGGCCAAAACATTTCTAGATGAATAAATTAAACGCTAAGCTTCGGCTACTCAGAATTAAACACAACATGACGCAGCAACAAGTTGCACTAAAACTAAATTGTTCTGTACCAGCATACAGTAAGTTGGAAACTGGTGCGACGGATGTCACTGGATCACGATTGATACAGCTCGCAGCAATTTACAATTGTGGAATTGACAAAATTTTTACCTTTGGTGAACCACTTGATGATTCAGTTGAGCGCAAGATCGCAGAACTGATCAATGAACTACGTAAAACAAAAGAAGAACTAGCAAACCTCCAGCATAAAATTATTAAGTTGTATGAGGAGAAATATGGGGCCTCTTAAATGATACCTAGTATGAATTAAATTAAAAAAGGGCGCTATGGCCCTTTTTTTTCTTTAAAACAGTTCCTGCATATCGCGATCTGCAGTATTGATTTTTTTTAAAAACTCGTCGAATCCAGGTCCTTTTTGTTCGCTGTACATGCCATAAGCATCAGAGATGAAGGAGATGTTTTCTTCATTATCTTTTAAAATATAAATAACGGAGTTATCTCCTGGATCGGAGTGCCCTTCAAAGCGGTAAGTTTTAATGATGGTAAGGTCTTCAGGACTATAAGTCTTATCAATCTTATTGCCTTTCATGTGGCCATCTTCAGTCATCGTAAGTTCGTTATCGTAGCCTTTTTGCCTTAATTTTTCTAAAATCTGGCTAAGGGTGTTCATTTCTGCTGGTTGTTCCATCTTCTATAGGTTTATGTAAATAAAACAACAGCTACCATAAATGGTTTTTGGGAAATGGTTGTACAAAAAAACAGCTGCCGGATTTACGGCAGCTGTTTTCTTTATAGATATGTATGTTATTTTTGGCTTACAAGCCAAAAGCAGCTTTAACTTCAGTAACGTAGTCAAGCTTTTCCCATGTAAACAGCTCTACTGTAACTACTTTCTCTTCACCATTAGGTGTTCTGAAAGTTTTGGTTACGGTTTCCGGCTTTCTACCCATGTGGCCATAGGCTGCAGTTTCGCTATAGATCGGATTTCTTAATTTTAAACGTTGCTCAATGAAATAAGGACGCATATCGAAGATGTTCTCCACGACTTTGGCAATCTCACCATCGGTTTTAGATACTTTACCAGTACCATAAGTATTGATGTATATACCCATAGGTTTCGCAACGCCGATGGCATAACTTACCTGTACCAGAATCTCGTCTGCAACACCTGCAGCAACAAGGTTTTTGGCAATATGACGTGTCGCATAGGCAGCACTACGGTCTACCTTGCTAGGATCTTTACCCGAGAATGCTCCACCGCCGTGAGCACCTTTGCCACCATAAGTGTCTACGATAATTTTACGTCCAGTTAATCCGGTATCACCATGTGGACCGCCGATCACAAACTTACCGGTAGGGTTGATGTGGTACTGGATCTGGTCATTGAACAAGTGTGCGTACTGTGGATTTTTGCTGATAATCCTTGGAATAAGGATGGTCACCAGGTCATGTTTGATCTTTTCAAGCATCGTCGCTTCTTCAGCAAACTCATCATGTTGTGTGGAGATCACGATGGCGTCAATGCGTACAGGCTTGTTGTTGTTATCATATTCCAGGGTTACCTGTGATTTTGCATCCGGACGTAAATAGGTGATTTCGGTCATTTCACGTCTTAAAGCTGCAAGCTCCTGCAATAACTTATGCGACAAGTCAAGTGCAAGGGGCATGTAATCTTCAGTTTCATTCGTGGCGTAACCAAACATCATCCCCTGATCTCCGGCGCCCTGATCTTCCTTGTTGGATCTGTCTACACCCTGGTTGATATCTTGCGATTGTTCATGAATAGCCGACAGGATTCCACAGGAATTAGCCTCGAACATGTACTCACTTTTGGTATAGCCTATTTTTTTGATGACATCACGAGCGATCTGCTGTACGTCTAAGTAGGTCCTGGATTTAACCTCGCCGGCTAAGATCACCTGACCTGTGGTAACCAGGGTTTCACAAGCAACCTTAGAATCAGAATCGAATGCTAGAAAGTTATCAATTAGTGCGTCTGATATTTGATCTGCTATTTTATCAGGATGACCTTCGGAAACAGATTCTGATGTAAATAAGTATGACATTCTAAATAATTTATTAACGATTAATAATTAAATAAAATGGATGATGATCCTGGTCAAACAGTCAGTAAAAGGAAGTGTATTGATGGTTAGCACTTTTTTTTACGTGGTTGCAATCCCGCTATCCTTCGATAGCATCACAAATCAGTCCACTTTAAGCGCTCAAAAATAGGATATATATTCATATAGTCAAAAAATATCAATTATTTTGCAGCTTCTTAAAAATAATACCTTGTCTAAAACAAACATCTTATTCATCATCAATCCGATATCCGGCGGCCGGGATAAAAAGAACATCCCAGGGCTGATTGACAGGTATTTGGATAAATCCCGGTTTAATACGAACTTCTGTTTTACCGAGTATGCGGGCCATGCTTCGGAACTTGCTGCGGAGGCGGGGAATAAGAATTTTGACGTGGTGGTTGCAGTTGGAGGTGATGGTACGATCAATGAAGTCGGTACAGCGGTGATGCCACAGGGCAAGATCTTGGGAATTTTACCATTTGGTTCCGGGAATGGTCTTTCCAGGTATCTGAAAATTCCGATGGACACCGTAAAAGCCATAAAGGTGATTAACGGACTTCATGTGAAACGCATTGACACGGCCACGTTCAATGGAAAGTGTTTTTTCAATATGGCGGGGATGGGGTTTTTTGCGCATATCAGTTCCATTTTTTCCGGTAATAAAAAGCGTGGACTCTCTGGTTATGTTAAGCTTGGTTTGAAAGAGATGCTGAACTATAAGCCTGAAGTATATCACATCGAAGTAGACGGCCAGATCATTACCCGAAAAGCCTTTGTGGTAAGCATCGCCAACAGTTCACAGTATGGAAACAATACGTATATATCTCCAGAAGCATCTGTTACTGATGGGTTACTTGATGTCTGTGTGATTAAGTCATTTCCTTTGCTGCTGTTGCCAAAACTTGCGTACCAGATGTTGCGTGCAAATACGCACCATAGTGATATGGTGGAAATCCTGCGCGGCAGAAACATCATTATCAAAAGGAATAAAGAAGCTGCGATCCATATTGATGGAGAGCCTTATCAGATGGGACAGGAATTAAATATTAAGGTTGTCCCTTTGTCACTAAATATAATTACACCAGATTATGAAGCCTAAAAAGAAGTCGTTACAGGATCTTGGAGGAATCATGTATTCCACAGATCCGGATTTTGCATATCCCGAGGAAGCGAATACGGTAGAAAGTCTTCCAAATCAACAGCAGGACCTGCGGGTAACTTTAGATCGCAAGAACCGGGGCGGTAAAGCGGTGACGCTCATTACGGGATTCAGGGGGAGTGATGATGATCTACAGCGATTAGGAAAGATGCTGAAAACAAAATGTGGCGTAGGTGGATCTGCAAAGGATGCTGAAATTATTATCCAGGGTGACTTCAGGGAAAAGGTAATGACGCTGCTTCAGCAAGAGGGTTTTAAGGCGAAGAAATCTGGCGGCTAGGCGTTGAGGAGTTTCGATGTAAGGTGCTGATACTTATAACGCTACGAGTAGTGTATCTGACACAATAAGTAAAATAAATAGCTGAATTTGTCAATATCTTCCTTTTAAAGTATTTAGCTTTGCCGTATAAACCAAATAATATGCGTGAAGTTAAATTGACAACACCCGATTTGAGTTACCTGGGGTTAGGTGCAAATTCTGTGAAATATCAGCTCAGCGTTCCAGCGCTGATTGAGGAGGCACTATTGAATGGAGAAGGCGTTCTTGCGGATAGTGGGGCGTTGGCGATTGATACTGGAAAGTTCACTGGACGGTCGCCTAAAGACCGGTATATTGTTGCAGATGCATTAACAGAGAACGAGGTTTGGTGGGGTGATGTAAACATTAAGATTTCTCCAGCTCACTATGATGTATTACATAATAAGGTTACAGCATACCTTAATAATAAAAAGTATTATGTAAGAGATGCGGTGGCCTGCGCGGACCGCGACTATAAAATTGGTGTCCGTGTGGTTACGGAAACGGCTTATCAAAATCTATTCGCACATAATCTATTCTTGCGCGTTGAAAACGAGGAGCTTTTAACTCGGCCGGAATGGACGATCCTTGCAGCGCCAGGGCTGGAAGCTGATCCAGCAAGTGATGGTACCCGCCAGGGAAATTTCACTATTATAAACTTTAGTGCTAAAGTAATTCTAATAGGAGGTACTGGTTATACTGGAGAGCTTAAAAAAGGTATTTTCTCCGTGCTGAACTTCCTCCTGCCTGTACATAAGAAGACGTTGTCTATGCATTGTGCTGCGAATGTGGGTTCTGCAGGTGATACGGCGATATTTTTCGGACTTTCCGGAACAGGCAAGACAACGTTGTCTGCAGATGAGCATCGCAAATTGATTGGCGATGATGAGCATGGTTGGGGAGCTAATTCAGTCTTCAATTTTGAAGGTGGCTGCTACGCAAAATGTGTTGACCTCAGCCCAGAGAAGGAGCCGCAGATCTACTCGGCGATTCGTTTTGGTGCCTTGCTGGAGAACATCAATTTCTTTCCAGGTACAAGAAAGGTGAATTTCGAGGATGTGTCGAAAACAGAAAATACCCGTGTAGCGTATCCAATATCTTATATTGATAATGCGGTGC
The DNA here is from genome assembly GCA_002333205.1 of Pedobacter sp. UBA2067. Classification (GTDB taxonomy): domain Bacteria; phylum Bacteroidota; class Bacteroidia; order Sphingobacteriales; family Sphingobacteriaceae; genus Pedobacter. Next base: position 60,434 of record DDAD01000094.1, read on the forward strand.
AACCGTCAGTAGCACCCGTACCAAGGAATATTTTTTTCCTGACTGCCGATGCCTGTGGCGTGCTGCCACCGATATCGAAATTAACGCAGGGACAGGCTATGTTTCATTTTGTTTCGGGTTATACAGCTAAGGTGGCTGGAACGGAAGCAGGCGTAACAGAACCACAACTGACTTTTTCTGCATGTTTTGGAAAGGCATTCATACCCCTGCACCCCACACGGTATGCTGCGTTACTTGGTGAAAAAATGGAGCAGCATGCGGTGAATGTCTGGTTGGTAAATACCGGATGGAGCGGTGGCCCCTATGGCGTTGGCATGCGCATTAAACTTGCACATACGCGGGCAATGATCACGGCTGCCTTAAACGGGGCCTTGGATGAGGTCGGGTATGTGACCGATCCTGTGTTTGGTTTGCAAATGCCGGAAAGTTGTCCCGGCGTGCCAAATGAGATTTTAAATCCTAAAAACACCTGGGCAGATGCTGCAACATACGATGCTAAAGCCGCTGCGCTTGCTAAAGCGTTCCTGGAAAATTTCAAAGCATATGAGCAATATGCAAATGATGAAATGCTCGCTTCTTTACCTAAAGTACGCGAAATAGCTGTTTAAGGGAGGAAAATTGGGCTAAAATTTGCATTTCATTTTTTTTTTAGTTTTAATTGTGAAAGATTGTCTGGAAAGGGGCAATCTTTTTTTGATTTTACCGATGTCTGTCGGCTAACGTAACGAATTGATAACTTTTGAAATTTTAATGTAATTTTAAATTGGAAATTTTAAATTTGTTATAGCAACAATTGCCTACATTAGCCGTTGAAGTGTATTACAGAAATTATTCGAATTAAAACAAACTAAAAACTAAAAAACTAAAAACAAAAAAATGGCAAACGCACCAAAAACTACACCAGTTAAAAAAGAAGGCTCGTCTACAGCTTCTAACATGTTCGCAACACTAGTAATTCCAATTTGTATCATTATTGGTATTTTACTTTACAAGTTTGTTCTTGGTAGTCCATCAAACTTCGTAGATGGCAATCCGGACAATCACCCACTTCCAGGAAACTATGGTGGTATGGCTTACAAAGGTGGATTCATTGTACCAATCCTGATGGGTATGTTATTAATGGTATTCGTGTTTTCAGTAGAACGTTTTATCGTTATTGGTAGAGCAACTGGAAATGGAAACTTAGATTCATTTATCAAGAAGATTCAAGGTCTTTTAAGTTCAAACAACATCGAAGCTGCTATGGCTGAGTGTGACAGACAACAAGGATCTGTAGCAAACGTGATTAAATCTGGTTTGAAAAAATACCGTGAAATGGAAGTTGAGGCTAACATGGATACGGATCAAAAATGTCTTGCAATTCAGAAAGATATCGAAGAAGCAACAACTTTAGAAATGCCGATGTTAGAGCAGAACCTAACTGTAATTGCGACCTTAGTATCAGTAGGTACATTAACCGGTCTATTAGGAACAGTAACAGGTATGATCAAGGCATTTGGTGGTTTGGCTACATCTGGAGCTCCAGATCAAGCAGCACTAGCGAACGGTATCTCTGAGGCATTGATTAACACTGCAACTGGTATCTCGACTTCAACTGTTGCGATTATCATGTACAACATCCTTACTTCAAAAATTGATAAATTAACTTATGCAATTGATGAAGCTGGTTTCAGCATCATCCAGACTTATGCTTCTACGCATAAATAAGAAATAATGAATTTTTTTTTACCGGCTTTATGGAAAACCGGAAGAATAAACATCATTAATAAAAACATAAGTAACATTTAAATTATGCCAAGAGCAAAGGTTCAAAGAAAGAGTACTTCGATCGATATGACCGCCATGTGCGACGTGTCTTTCTTACTACTGACTTTCTTTATATTAACAGCTACAGCACGTCAACCTGATCCTCTTAAGATTACAATTCCGACATCGACCTATAAAATTCCGGTACCTGATGTTGATATTGCAAACGTATCGATCGGACATGGCAAGGTGTTTTATGAAGTAGCGGGACAAGACGTGAAGATGGCCACTTTGGATAAAATGGCAGCCCAGTACAAAATTGAATTTACCCCGGCAGAACGTAAGCGTTTTGGTGTAATCCAGTCATTTGGCGTACCCATTCAAAATTTGAAACAGTACATCAATTTACCGGATGAGGCAGCTCGTGAAAAGTCTGGTTTGGGTACCGGTATCCCTGCAGATTCAACAAACAACCAATTGGCGGATTGGATTTTAAATTCTCGTCAAGCTGTTGCGGAGTTGCATTCTGAAGCGATGCGGATTAGTATTCGAGGAGATGCTGAGGAAGAATATCCTACTGTTAAGAAGATTGTAGATATTCTTCAAAAACAGAAAATCAACAAATTTAGTTTAATTACATCGGCCGAAGGCGGTGCTCAATAAAAAATAGCAATGGCAGAATTAGATACCTCCAGCGGGGGTGGCAAAAAAGGCGGCGGCAAAGTTAGAACCAAGAAAGCCAACACGAAAGTAGATTTAACCGCAATGGTGGATTTAGCTTTCCTTTTGATCACTTTCTTCATGCTAACGACGTCACTTTCGAAGCCTATTGCAATGGACATTGCAAAACCCGATAAAAACGAAAAAGACGATACCAACAGGTTGGAGCTGCGTGCATCTCAGACCATGACCATTCTACTTGGTAAAAACAACAAGGTAGCCTGGTATATGGGTGAAGCAGGTAAGGAAACCCCGACAATTGAAGGATATCCTGAAGTAAGACAGTCTATCCTGGCAAACAAAAAGAAAGTTGCTGAGTTATATGGTAACGACCCTAAGAAATCTTTAGTAGTCGTTATTAAGCCAACTTCAGGAGCAACCTATAAGAACTTTGTGGATATTATGGATGAGTTGAATATTGCTCAAATCAGTGCGGCTCCGGCTATTGATGATGAAAACATCCTCGATTCTGAGATTGCTGTAATGAAGCAAAATGGTATACTCTAACATATTTAACAACTAAAACCAAGCACAATGTCTAAAATAGATTTGTTCAGAAAAGAATGGCTTGATGTTGTTTTTGAAAACAAAAATAAGTCTTACGGCGCCTATAGGCTTCGTCAGAACAATGGTTCAACTACAACAAGAGCAACGCTGATCGCATCGGCAGCATTTATATTGCTGTTCATGACGCCGAAGATCATCAGTTTGATCAAAGGCTCGATGCCAGAAGAAGAAATAGTACAGCAGGTTGAGGTTGCAATTCAGCCACCTCCCCCTGTAGATCCTAAAACTCCACCGCCGCCACCGGTAGAGCCACCACCACCAAAAACTGATCAGGTGAAGTTCCCGCCTCCGATTGTAAAACCGGATGTTGAGGTGCGTGACCAGGAGCCACCACAGATCGAGGATTTGAAAAAAGCTGACCCAGGTCAGAAAACCATAGCCGGGGATCCGGATGCTGACATCGTGATTACCGCACCGGTAGGTGAGGGCCCGAAACAAGCTGCTGTGGTAGAAGATAACCAGGTTTACGATTTCGTAAGTATCGAAACGCCTCCAAGTTTCCCAGGTGGTATCGCTAAGTTCTATGCCTATGTTGGTAAGAACGTAAAATATCCGCCAATGGCAGCTGAGAACAATATTCAGGGTAAAGTGTTCCTTTCTTTCGTAGTAGAGAAAAACGGTGAGCTTACTGATATTCAATTAGCTGGTAAAAAACTGGGTGGTGGTACCGACGAAGAGGCAATCCGCGTTTTAAAGGCGAGCCCTAAGTGGACCCCAGGTATTCAGAATGGAAAACCAGTACGTGTTAAGTACAACATTCCAATCAGCTTCACCTTATCTCAATAAGAGTTAAAATATGTTTAACTACAATAATTTTAAACAGAAATCGCCCCAACAGCGATTTCTGTTTATTTTCGGCCTAATCATTTTACTATTTTATTTTGCATTAGGTGTGCTTTTGATCTCTTGGAAGGACATTCCTTTTGACATTCAACCGACCTACAGGATCTTATTTGGTATACTGTTAATCGTTTATGCCATTATCAGATTTTTCAGACTTAATCAAACGGAACGATAGACATGAAGTATCTTGGTTTTTTATGCATTTTAATCGCGGTAGCATCCTGTAAAAACAAACCTAAGGATGCGGATGCGCAGGATACAAGAACCTCCGGTTCTGTGAAGATCTTAGTTGATGATACTTTCTCTAATATTGTCGACGAGCAACTGGTTGTTTTTAATGCTGATTATCCAGATGCTAAAGTGGAACTGATAAAAGGGCAGGAACAACGGATTTTGCCAACCTTTTTAAATGACAGTACCCGGGTGATTGTAATGTCGAGGGTATTAACACCAAAAGAGGAGCAGTTTTATACCAATCGAGGAATTGTGGCCTATACGCAGCGTTTTGCTATTGATGGTATTTCCCTGATTGCNNTCCGGATAGTACAGTTACGGTTGATGAGATGCTCGCCATTTTGAAGGGATCTTACACAGGTAATAAGAAATTGGTTTTTGACAATCCTTATTCAAGTACCGTAAAATACTTTAAAGATCTTGCTAAAATAAATACACTTCCATCTAAAGGGGTGTATACTTTAAACAGCAATGCTGACGTTATTAAATATGTCGCAGAGCACAAAGACTACATTGGCGTTATTGGCCTGAACTGGTATCTACAAGCTGGAAAAAAAGGCGATAGCGATTATCCTAAGGTTAAACTAATTGGTGTAAAGAATGTCAAAGGTGGAAAGGGTGATGATGCATTTTACAAACCTACCCAGGATAATCTGATCAGTGGTATATATCCGTTTCTTAGAAATGTTTACATCATCAACTGTGAAGGTAAAGATGGTGTCGGTACGGGATTTGCAAACTGGTTAGCAAGTCCGCGAGGACAGCTTATAATCTTGAAATCAGGTCTGGGACCACATAAGCTGATTTCAAGGGATTTTAACTTAAAGAATTCAAACTAAATAATATATTTGAAATATGAAGATGACAAAAAAAGCAATAACCTTAAGTCTAGGTTTAGCAGTAATGGGTTCTGCCTCTTTTGCTCAAAGCCTGGAAGATGCGAAGAAAGCGGTAGATGCTGAACAGTATCAAAAAGCGACTTCAATGCTGAAAGGGCTTGTAAAATCTCAAGCCAGCAAAGGAGAGAATTATTTTAATTTAGGTGAAGTTTACTTAAAAACAGACTACATTGACTCTGCAAGAGCAGTGTTTACACAAGGTGTAACTGCTGATCCTAAGAATCCATTGAACTACATTGGACTTGGAGAAGCAGATTTACTATCTAACAATGCAGCTTCCGCAAAAACAAACTTTGATAAAGCGGTAGATGTATCTAAAAAGAACGATTACATTCCTCAACTATATATTGGTAAAGCATACATCGAGGTTGAGAAACCTGATTTCAATGCTGCATTACCGTATTTGCAAAAAGCAGATGAGCTGGATAAAAATGACAAGGATGCTGAGACTTTCTTAGCACTTGGTGATTTCTATGCTTATCAGCGTAAAAACTCTGAAGCACTTCAGAACTACATGAGGGCTTTGAACATCAATCCGAATATTCTAAGAGCTAAAGTTCAGATCGGAAGAATGTATAAAGAATCGCGTGCATTTCCTGAAGCAGAGACTGCTTTGAAAGAAGTAATCGCTCAGGATCCTAATTATGGTCCTGCCTACAGAGAATTGTCTGAGTTATATAACCAGTGGTCGTTTGGTGATCCAAATGGTCAGGCTAAATCTGCAGCTGCTATTGAGAACTATCAGAAATATTTAGATTTAACTGATAAGTCTTTTGACTCACGTATCAGATACGCGCAGATCTTGTTTTATGCGAAAGATTTCCAGAAATTGGAAGCTGAGACAAATGAATTAGCTGCAATGGCGCAAAACAGCCCTAAAGCACTTTTGATTTCACGTTTGAGAGGTTACTCTGCTTACGAAAACAAAAACTATCCTCAGGCATTGGAATACATGAACGATTTCTTTGCAAAGGTTAAAGATACAAGCCGTATCGTTGCTGATGATTACCTGTACTTAGGTCAGGCACAGATGCAACAAAAACAAGATAGCCTTGCCTTGATCAACATTACCAAAGCTGTTGAGATGGACTCTACTAAAGCTGAAGCATTAGCAAACATGGCTAAGTCCTTCTATGAGGCTAAAGACTATCCAAAAGCAGTGGCAACTTATGACGTTGTAAACCGTTTAAACCCTAGTGGTGTAGGTTCGTTGTACAACTACTACTACCATGGTTTGGCAGCTTACTTCAGCTATGCTGCAGATTACACCGCTAAGAAAAATCCTTCTAAAGATTTATTGGTAAAAGCAGATTCATCATTCTCGAAGTTGGTTACATTATCTCCTACTACCTATGATGGATACTTATGGCGTGCAAGGGTTAACTATTTCAAAGATAGCGAAACTGACCCTCAAGGTATTTATGTACCATACTATCAGCAATATTTAGATTCTGCTGAAGCGCATGTTGATAAGCAAACACCGGCTACTAAAAAGAATATGGTTGAAGCTTATAACTCTATCGCTGGATTCGCATCTACGACAGATAAAGAAAAAGCAAGAGCCTACTGGAATAAAGCTGTAGCGATTGATCCACAGAATGCAACAGCATTAGCGGGTATTAAATCACTATCAGCTCCTGCGAAAGCTGGTAAAAAATAAACGTTAAATAATTCAGTTATAAAAAGAGAGTGCCGCTTAGGCATTCTCTTTTTTATTTTAAAGGGTTTTAAAAAGCCCATTTCAAGCTATGAGGATATGTAAATATATTTTAGCATCCATGCTGCTCAGCATGAGCACTGGCGCGTTTGCACAACAGCTAGAGGACGCTAAACGTGCGATTGATGCTGAACAGTATTCTGCTGCTAAGTCTGCGTTAAGGACATTGCTGAAGACTCAGCCTAAAGATGGTGATGTTTACTATAGCCTGGGCGAGATTTACCTGAAGACTGATTACATCGACTCGGCGAAATCTGTTTTTGCCCAGGGTATTCGTGCTGCTCGTAAGAATCCTTTGAATTATGCTGGAATTGGGCTGGCCGACCTGCAGGCGGGGAACCCTGCAGCTGCTAAAATCAACTTTGATAAAGCTGTTACTGTGGGTTCCAAGCGTAAATATAATGCGCATCTGGTAATAGGGCATGCCCTTACCTACGCAGCAAAGCCCGACTTTTCTGCTGCAATAGGTTATTTGAAAAAGGTAGATGAATTAGACAAAGCAGACAAAGATGCGCAGGTGTTCCTGGGTATGGGAAATCTGCATGCGGAACAGGCAAAATATCCGGAGGCTTTGGGCTATTATACGACAGCGCTACAGCTTGATTCCACTCTTTTGCGGGCTAAAGTACAGATTGCACGAATGTATTTTAAGGCCGGCATGCAAGCCAAGGGTGATAGTACATTAAAATCGGTAATGGCCGACAACAGTAGTTACGGTCCGGCTTACCGGTTACTGTCCGAACAGTATCTGAATGCATATTTAATGGACAAGAAGAATACTGCCGCTGCAGCAAATGCCATTTCAAACTACAATTTATATCTTAATGTTACGGATCGTTCATTTGACTCCAGGCTGAAGTATGCAGAATTGCTTTATGCCCTAGGCGACTACCGAAACCTCGAGAAGGAAATACAATCGCTTTCCCCTGTTCTAGCCAACAATCGAAAGTCTATAACTGTTGCGCGTTTAAGTGGTTATGCGGCCTATGAAAATGGAAACTATCCTGTGGCCCAGCAACTTCTGAACGGAATGTTTTCCAGCTTAAGTGACGAACAGCAAGCTACTTCGGATGATTATGTCTACCTAAGCCTGACACAGCAAAAACTTCAGATAGGCGATGCTGCCTTGATAAGTGCTACTAAGGCAATAAAGATTGATTCGTCTAAAACTGTTGCCATGGAGGGTATAGCCAAAAACTACTATGACGCGAGAAACTGGATTAAAGCTATAGAGACTTACGATCTGATCAAACAGCTTGGTGGACGACCTTTAAACTCGGGGGAGTTGGGTTTGTACCATGGAACCGCCTTGTATTTTCGGTATGTAGAATCATATAACCGCCAGGAACGGCCATCTGTTGGTCTACTTACCCAGGCTAACGTGATATTTGATCAAGCGTTGCGGGCGTCTCCAGAGTTGATTACAGCACATCTGTGGCGTGCAAGAGCACTAAGCCTAATGGAGGATCAATACGATCCACAAGGAGCCATGGTGCCCGCCTATCAAGCTTACATCGATGGAGTGGAACGAAGCAATCTAGCTCAAACAGCGGCTACAAAGCGGAACCTGGTCGAAGCAAGCCATGCAATAGCCGCTTTTGCCTTTGCTAAAGGCGATCAGGAGAAAGCACGAATTTACTGGAATAAGGTTTTGGCCTTAGAATCACAGGATCCTACAGCCCTAGCTGGAATAAAGTCGCTCGCAGGCCCCATACGATCAGGAAGACGTAAATAAATTTTAGGAAAAAATACGGCAGGGTTGTTATCCTGCCTTTTTCTTATATTTTTGTGTAAAAAGCATACTTATGGAAAGTCAAAGTGTACCAGTAGATTTTTTGCCGATCATATTTCAGGTTATTGTAGCACTCGGATTTGTAGTGGTAACCTTGATTGCAACGCACTACTTAGGTCCAAGCCGCAAAACGGCCGATAAGCTCTCAACATTTGAGGCGGGGATTAAGGTTGTAGGTAATGCCCGACAGCCATTTTCGATTAAGTATTTCCTGGTTGCAATTCTATTTGTTTTGTTCGATGTTGAGGTAATCTTTATGTACCCTTGGGCGGTTAATTTCCGTGAGCTCGGGATGGATGGGATGATCGAAATGTTCATTTTTATGGGTACGCTTTTATTGGGCTTTATATACGTCATCAAGAAGAAAGCATTAGACTGGAATTAAGCTATTTAGATTCTTTCTAAATCAGGCCAACATTATGTAAATTCCTCTATTATTGTAGATTTGTAGTTCATTCTTCGTCGGAATGAACTTTTTTTTTTGTAAGATCATGAGTGAAATCAATATCGTAAACGCCCCTCCGGGCATAGAAGGATCTGGCTTTTTTGCCACGTCCTTTGATAAAGTCATTGGATTGGCTCGTTCACACTCTTTGTGGCCTCTGCCATTTGCAACTTCTTGCTGTGGTATTGAGTTCATGGCCACCATGGGTTCCCACTATGATTTTGGTAGATTTGGCTCTGAGCGCTTAAGCTTTTCGCCACGTCAGGCAGACCTGTTAATGGTGATGGGGACAATAGCAAAGAAAATGAGCCCTGTGTTGAAACAGGTTTATTTGCAGATGGCCGAACCACGTTGGGTAATGGCTGTTGGAGCCTGTGCTTCTAGTGGTGGTATATTCGACACTTACTCGGTTCTGCAAGGAATTGACGAAATTATACCTGTTGACGTTTATGTGCCAGGTTGCCCTCCGCGACCGGAAGCTATCCTTGATGGTTTTGGGAAGATACAGGAGCTGGTGCGAAATGAATCGGGCAGAAGACGGGACTCTCCAGAATACAAGCAATTGTTAGCCTCATACGGAATTTTATAATGACAGAAGAGACCAACCATAACCTGATACAAATCTTAAGCAACGAATTCGGAACACGTGTGACGAACGTGGATGAGCCTTACGGCTTACTAACGGTAGAAACTACAAAGGATGACATCATTGATGTACTGACGTTCCTGAAAAAAGATCCACGAACAAACTTTCATTTTTTAACAGATATTACAGCGGTGCACTATCCGGAAAAGCCTCAGGGTCTTGCGGTGGTTTATCACCTGCACAATATGGTTGCGAAGGTTCGTATCCGCATAAAAGTGTTTTTGAACACGCAAACACCNNGACCTGTGGAATGGCGCAAACTGGATGGAGCGTGAAACGTATGACTTATTTGGGGTGCTCTTTGATGGCCATCCTGATCTTCGTAGAATTCTGAATATGGATGAACTGGGCGTACATCCAATGTTAAAACAATACCCGCTTGAAGACCCGAACCGGGTGGACAAGAAAGATGAATATTTTGGCAGATAACTTATGGTACACAATCGACCAGTAACAACAGACAATGATCCGCAAAGTGAGTTGGTGACCCTGAACCTGGGGCCGACCCACCCGGCGACGCATGGTGTGTTTCAAAACATACTTCAGCTAGATGGTGAGCGTATTGTAAGCGGCGTCTCTACCATTGGCTATATTCACAGGGCGTTTGAAAAAATCGCTGAACACCGTCCGTTTTACCAGATTACACCTTTGACGGATCGCCTGAATTATTGTTCTTCACCGATCAATAATATGGGCTGGCATATGACCGTAGAAAAGTTGCTGAACATCAAAATGCCTAAGCGCGTGGATTACCTTCGAGTAATTATCATGGAGCTTGCCCGTATTTCGGATCACATCATCTGCAATACGATCATTGCACAGGATACAGGCGCAACAACAACTTTCCTCTACCTCTTTCAGTTTCGTGAACACATCTACGGAATCTATGAGGAGGTTTGTGGTGCAAGATTGACGTCGAACATCGGTCGGATAGGTGGCTTTGAGCGTGACTTCAATGAAATTGCCTTCGCCAAGATCAATAAGTTTTTAAAAGATTTCCCGGTTGCTTTAAGGGAGTTTGAAAGCTTGCTTAACCGCAACCGGATTTTTATAGACCGAACTGCTGGTGTAGCTGCCGTTACACCTGAACAGGCACTGGATTTTAGCTGGACTGGCCCGCTCCTAAGAGCTACAGGTATAGATTACGATGTACGTGTTAGTGAGCCGTATTCATCCTATCAGGATTTTGATTTTGAGGTCCCGGTTGGTACAAGTGGTGATATTTACGACCGCTTCCTGGTTCGAAATGAGGAAATGTGGCAGAGTGTACTCTTGATCGAGCAGGCTATGGAGAAGTTGAAGAATGAGCCTGCGGGCATTTTCCATGCCGATGTGCCAGATTTTTATCTTCCGCCTAAAGAGGAAGTTTACAACAATATGGAAGCCTTGATTTATCACTTTAAAATCGTGATGGGTGAAATTGATGCGCCTAAAGCAGAGGTTTATCATGCAGTTGAAGGTGGAAATGGCGAACTTGGGTTCTACCTGATTAATGATGGAGGTCGTACCCCATATCGTTTGCACTTCAGGAGGCCAAGTTTTATAAATTATCAAATGTATGCACCCATGAGTAAAGGTATGCTGTTGTCAGATGCCATTATCAACATGAGTAGTATGAATATTATTGCTGGAGAATTAGATGCTTAAAGTAGAAGAACAACAACCTGAAGTATTTCCGGAGACTTTGATTGCGAAGTTTGATGAGATCATAAGCAGATACCCTGCTGGTAAGCAAAAATCTGCCTTGCTGCCAATGTTACACGAGGTGCAGGCTGTGTTTGGTTGGCTGAGTGTGCCATCGATGGACAAAGTTGCCGCTTACCTGAACATCCAGCCAATTGAAGTGTATGAAGTTGCTTCTTTCTACACCATGTATTTTCTAAAACCACAGGGCAAGTATGTCTTTGAGGTTTGCCGTACCGGGCCTTGCTGTCTGGTAGGTGCAGAGAAGGTAATGGGGCACATTGAAAAGACACTCGGCGTTAAGGAAAACGAGGTTACTCCGGATGGACTCTTTAGCTGGAGAGGGGTGGAATGTCTGGCTGCCTGTGGCTTTGGGCCGGTATTGCAAATTGGACCGGAATACACCTTTTATGAGAACCTTAACGAAGAAAAGGTAGATCAGTTAATCCNNTAAACTATTATTAGAACATATAAACGTGCCGGGCATCAACACTTTTGATGTTTACCGTCAGAAAGGTGGTTACCGCGCTGTCGAAAAGGCTTTGAAGATGACTCCAGATGAAGTTGTGGAGGAGGTTAAGAAGTCAGGATTACGCGGCAGGGGTGGTGCAGGCTTCCCAACCGGGATGAAGTGGAGCTTTCTGGCCAAGCCGGAGGGTGTACCACGTTACCTCGTTTGCAATGCGGATGAGTCCGAGCCTGGAACTTTCAAA
>DDAD01000140.1:0-15744 GCA_002333205.1 Pedobacter sp. UBA2067
CTGTGGTGAAGAAACCGCATTGTTAGAATCACTGGAAGGTAAAAGAGGAAATCCAAGGATAAAACCTCCTTTCCCCGCTATCGCAGGGCTATACGGCTGCCCGACGGTGGTAAATAACGTGGAATCGATAGCGGCCACCGTTCCCATCATCAATGATGGGGGTGATGAATACGCGAAGATAGGTGTAGGAAGAAGCACGGGAACGAAACTGATTTCAGCCTCTGGAAACCTGGTGCGCCCGGGTGTTTACGAGATTGAACTTGGACTGCCTGTGGAGGAATTTATATACTCTGACGAATACTGTGGGGGTATTGCGAACGGAAAACGGCTGAAAGCAACTGTTGCCGGCGGTTCCTCCGTGCCAGTGCTACCGGCAAACCTTACCCTGAAACAGGCCAATGGTGAACCTAGAGTGATGAGCTATGAAGGCCTGTCTGAAGGCGGCTTCGCAACAGGAACCATGATGGGCTCCGGCGGATTCATCGCTTTCGATGAGGATCAATGTATGGTTCGAAACACCTGGAATTTTGCGCGTTTCTATTCACACGAAAGCTGTGGTCAATGTTCTCCATGTCGTGAAGGCACGGGCTGGATGGAGAAGATCCTGCGCAAAATTGAATATGGCCAAGGTAAAATGAGTGATATAGATCTTTTGGTAGATGTTGCCAGAAAGATCGAAGGAAATACCATTTGTCCACTGGGAGATGCAGCAGCATGGCCCGTAGCAAGTGCTATAAGGCACTTTAGGGATGAATTTGAATGGCATGTGAACGAGCCTGTAAAGTGCATGGAGACCAACTATGGTCTGGCAAACTATGCAGTGCCTATTGCAAAAACAGAAGTTACTACATAATTTAACCAAATACATATCATCTGTTATGAGTGATAAAGTTAAGGTGACGATAGACGGGATCACAGTTGAAGTGGAACCCGGAACGACGATATTAAATGCCGCAAGGCAAATCGGAGGTGACATTGTGCCACCTGCAATGTGCTATTACTCAAAACTTGAAGGTAGTGGCGGTAAATGCCGTACCTGCATAGTTAAGGTGAGCAAAGGTTCTGAAAAGGACCCAAGGCCGATGCCGAAGCTTGTCGCTTCTTGCCGTACCACGGTTATGGACGGTATGGAGGTGCTGAACATTACTTCTCCGGAGGTTATGGAGGCGCGTAGCGGCGTTGTAGAGATCCTGCTGATAAACCATCCGCTTGACTGTCCGATCTGCGATCAGGCAGGTGAATGTGATCTTCAGAATTTGACCTACGAGCATGGCTTGCAGAAGACCCGGTATGAGTTTGAGCGTCGTACTTTTGATCGTATTGATATCGGCGATAAAATTCAGCTGCATATGAACCGTTGCATATTGTGCTACCGTTGTGTGTTCCTGGCCGACCAGATCACCGAACAACGTGTACATGGCGTTCTTAACCGTGGAGATCACTCAGAGATTTCTACATACATCCAGCAGGCGGTAGATAATGATTTCTCCGGAAACGTTATCGATGTTTGCCCAGTGGGCGCTTTAACGGATAAAACCTTTAGATTTAGAAACCGCGTTTGGTTCACCAAGCCGATCGATGCACACCGGGATTGTCCAACCTGCAGCGGCAAGGTTACGCTTTGGTACAAAGGTGAAGATGTTTTGCGTGTAACAGCTAGAAAAGACGTTTATGGTGAGGTAGAGGCTTTCATCTGCAATACTTGCCGTTTTGATAAGAAACAAACATCCGATTGGGTGCTGGAACATCCGACACATATCAGCGACGCTTCGGTAATTGCATCTAACCACTACGAAACATTAAAGCCGTTGCCAGTAATCCAGGTTAATCCTAAATTGCGGGAAGCGAATCAAATAGAACTTGAAAAAACCAGTAAATTCTGATGGAGATAACCTTTGTTTTAGAGAAATTCATACTCGTTACCATAATCTTCGGAATCAGTCTGGTGATTGCAATGTACTCTACATATGCAGAACGTAAAGTTGCAGCCTTTCTGCAGGACCGTTTAGGTCCGGATAGAGCAGGTCCTTTCGGGATGTTTCAGCCACTTGCAGATGGACTAAAGATGTTTATGAAGGAAGAGATTGTACCTGCAAACTCAAATAAATGGCTGTTTATGGTTGGTCCTGGCCTAGCCATGTTAACCGCCTGTATTGGTACAGCAGTTATTCCTTGGGGCACAGCCATTCAGATTGGTGAACGCGTTATTCCTTTGCAGGTTACAGATATTAATGTAGGCGTGCTCTACATTTTTGGCGTGGTATCTTTGGGTGTATACGGCGTGATGATCGGTGGTTGGGCTTCTAACAACAAGTATTCACTTTTAAGCGCAATCCGTGCGGCATCACAAAACATCAGCTATGAAATCGCGATGGGACTTTCCATCATCGCTCTACTGCTGGTTTCAGGTACGATGAGTCTTAAAGAAATCGTGGAGCAACAGCATGGCTGGCACTGGAATGTAATTTATCAACCCATAGGCTTTATCCTGTTTCTGATTTGTGCATTTGCAGAAACCAATCGCGCACCGTTCGATTTACCGGAATGTGAAACAGAATTAATCGGGGGATATCATACAGAATATTCGTCCATGAAGCTGGGCTTCTATCTTTTTGCCGAATACATCAACATGTTTGTTTCTTCGGCAGTGATCGCAGCGCTTTACTTTGGTGGATACAACTACCCGGGAATGGATTGGGTATTACAACATACCGGCACTACCATAGGCCCCTTGATTGGAACAGTAGTGTTCTTTGCCAAGATTTTTGCTTTCATCTTCTTTTTCATGTGGGTACGCTGGACCATTCCACGCTTCCGTTATGATCAGTTGATGCATTTAGGCTGGAAAGTATTAATCCCACTGGCGATAGCGAACGTTATCGTAACAGGTGTGGTGATTGCAATAGTTGAGAAATTTTAATAACCCGCGAAGCGGAAAAACAGGGAGGTTTCATGGAACCATTGACCAATAAAAAGAAAGTACTAGAACAAAAGCCATTGACACTAGCTGAGCGGATGTATCTGCCGGCAATAACCAAAGGTTTATCCATCACCATAAGCCACTTCTTCAAAAAAGAGGCGACCATCCGGTATCCGGAAGTTGAACGGGAATTTTCAACCAACTGGCGTGGAATGCACTCCCTTAAGCGGGATGAAGAGGGTAGGGAACGCTGTACAGCATGTGGGCTTTGTGCCTTGTCCTGTCCTGCAGAGGCGATCACAATGATCGCTGCTGAACGGAAGCCGGAAGAAAAACACCTTTACCGTGAGGAAAAGTATGCTGCCATGTATGAAATTAACATGCTTAGGTGTATCTTCTGCGGATTATGTGAGGAGGCTTGTCCAAAAGAGGCAATTTATCTGGATGGTCCAATTGTACCGTCTGACTACCTCAGAAAAGATTTCATTTACGGGAAAGACAAGCTTGTAGAGGCACCTTTAACAGTTAAATAGATAACTGAGCTTTTTTTGCTCATATTGGAAATATAAATAAATGGCCAGCTTGGCACCAAAACACTAATATTAATGGGTACATCCGTGTTCTATATCGTAGCAGCACTAAGCATTTTCTTTTCTCTGATGGTCATCTTTTCAAAGAACCCGGTGCATAGCGTACTTTATCTGATCGTAACTTTTTTCACCTTTACCGTGCACTACATTCTTTTGAATGCGCAATTTTTGGCGGTTGTGAATTTTATCGTGTACATGGGTGCCATTATGGTGCTGTTCCTCTTTGTGCTGATGTTGCTCAACTTAAATAAAGACAATGAGCCACTGAAGTCACCGCTGGTGAAAGTAGTAGGCATCATAGCCGGCTGCTGCCTGGTAGTCACCCTGGTAGGTTCCCTAAAGGCAACCGCGGTTTCAAACCCGCTTTTACTGAAGAACCCGAGCTTGGGCTTAATTCAAAATCTTGGTCGCGAGCTTTTCGGGCCTTTCATGTTACCTTTTGAACTATCATCTATTCTGTTGCTAACGGCAATGGTTGGTGCTGTATTGTTAACTAAAAAAGAAAAAGTATAGTGGGAGATATTACTCAAACGTTACAGGGCGTTCCCCTTAATCATTACATCTGGCTAAGTGCAATCATTTTTTCCATTGGTGTTCTGGGGGTACTTACCCGAAGAAATGCCATTGTGATCTTCATGTCTGTGGAGTTGATGCTGAATGCAGTTAACCTGCTGCTTACCGCTTTTTCGGTGCACAACAACGATGCTTCCGGGCAGGTTTTCGTGTTTTTCATCATGGCGCTTGCAGCTGCTGAAGTTGCAATTGGCCTGAGTATCATCGTAATGGTATACCGAAATACTTCCTCAACCGATATTAATGTCCTGAATCGCCTTAAGTGGTAATATAGAATAGAATAAAGATGATCATAAATTTAGTTTGGCTGGTTCCACTGATTCCTTTTCTTGGTTTCATCATTAATGGCTTAGGCAGAAATGTACTTCCAAAAAGTGTTATTGCTTTCATTGGCAGCACAGCTGTTTTTGCATCCTTTGTACTTAGCATAGCCATCTTTTTGGCCTTAGGTGCCGATACGCAGAAATCATATGAAGTGTTTCTGTTTGACTGGATTACTGCCGGGCAGCTAAACATTCCTTTATCTTTTCTCGTAGATCCATTGAGCAGCATCATGCTGCTGATCATAACCGGAGTAGGGTTCCTGATCCATGTTTATTCTGCCGGATACATGCATGATGATAAAGGATATGGTAAGTTCTTCAGCTACCTTAACCTGTTTATCTTTTTCATGTTGCTGCTGGTACTTGGATCTAACTACATCGTCATGTTCATTGGATGGGAGGGTGTAGGATTATGTTCGTACCTGCTGATCGGATTCTGGTACAGCAACAGTAGTTATGCTGCTGCAGCCAAAAAGGCGTTTGTGATGAACCGGATTGGCGATCTAGGTTTCCTGATTGCTGTTTTTCTGATCTTTAATACTTTTGGGAGCCTCGAATTCAAAGATGTGTTTTCAAAAGCTTCCGGATTTGCGGCTGGTGAAAGCACCATAATACTAATCACACTTTGTTTATTCATAGGTGCTTGCGGTAAATCTGCACAGTTACCACTATTCACCTGGCTACCAGACGCGATGGCAGGACCGACGCCGGTTTCGGCGTTAATACACGCAGCAACAATGGTTACTGCTGGTGTATACATGATTGCACGCTCAAATGTCCTGTTTGAACTTGCACCGGTTATACAACATGTTATTGCTGTCGTAGGCTTAGCAACCGCACTTTTAGGTGCGCTGATCGCTTTAACGCAGACAGATATCAAAAAGGTCCTTGCTTACTCAACTGTATCACAGCTTGGTTATATGTTCCTTGGCCTTGGGGTAGGTGCTTATGATGGAGCCTTTTTCCATGTAATTACGCACGCTTTCTTTAAAGCACTATTGTTCCTGGGCGCGGGATCTGTAATTCATGCCATGCACCATGCCCAGGATATGCGTATTATGGGTGGATTGCGCAAGAAGTTACCAGTTACCTTTATAACCATGTTTATTGGTACGATTGCCATTGCAGGATTGCCGCCTTTCTCTGGATTCTTCTCGAAAGACGAGATTTTGGCACATGTTTACGAACAGAACAAAGTAATGTGGGCCATTGGGGTGTTTACAGCTTTCTTAACCGCATTTTACATGTTCCGGATGCTGTTCCTGACATTTTTTGGCACTTATCGCGGAGCGACACATCATGCAGAAGACCACATCCACGAGTCTCCAAAATCCATGACCATCCCCTTGATCGTACTTGCCGTACTTTCTGCTATCGGCGGTGTTATCGGTATACCACATAGTCTCGGCGGAAATCACTGGCTCTCGCAATGGCTGTCGCCGGTTATAACAAATCATGCTGCTGCTCCGGATCATGCAACCGAATACATGCTGATGGGTATCACCATTGTTGGGGTAATTGTTTCCATTGGCATTGCGTATACCAAGTACGTCGGTAAAAATCATGTGCCTCAGCCTGATGAAAGCGAACGCAGCGGAATTGCGGGGCTGTCTTACAACAAGTTCTACATAGACGAGCTTTATGATGCTATAATCCGGAAGCCGCTTGATGGCTTATCGGGATTCTTCTACAAGATCATGGATACCAAAGTTATTGATGGTATTGTGAATGGGCTGGGTTGGGGTACCAGCGAAGCAAGTAAAGGTTTACGACTGATACAGACCGGAAATGTCGGTTTCTATATTTTTATGATGGTTGTCGGCATCATCTCTATGTTATTGTATACTTATTTATCCATCTAAAAGATCGTTCAGAAAACATAATGGGACAACTTTTACTATTACTTCTTTTCTTTCCGCTGGCTAGTGCAATTGTTACCGCATGCGCCGGAAGAGCCGCCAAGACTGTTGCTTTTATATCTTCGCTGATATCCCTGGGCATAGCCATTGTATTGGTCATAAACTTTGTGCCTGATTCTTCATTACAGTTCGGGGTCAACTATCCCTGGATTCAATCACTAGGAATAAGCTTTAAGGCAGGGGTAGATGGTTTAAGTATTATCCCGGTGTTGTTGACGAACATCCTTTTTCCGATTATTATCCTGACCACCTTTAATTCAGAACATAAAAATGGATCTGCATTTTTAGCACTAATGCTGTTCATGCAGTCCGGTTTATTGCTCGTATTTACGGCAATGGATGCCTTTCTGTTCTATATCGGTTGGGAAGCAGCACTAATCCCCATTTATTTTATCTGTGCAATCTGGGGAGGCAAAGACCGCATTCGTGTAAACATGAAGTTCTTCGTGTATACCGTTGGAGGTTCTCTTTTTATGCTTTTGGGTATCATCTATTTATACCTACAGAACCCGGCACAAAACTTCGACCTTCAGGCATTTTACAACCTGGATCTTGATGCAACGCAGCAAAGCTGGATATTCTGGGCCTTCTTTCTTGCCTTCGCCATCAAGATGCCTATTTTCCCTTTTCATACCTGGCAACCGGATACCTATACCGAAGCACCGGCAGCCGGTACCATGTTACTTTCCGGTATAATGCTGAAAATGGGTATTTATGGTGTGATCAGATGGATTCTTCCTGTAGTGCCACTCGGACTAACGGAATGGGGTATGACAGCCTTCATCCTGTCAATCGTCGGAATTGTCTATGCTTCAATCATCGCATTCAAACAACAAAATGCGAAACGCTTGATCGCATATTCTTCAATTGCACACGTCGGCCTGATCTCTGCAGGTATCTTCGCGCTCAATGCTCAAGGTTTACAAGGAGCAATGATTCAAATGTTAAGTCACGGTATTAACGTTGTTGGATTGTTCTTCATCATGGATATCATCGCGAATCGTGTTAAAACAAACACCATCGCTGATCTTGGCGGAATTGCTATGGTAGCACCCAAACTTGCAGTCGTGTTTCTGATCATTGTACTTGGAACTGTTGCTTTACCTGGTACCAATGGATTTATTGGTGAATTTTTGTTGCTGATGGGCGTCTACCAGGTGAACATCTGGGCTGCTGTTTTTGCAGGACTTACCATTATCTTCGGTGCGGTGTATATGTTCAGAACTTATCAGGGCATCATGTTAGGCAAAACCAACGATCTAACACTTACTTTCCGCGACATACAAGGCTCAGAGCAGGTGGTGCTTTATATCATATGCGCATTGGTTATAGTCATTGGGGTATATCCTAAACCCATCCTACATTTATCAGAGGCAGCAGTACAGCAGTTATTGGAGCAGGTGAATCAAAAATTAATTTCGGTAAAATAGAGCATGAATATCATTATAACAATTACAGTAACCGCGTTAGTCGTACTTTATGCAGGGTTGTTTAAGGCCAAAAAAGCTTTATTACCCCTTACCTTACTTGGCTTGTTTACCGCACTAGGGCTCGTCATTGCTTCATGGGATTCCAATCAGGTTTACTATAACATGATGCACATGGACAACTTTGGACTTGCCTTTTCGGGCTTATGTATCTCCGGCTCAATTCTGGTATTTCTCCTCACACAGAACTATTTTGCCGAGCATAGCGAGAATATCGCCGAATACTTTACCCTGATGTTGTTCTCGCTTGCAGGTATGATCATCATGGTTTCCTATAAGAATATGTCCATGCTGTTCATCGGCATCGAAATCATGTCTGTTGCACTTTACATCCTTGCTGGTATCCGCAAAACAAATTTCGCCTCCAACGAAGCTTCCCTAAAGTATTTTCTTATGGGTGCTTTTTCAACTGGCTTCCTGCTGTTCGGTATTGCACTTATCTATGGTGCCACCGGGTCGTTTGATCTGGATGTGATCAATGAATATTTGATCAGTAACTATAAAACGGTGTCTCCATTGTTCTACCCGGGCTTAATCCTAATGCTTATTGGTTTAAGCTTCAAGGTTGGTGCTGTACCGTTCCACTTCTGGGTTCCGGATGTTTACGAAGGGTCCCCAACGCTGATCATGGCTTTCATGTCTACTGTGGTGAAAACTGCAGGCTTTGCGGCGTTTTTACGACTGTTCTCAGGAACCTTTGCTCCGCTGCATGATTTCTGGTTGCCACCACTGATGGCGATCGTTTGCCTGACGCTGTTTATCGGCAACGTGACAGCACTGTTTCAGAAGAGCTTTAAACGCATGCTGGCGTACTCCAGTATCTCCCACGCAGGTTATCTGCTGTTTTCTCTCGTGACATTAAGCTCGAGGAGTGCTAATGATGTTCTATTCTATGCAGCCGCTTACACCTTTGCAAATATCATCGCATTTTCTGCGATGATCCTGGTCAAACAAAAAACCGGTGCAGATACATTTGAAAGCTTCAATGGCCTTGGTCGGAAAAATCCGTTTCTGGCGCTAACCGTAACCGTGGCAATGTTATCCCTCGCTGGAATTCCGCTTACCGCCGGCTTCATTGGTAAATACGTCATGTTCCTAAATGTGATGGATAGATATCAAATCTATCTGGTTGCGTTTGCCATCTTGAATGCACTCGTAGGCTTTTACTACTACTTCAGGGTAATAGCAGCGATGTACTTCAAAGAAGGGGCTGAATTACAGCTGAGTATTCCGCTGCAGTACAAGGTGGTATTGGTGTTTTCACTGCTTATCACGGTTTTTCTTGGGGTATATCCCTCTTTAATTTTAAACTTGATCTAAACAGTTCTACAGATTATTATTTGTAGTTTTACGAAGAATAGAACTATGCAAGATTTTTGGAACTATCTACAGCACCTTATCGATCCTGAAAAATTACTTAGAGAAGGTGGTTTCTATGTAGTAGTATTTGTAATCTTTGCAGAAACAGGACTCTTCTTCGGGTTCTTTCTTCCAGGTGATTATCTATTATTTCTGGCCGGTATGTTTGTCGCAACAGGCAAACTCGATGTGAACATCTATGTACTTATTGCAGGCCTTATGGTCGCCGCTATTTCAGGTAATTTTACGGGTTATTGGTTTGGCCGTAAAACCGGACCGGTACTCTATCAACGCAAAGACTCCTTCTTTTTCAAGAAAAAATTCCTTAAAGCTGCTGAAGCTTACTACAACAAACAAGGTGCTTTTGCCCTCATTATGGGCAGATTTGTCCCTATTGTAAGAACCTTCGCACCCATTATTGCTGGTGTAGTAAAATTAGATTTCCGTAAATTTGCCTTATATAATGTTTTAGGTGCATTATTATGGATTGCTTCCTTAACTTTGCTTGGCTATTTTTTAGGCAAGAAATTTGAGAGGGAAATAAATCAATACTTACTATATATTATCTTAGGCTTCATCGTTATTACCACACTACCTGTAATCATCGCGTTTTTGAGGAAAAGGTCGGTGTCGAACACTGAAGATTAACAAAACTTCTAAATTAAAAAATGAATAAAGACGATCACCATCCGTGGCATCATGTATCACCGGGCGAAAAGCTGCCTGAGTGTGTTAACGCAATTATCGAAATCCCTAAAGGATCAAAAGCGAAATACGAAATCGATAAAGATTCCAATCTGATTAAGCTTGACCGAGTACTATTTTCTTCGGTAATGTATCCTGCAAATTACGGGTTCATTCCACAGACCTTCTGTGATGATAATGACCCACTTGACATCCTTGTTTTATGTTCTGTGGATGTTTATCCTTTGTCTATTGTTGAAGCTAAAGTAATCGGTGTGATGCACATGGTTGACAATGGCGAACAGGATGATAAAATCATCGCAGTAGCTAAGAATGATATGTCTGTAAACTACATCAATGATATTGATGAGTTGCCACCACATACCATGAAGGAAATTGTAAGATTTTTCCAGGATTATAAAGCACTAGAAGGTAAAGATGTTGCCATTGAGCAATTGCTTGGCAGAGAATACGCGTTTAAAGTTATTAATGAAAGTCTGGAACTGTACAATACTACCTATAGAAATAATTCTTAAATGGGATTTCAGATATTTTTAACGTTTTTCTTGGTCGTCCTTAACGGCTTTTTCGTTGCAGCAGAGTTTGCAATCGTCAAAGTCAGAGCGTCGCAAATAGAAATACAAGCTAAATCGGGTAGTCGGGTAGCAAACATTGCTAAGCACATTACCTTGCATTTAGACGGATACCTAGCTGCAACCCAGCTAGGTATTACTTTAGCTTCCCTGGGCTTGGGTTGGGTCGGGGAATCTGTAATGGAACACATCTTACACAACCTGCTTGCATCTTTCGGCGCTGCGCCGGATTTCGTAGACTCCTTCTCCAAAACAGCATCTCCAATTATCGCATTCTCTGTAATTACAGTGATGCATATTGTATTCGGTGAACTTGCACCTAAATCTCTTGCAATTCAGCGCCCGGTGCAAACCACATTGTTCATTGCGCTTCCTTTACAGGTCTTTTATCTGGTCTTCCGACCATTCATCTGGCTGTTAAATGGATTTGCAAACATTATCCTTAAAGGCTTTGGCATCAATAACGTGAGTGGGCACGAGTCTATTCACAGTACTGAGGAATTGTATTACCTACTTGATCAGGGACGTGAAAGCGGCGCGCTGGATACCAATGAGCATGAGCTGATCAAGAATGTTTTTGACTTCAACGAGCGTGTCGTAAAAAACATTATGGTTCCGAGAACCAAAATCTCAGGTATAGAATTAAACACCACTAAAGAAGAGGTGATCAACATGATCATTTCAGAGGGTTACTCCCGTTTCCCTGTATACGACGATATCATCGATAAAATTGTTGGAATTATCCACGCTAAGGATGTATTGCCGCTGCTTGCTTCGCACAAGGAGTGGAAACTTAGCGATATCATCAGAAAGCCTTATTTCGTTCCAGAGACCAAAAAGATCAATGATCTTCTAAGTGAACTACAGCAAAAGCGTATTCAGATTGCCATCGTCATAGATGAGTTTGGCGGTACCGCTGGTATGGTTACGCTTGAAGACATCGTCGAGGAAATTGTAGGCGAAATTCAGGATGAGTATGATGAGGAAAAACCTACAGTAGAGAAAATCTCTGACACTGAATTTATCATCAACGCATATGCTACCGTTTACGACGTAAACGAATATCTTCCACATGACCTTCCAGAGGATGAAGATTATGACACCATTGGTGGATTGATCTCCCATACTTTCGGCCGCTTCCCAGAAGTAGGTGAAAGTGAAGAGTGCTATGGCTATTTGTTCACCATTCTCAAGAAAACAGAACAGAATGTTGAGACCATTAAGCTCGAACTGGTGATCAATAAGGATGATGCGGTAGATTTGCACTAAAGCTACGCTATGCATGTTTTCTATACGCCCGATCTCCAGGATCAGGCTCACTACACCTTAAACGAAGAGGAGAGCAAACACTGCAGTAAAGTGCTTCGTCTGTCAACCGGAGATAAGGTTTTCCTGGTCGATGGCCGTGGCGGCCTCTATGAAGCGGAAATTGAAACAGAATCCAAGAAACATGTTGGGCTGCTAATCACCAAGACGACAAAGGCATACCAAAAAAGGAATCATCACCTTCATATTGCCATTGCACCAACCAAGAATATTGATCGGATAGAGTGGTTCCTGGAAAAAGCAACTGAGATCGGTATTGACGAGATCACACCCATCATCTGTGAGCGTTCAGAACGTAAGATCGTCAAGGAAGACCGCCTGCAAAAGGTGATTACCTCCGCGGTTAAGCAGTCGCTGCAGGCGTATCATCCGGTGCTCAATCCTGCGATTACATATGCCCAACTGCTCCAGCAACAAACCTCCGCTACGAAATTGATTGCCCATTGCATAGATGATGCGGAAAGAAGCTATATTAAAGATCTGGTTCAACCGTTTGGCAGTTACCTGATCCTGATTGGACCGGAAGGCGATTTTAGCCCACAGGAGATTACTTCTGCGCTTCAGCAGGGCTTTGAGCCTGTAACGTTGGGGATCACGCGCCTGCGTACGGAAACAGCCGCTTTAGCAGCATGTTTTGAGCTAAATTATATTAACCGATAACCAGCAATCCTTATGTATAAAGTTAAAGTAAACGATCAGCTTCAATTTGAGGTCAACAAAACCGATGATCATTTCATGGTTAATGGATCGGAAGTGAAGCTGGACGTGCAAGCACTTACACATCCAAAAACCTCAAGCGTCATTTACCAGAATAAATCCTATAACGTCGAGCTTGTAGAACTCGATACCATTGAAAAAACTGCAAGGGTCAAAGTAAATGGCACCTTACATACCGTACAAGTTGAAGATCAGTTTGATTTATTGTTAAAGCAGTTGGGCATGGATGCTACAGCCGGTACAAAGATCCGGGAGATTAAAGCGCCAATGCCCGGGCTTGTGCTTAAAATCATGGTAGCAGAAGGTACCGAAGTTAAAAAAGGAGATAATCTGCTGGTTCTTGAGGCCATGAAAATGGAAAACATCCTCAAGTCTACAACCGATGGAGTTGTCAAGAAAATACATGTTGCGCAAGGCGACAAGATCGAGAAGAATACAGTATTACTGCAGTTTCAGTAAGATCTGCCAAGATGCACATTAATAGCAATAACAAGAAAAGGAGCCAATTGGCTCCTTTTCTTGTTATTGCTATTAAGAGAAATACTAAATCTTCTTAGGATTGAACTTCCTTGGTGCTTTCGTTTTGAAGTTGTTACTGCTTCTTGGATTGATCTCTGAAGCGCCTAACATCGTCATCGCACAACGGAAGCCGATGTCTGCTGTTGACTCATCCTGCTGTAGGAAACGTCTTGTAGCAGGGTTCAACCAAAGTGCCTGATCGTCCCATGATCCACCTTTGTAAACTCTTGATTTATCATTTACCAGCGTAATTTCGCCGTAAAGTTCATTTTGTCTGTCACGATGACCTCTCTGGTCAGCAACGTAACTGCTGGCCACTGTTGAGTTGCCAAGAGAATCCGTGGCTGTATTGGCTGCAAGTGCTGCTTGCTTCTCAGCCCATGTTTGTTTCCTACCGCTTGTCGCTGGTACAAGTATCGGGTTGTTGTACTTATCTACTGCGATTTTAGCCGATCCTGGCTCTAAAAGCTTTTTATCCTGGAAGTTGTTACCTCTATAAGGGTTGAACGCCTCCGCAGCTTCAAAAGTAGTTGGACGGAATACGTCAGAAACCCACTCGTTTACGTTTCCAGCCATGTTATACAAACCAAAATCGTTCGGAAGGTAAGATCTTACGGAAACTGTTAAACTTCCTTTATCGTTCAGCGAACCACCTACACCCATGTAATCACCTTTTGAACGTTTAAAGTTTGCCAGGATCATACCTCTGGTACTCTTTTTAGCAGAGCTCAAACCTAAACCATCCCATGGATAGATCTTGTTAGACGCAATGTTTTCATACTGTGTATTTCCAATCAGACCCAAAGCTGCATATTCCCATTCAGCTTCCGTCGGCAAGCGATAAGGCTGCTTAAGAATACCATCTTCCAACCTTACGTTTCTGGTTGGCGCATCTCCCTTTTTACCAGTCGGATTAGTCGCTGCAGTGCCAAGGTCTTTCATCGCGTTTTTACCGCGATCATCGTATTGTCCATTCAAGTATACATCCGTATTAAAGGGGCCTTCAGGTCTTGGCGCTGCTTGAACCTGATCCTTTTTACGGCCTTTTCCGGTTCCATATAAATCCTCAAAAGAGGTCATATAACCCTGAGAGCGCAAAAGCAACTCGTTAACCCTTGATGTTCTCCAGGTGCAATAACGTTGTGCCTGCTCCCAGCTCACACCAACTACGGGATAATCTCCATATGCCGGGTGTCTTAGGTAATTGTCTACGTAAGGCTCATTGTAAGATAAAGGCCTGCGCCACACCAGGGTATCAGGAAGTTCGTTGTAGTAATATTCGTAATCATCAGGATAAGACTGTCTGATCCAGTCCAGATATTCTAGCCAGTTGGTGTTCGAAACTTCTGTTTCATCCATGTAGAAGGAAGAAACGGTAATTTCGCGCTTGTGGTTGTAGTTTCCAAGTTCCTGACCAGGAACGTCCTGAGCACTTCCGCCCATGACAAACACACCACCCTCAATCGCTACAAGCCCAGGTCCTGGTGCACCACGGTCATAATTGGCAGGAACCTGAAAGCCTCCGAATTCTTTTTCATTATAATTCCATCCTGTTTTGTCCGACTTGCTGACGGTCTTGGATTTACAGGAATATAATCCAATAATAAGTAATGCAAATAATGAATATAGGTATGTTTTTTTCATAGACGCAAAGCGATAAACTTGAGTGTTAAAATTACTAAAAAATTAAGTTACGCACCAAAATATATAAATCTTCAAAATTTAATTAATAATATCGAAACTTACTTCTGGCGTAAATGGATCTCTTGTAAATTGTAAAATTAGTTTAATAATTACATTTTACATATGATTATGGGCACCTCAACAAAATTTCTGCTCGCCACAATCCTTGTTTTTGCCGGATTTCTCAACGCCGCAGCACAAATTTCAAATTCTGACAATCAATCCCATAGCAATTATGCTGCCATATCTACAAGCTTCCCCTTTCTGCGTGTTACGCCAGATGCCAGAGCAGCCGCGATGGGCGAAGCCGGTGTAGCACGTATTCCTGATGTGAATAATCTGAGTATCAATCCTTCAGCAATCGTTTTCCTGCCGACTAAAGCCGGAGTTGGACTGTCCTACAACCCATGGTTACAAAATGTGATCAAAGATATGAGCCTAAGCTATTTTAGTGCTTACATAAACTCCGGACAGCAGGCACTCGGCATGTCTGTACGTTACTTTTCCGTAGGGGAAAGTACCTTTCGTGATGAGCATGCCTTGCTGCTCGGCATTGTCCATCCGGTCGAATATGCTTTGGACATCAGTTATGCGCGGAAATTGGGTCCGGATTTTTCGCTCGGCGCTACGGTCCGCTATGCGCAATCCCGCCTGAGCCTGAATGCCCAGGGCACTGGACTTCGTTCTGCAGGCGCTGCATTAGCTGTCGACATTTCTGCACATCTCGTAAAGCCAGGCAGGGTGTTCGGCTATGAAGCTGAATTTGCAGGCGGCATTAACCTCTCCAATATCGGACCCGCAAGTTTAGATCATCGTACAGGCCAACAGCACCAACTCCCGGCAAACCTGAAAATAGGAACCTCTGCCGCGATTGCCATCGACGATGTCAGCCAATTAGCATTTACTGCGGACCTGAACAAATTACTGGTACCTGATCGGCAGATTGATGTTGATGGACAGCAGGGCGGAAGCTTTCCCGCAAGTATCTGGCGATCCTTCAGTGATAGAGATTTTCAGGGAGAAATCGCTGAGATCAGCTTTTCACTAGGCC
>DDAD01000140.1:15780-42920 GCA_002333205.1 Pedobacter sp. UBA2067
AACGTGACGGTCTGATCAGGCCCTAACATAAAGTATACAACATGAAAATCAAGGTAGGTTTCGGTTTTGATGTCCACCAGCTAAAGGACAATCACCCGTTTATCGTCGGCGGTGTAGATCTTCAGCACGACAAAGGTGCTTTCGGGCATTCCGATGCAGATGTGCTGCTACACGCAATTTGTGATGCCCTGCTTGGTGCCGCAAACCTGCGCGATATCGGCTTTCACTTCAAAAACACCGATCCCCGTTGGAAGGGCATCAGCAGTATGATCCTATTGCAGGAAACCGTTAAGCTGATCGAGGAGAAAGGTTTTGAGGTCGGAAACATTGATGCGATGTTATGCCTGGAGGCCCCAAAAATCAATCCCCATATTCCTCAAATGCAGCAAAATATTGCAAGCGCAATCGGCATATCCATAGATGATATCTCCATTAAAGCAACCACCAATGAAACAATGGGCTTCATAGGCAGGGAAGAGGGGGTTGTTGCCTACGCCGTGTGTCTGATAGAAAAGAAAAGCTAGACAACTAAGCCATCTACAACTAGGCGCGCGTTAGCAATACCGCAGAAATTCAGAAAAACAATTCTGCAAGGCTACAGGTTAATAAAAGAAAATTCTAATTATGAAAAGTTTATTCAAACCGGCTTTAGCGTTTTCCTTTTTGGTGCTGTCATTAAGTGCTTGTTCCTTCGGAGATAAAGGTGATGAATCTGTTGCAGACTCCGTTAGACTGGATACCACACAAGTTCCGGCAATGAATTCTGCAAGTGGGCAAAGTTCCTCCGGATCTGACTCCGGCGCTGCAGACACAACCGGACTAAGTCAAAGCAATATCAATACAACACTTCGTGATAGCGTAAGCAAGAACCGTTCAGCCAATGGTGGTGCGGATGGTGTTAAGCAAAGCAATCAGGAAGGCATTAAGAACAAATAATAAAAGCCGGGCAGAGCCCGGCTTTTATTTATATCTGTCGAAAAGGTATCAGCTTATTCCAGATAACCAAACTTACCCTCATTGTAGTCGCTGATCGCTTGTTGTATTTCCGCTGGCTTGTTCATCAGGAAAGGCCCATACTGTGCAATAGGTTCCTGAATAGGTTCGCCACTTAATACCAACACAACACTACTTTCAAGCGCTTCAACGTCGATGTCTACACCTTCAGCAGCGAAATGAACAAGCTGGTTTAAGCCAGCAACTTCTGCTCCATTAACCTTTATGCTTCCTTCAATGATCAGGAATGCGGTTGAGTAACCCTCCGGAAAAGAAAAGGATGCTTTTCCACCAGCATTAAGTCTTGCATTGTACATTTCAACAGGACTGAAGGTCGAAGCCGGACCTGTAATTCCCTGATAGGAACCTGCAATCACTTCAATCCTGCCCCCATTTTCCAAAAGCGGATACACCCCAAATTCAGATGCTTTCAGCGCCTGGTACTTCGGTTTCGTCATCTTAAAGCGCGCCGGAAGGTTTACCCAAAGCTGCACCATCTGAAACAAGCCGCCCTGCTTACTGAAGTTCGCTTCGTGATACTCCTTGTGCAGAATTCCGCTTGCCGCAGTCATCCATTGTACATCTCCGGGATATATCGTACCGCTATTGCCGGCACTATCATGATGTGAAACTGCCCCATGATAAACAATGGTAACTGTTTCAAAGCCACGGTGTGGGTGTACGCCTACACCAGGGACCTCGTCTGCAGGCTTTAACGTCGTTTTCGCATTGTAATCCAGCAAAAAGAAAGGACTCATTTTAAGCCGCTTTCCATTTGGGAAGAAGTTGTGCATCTTGAACCCATCACCGACCATATGGGCGGGAGGTGGATTCAAAATGGCTGATACCTTTTTCATTATGCTTGTTTTACGAACTGTAGTTCTCCCAGGATTTTCACCTCCTCACCAAGCATTACGCCGCCGGTTTCCAGGGTTGCATTATAAGTAAGTCCAAACTCACCTCTTTTCAGTTTACCGCTTAAAGTGAAGCCAGCTTTAGTATTTCCCCAAGGGTCAACGGCAATACCACCGAACTCAACATCAAGAACAATAGGCTTGGTTACGCCTTTGATGGTGATGTCTCCAGCTACTTTATAGTCGTCGCCGTCGCGGGTAATGGAAGTAGATTCAAAACTCATCGTTGGGTGTGTCTCCACTTCAAAGAAATCACCAGTAACAAGGTGTTTATCACGATCAGCATTACCGGTATCAACGGAGCCTACTTCTGCACTAAACCTGGCTTTAGCATTTTCAAAATGATCATCTGCTTCGCTTTCCAGTTCAGCAGTAAAGTTGCGGAAACTGCCTGTCACCGTTGTGATCATTAAGTGTTTAACTTTAAACTGTAGTTCGCTGTGTGTTGGATCTAATGTCCATTTTGTTGTTGCCATGATGTCTGCTTTAGATTTGTTATTTTGATATAACAAAGGTAGACAGATCCCTGTTTGTGGCCGTTGATGTATGTTAAGAAATCAAGCTTTAAAATGCTTGTGCGCAAGATCCTTACGCACCCGGCTAAGTGATTCCGGAGTGATCCCCAAATAGGAGGCAATCATCCATTGCGGAACCCGCAGGGTCAGGTTGGGGTATAATTTAATAAAGTCGAGGTAACGCTCCTCCGCAGTTGCTGCAAGCAGCAGATTTATCCGCTTTTGCATGAAGCGAATGGCGTTATTCAGCATAGTTGAATTTAGTAACGTAAATTCCGGGGCATGCTCCGCCGCGGTACAGAAGAAATCTTTAGGAATAATGATTGCCGTTGTGGGCTCTATAGCATCCATATTAAAATCAGATGCCTCATTATTGAGCAAACCATTTCGGTCAGATATCCACCAGGATTCCGGCGCAAACTGGATAATGTGCACCTTGCCTTTGCTGTCAACAGAATAACTGCGCATCAAACCTTCCAGTACAAAATACGTCCTGGTACTGGTTTCACCCTGAGATAAGATCAGCTCATTCTTTAAAAAGGTTTTTATCTTCAGGTTCTTTGCAATAACGTCGAATTGCGAATCTGTCAGGGGGATACGTTCTTGAAGGTAGGATTTAAACTTTTCTAGCATATAGTTTAAATCTATTTGGATTTAGGATCTATATTGTTGAAATCTACATTGCATTTATTACATCCTGTAGCGCAGCCACCATCTTTCGTTGGTTTGATGGAACGATAGATGATCCGGCCGATGTAGAACAAGGCCGCAGCGAATAAGATGGCTACTAAAATTGCTTGCAAATCCATATTCAAATTTAAAGATATCAAGTTTCCAGCGGGTCGATCAAATGTCAAATTACGGGCGCATTAAACCCACCGTGCCACCAACCCAATCGAAATCCTTATTGTACCGTACACCAATCATTTTACCACGGCTTAGCCGGGCAAGGTTAATGGCCAATATCGGCTCTGCTTCGTCCGGCCAGATATACATCAGGCGCAATTCCGCTTTCACGCCGCCATCCGGCGCCTGCAAGGCAGGCTCATACTGTACTTTCTCCTGCAGAATCCAATTTTCCGGATCCTCAATCTTTTCAATATCGGCTTTGGTCACGTCAATGATCACGCCCATCCCCGCAAATGAAAACAGCGGCTTTAAAACGTAATTCTCCAGATCAGGAGGCAGTGTCTTCACTTCATGCAGGAAGAACGTTTCCGGTACATACTTGCTTTCCAGGAAAGGCATGGTGTATTTGCTAACCCGGTAAAACCAGTTGGGGTGCGTCATCCATTCAACATCAATGATTTCCCGTGGATCAAAACATTCCTTAAATAAGCTGAAGTCATCCTTTACTTCGTCAAAGATCAGTCGATTGTAAATACGTTTAATCCGGACATTTACCCCGTTCTCCCGATAGCAAATGTGATTGTCCTCGCGGAAGATGTCCTCAAGTCCGATGATCTTAATGCCTAAGCGTTTCGCCGTGATGTAAAAGTCGATTGCAGTTTTTTGTTTATTCACATCAAGATCCATCAGTACCACCTGATGCGGCGGATGGTCACCCACAATGACGCGTCGGAGAAGTTCTATATAGCTTTCGTTGTTCAGCCCATTGAAATAAGGCGTAAGCGTCGGATCCAGCTCAAAAATGGACTTATATAGGTCAGCAAGGTGCATCTGAAAACCGTACAGTGACGGAAAGCCCTGCAGTTCAATTAACTTTGGCGTTAACCTGCCTTCCGCATCTTTGACAATGCCAAAGTCGAGGGTAAGAAAATGAGGGTGACTATTTTCAAAAGGCACTTCCCACTCGTAAGGAATTGCTTTCTTGGTCAACGCTTTAAAGCCCGGAAGTTTGATGAAGTTAACAATTTCTTCACCAGCTTTGATCAGTTCAGCTTTAAGCTCATCCGGAATAAACACTGGCGTTTCCGCAAGTCTGAACTCAATAGGAGGGAAGCCCTCATCTGCCTTGTTCAGAAATGCTTCATATTTCGCTGCTGTGAAGTTTGCGTTGAAACTTTCCCGGTATGAGCTGATCATAATTAAACTTCTTGTAAGGTGTCAGAAACTACTTTAGAAATAAAGTTCGGTAAAATTACGCTTTGTGTCAGGGAAATCCTTTCCGGGTGTTCCAGGCTGTCGAGCATATCATAGTATTTCTCCTCACCATGATTTTCAATGATCGACTGCTTTTTATCCTCCCGAAGCAGGTGCATACGCATTCCAGTTGGGTCTGCTTCCGGGTGAAACTGTGTGCCCAGAATTTCGTCCGAAAAGCGGATCGCCATAATACAGCGTTCCAGGTCCACATTAGGACGCTCTTTTTCAAGCGCCAGAATCTTAGCACCAAACTTGTCAAAGGCCGCTGCATCAGGTTCCACAACCTGCCAGTCACGGCTGTCTACAGAGTAGAAAGGATTCGTTAATCCCTTGAAATATGCTTCCTGCTCGCCTTCTTCGGTCAGGTTAATTGGAAATATGCCAAAAGCGTTTGATTTACGCTCGGTCACATGACCCAATCCAAATTTCCGGCATGCCAGCTGAAAAGAATGGCAGATCAGAAATACATATTTTTTCTCCAGCTCCGTGTTCTGGTTGTGTGCATGGAGCTGGTGCAGCAGGTCAAAAAACCGGTTTTCCCAGTCTTCACCTTCGCCATCATAGGGGCTGCCAGGCCCTCCGGTAGAGATATAAAGGTTATGATCCATTCCCGGTAATTCCCCTTTCTGTCTCAGGTCAAAAATCTCCAATGAAAACGTTACATCATTTTCCTGTTGGTATTTACCCAAAATCTCTATAATCCCCCGCATACCCTGGTTGGGTGCCCCATTATTCATGTCAATAACGGCAACCTTTATCTTCTTAATACTATCCATTCTTTACTGTTTCGCTCCTATTAGCGTTTGGTTGGTTATAAAATCTACAACCGACTCCAGGCTACCCGTTTGTTCAAAAACGGCTAGCTGCCGGTCTGCTCCTGTTCCATTAGCCAGCATCTTATGAACATAGTTAATATCTTCCCTGCAACCCAGGTCATCTACCACATCATCCACAAAATCAAGCAACTCCAAAATCAGGTTTCGGCAGTTTACCTCCATTTCCTTGCCAAAATCGATCAGGTTTCCATCAATACCATAACGCGCTGCACGCCATTTGTTCTCATTGATCAGCGCACGGGAATAGTTAATGAATGACATATTTCTTAACCGCAACTGGTACAGCTTTGCACACAGCGACTGAAAAAGGGCCGCAAGGGCCATTGTCTCGTCAATTAACATCGGACAATCGCAAATCCTGAATTCTATGGTTTGGAAAAATGGATGCACACGGATGTCCCACCAGATCTTTTTTGCATTATCAATACAGTTCGTTTTGATCAGCAATTTTACATAATTATCATAATCTTCAATGCTGTTGAAAATGTCAGGAATACCGGTCCTGGGAAACTTATCAAAGATCTTGGTGCGGAAAGACTTGTACCCGGTGTTCCTGGATTCCCAGAATGGGGAATTCGTCGATAGTGCAAAAACGTGCGGCAGGAAGTACCGCACCTGGTTTGCAATGTGTACGGCCAGTTCCCTCGACTGAAAGCCAACGTGTACATGCAGGCCGAAGATCAGGTTGGATCTTGCAGCTTCCTGGAGTTCATTTACAATCTCACTGTACCGCGGATGTTCTGTAATCAATTGTTTTTCCCAGTGCGAAAAAGGATGGGTGCCTGAAGCACCAATCCGAAGGCCCTGTTCACCTGCCAGCTGCGATACCGTATATCGCAGCTGAGAGATTTCCTTTCGGGCCTGCGTGGTGTCCGTGCATATTCCCGTTCCAACCTCCACAACAGCCTGGTGCATCTCTGCCTTTACCTGGTCCTTGTGGATTTTTTGCGCAGCTTCAACAATCTTCTGGTCATGCGAAGTGAGCTCCCGTGTCACCGGGTCTACAACCATGTACTCTTCTTCAATGCCAAGTGTAAACTCGTTTTTCATGACAATCCGCTTATGTGGGTGCTATTTTTTGGTGCTGCTCTCTTTTTTAGCTTTTGGTGCCGCTGTTTTGCTGGCCGCTTTTGCAGGCTTCGCAGCTTTTTCAGCTTTAGGCTTTTCAGCTGTTGAAGATTTAGCTGGCGCTGCCTTAGTTGCAGTGGTTTTCTTTTCAGCTGCAGGTGCCTCTTTTTCCTCCGTTTCTACTTTCGCTGCAGCTTTGGATTTGGTGCTTTTCGCGCCGCCTGTGCTTTTTGCCTTGGTCGTTTTCTTTTCCGGCTCCAGTTCTACAGGCGCGGCTAGTTCTTCAGTTACCGGAATTTCTTCAGCTGCATCAATCTTAATCTTTGCACCTGCTTTTACGGAACCTTTAACATATTCACCCCAGGTCAGGTTGTCCTGATTTGGTTTATGTGCCCTTGCACGTTCAATGGCATACAAGGCGGAATGTTCGATTACCCAGTTGAAGTTTTCTTCGCCCACACTGGTAATTTCTGCATCCGGAGCAGGATTACAAAAATCAATTGCATAAGGTACACCATCACGTACGGCGAATTCTACCGTATTGAAATCATAACCCAGGTGCTGATTCAGCTTGATCACATAATCATGCATGGTCTGCAACAATTCCTCGCTGGATGGTGCCTTATCAACGGCATAACGCAAATGGAATGGGTTGTTCGGTTCGTACTGCATAATGCGCACATATTTGCCCCCAATGCAATAGCAGCGATAGTACTCTTCAAATTTGATTTCTTCCTGCAGCATCATTACCAGTTGCTTAGTTTCCTTATGCTTTTCAAAGAAATCTTCTTTATCTGCTATCTTGTAAACATCCTTCCAGCCACCACCGTCAAAAGGTTTCATGTAGGCCGGGAAGCCGATGTGTTCAAAGATCGCATCCCAGTTCAGCGGATAAGCCAGGTTGCTGAAGGACTCATCAGTCGTATCTGTTGGCAACTCTCTGGAAGGGATCAATGCTGTTTTTGGTACCGGAATGCCCAGCTTCACGGCCAGTGCATTGTTAAAAAACTTCTCGTCGGCACTCCACCAGAAGGGATTGTTGATCACTGCAGTACCTGTGATGGCAGCATTTTTCATTGCAGACCGGTAAAATGGTACGCCTTGAGAAATACGGTCCAGTATCACAGCGTAATCCAGTGGTTCAGCCTGGAAAATTTTGTCAATGCTCACATATTCCGCAACAAATTCTCCCTCGGCAAGCTCGTTCACACGGTTCACGAAGGCTTCCGGGAAGGATCTTTCTTGTCCGAATAAAATTCCAATTTTTTTCATCGTTGATGCTTTTTAGTTTTTTTATAGTTTAGATAGGTAGTCTGGAAACATCTCCCGCCATATCGGCCAGTCATGGTCGGCATTGGGCCGGATGTCTAACCAATGGGTGATGCCCTTATGATTTAATATTTCTGATAATTGCTCATTATACGACCTGCAGATGTCGCGGTCTGACGTGCCAAGCACAATCTTCATGTTCCAAAGCTCGGGGTTGTTTGCTGCCGGTAGGTAATCCACCGGATTGTGGAAGTAAACCTCTTCATCGTAAAAACCATCAAACTGTCCGCGAATATCGAATGCGCCACTCATGCTAAACATATGTGAAACCAGCCATGGGTAGCGAAAAGCAAAATTCGCAGCGTGATAACCACCGAAGCTGCAACCTGCAGTAATCACCTTGTGATGTCCGGTATCATTTTGCGCCCGGGAAACCACTTCCTCCAGCAACATTTTATCATACCAGACGTGGTTCCGGATTCTTTCCGCAGGATGTACGCCTTTGTTGTAAAAGCTCAAGTGATCTATGCCATCCGGACAGTATACCTTTACCTGGCCTGAATTGATGAAATGCTGAATGGAATCAATAAGTTTGAAGTCTTTGTTCTCGTAATAACGACCCTGACTGGTTGGAAATAAAAGGATCGGAAAGCCGCCATGCCCGAAGGTTAGCATGTCAATGTCCATACTCAGGTTTGGACTATACCATTTAATGTATTCTTCCTGCATAGAAGTAATTTAGATAATAAGATACGGAGAACTTCTCTTTAACAAGAATACGATTCTTTTGTTGCTGAAAAGCGTTCATAATGCAAAAAATATTGGACCTCGCGGATTCTTTTTATTTCCAAATTCTGGATTATGGAAAACATTTTGCTAAAGGCGCTTGTAAATAGGTTAACTATGGTGATCCCCGAACTGAAAATCAATACATATACCCTGAAGTCTACAGCACTAAAGCGCGTAGTGGAGTACCTCGTTTATGTGCCTGCAGGTGTTTCTACGCAGGTCCCGATGAACTTGCTTTTACTAAATGATGGGCAGGACGCGGAAGGACTTCAGCTCCGGGAAACGCTTGAAGAGCTGCATGCCAGCCAGCGGATTGATCCACTGATCGTAGTTGCCATTAAGTGCTCCGACGACAGGATGAATGAATATGGGGTAGCCGGCCGGCCTGATTTCCAGAATCGGGGTTCAAAAGCGGATCTTTATGACAGCTTTATTATTACAGAACTGCTTCCTCAGCTGGAAAAGAAACTGAACCTGAAAAATAAAGCTAAAGTTGGCTTTGCGGGTTTCTCGCTGGGCGGGCTTAGCGCATTTGATATTGCCTGGCGCCACAGTCAGATCTTTGACGTTGTCGGTGCATTTTCCGCCTCTTTCTGGTGGCGAACAAAGGATTTGAATGACGGCTATACGCCTGAAGATCGGATCATGCATCAGGTGATCCGGGAAACCAGCCATAAGCCGGAGCTCAAAGTATGGTTGATGACCGGTACGGAAGATGAAACCGAAGATCGGAATCATAACTTCAT
Organism: Pedobacter sp. UBA2067; assembly: GCA_002333205.1. Taxonomy (GTDB): domain Bacteria; phylum Bacteroidota; class Bacteroidia; order Sphingobacteriales; family Sphingobacteriaceae; genus Pedobacter. The sequence goes on from DDAD01000140.1 coordinate 25,017, forward strand.
TATAGACTCTATTGACGACACGATCGACGTGATTAAAGAATTGATGGATAAAGGTTATACCCGGCCGGAGGAGGTGTTTTATTATGAGATGGTTGGCGGCCGTCATGAAGTGCCATGCTGGGCCAAGGCACTACCTGCCTTCCTTTGCTGGGCCTTCCCAAGAACGGCAGTCTTTTAGTATCAAGATATTAGCCTTTTCTATAGGCGGTTTTTACGATTAAAAACCTTATCTTTGCGCCAAAATACAGGCGCATTTTATGCAAAAAATTAGAAACATAGCTATTATAGCACACGTCGATCACGGGAAAACCACCTTGGTTGATAAAATTTTACACACTTGTTCCATTTTTCGTGACAACGAGCAAACAGGTGATTTGATTCTTGACAATAATGATCTGGAGCGTGAACGAGGGATTACCATCGTTTCTAAGAACGTTTCCGTACGGTACAAAGACTATAAAATCAACATTATTGATACTCCTGGTCACGCGGACTTCGGCGGTGAGGTTGAACGGGTGTTAAAAATGGCAGACGGTGTATTGTTGCTTTGTGACGCTTTCGAAGGTGCCATGCCACAAACCCGTTTCGTAACGCAAAAAGCTTTGGCATTAGGTCTTAAGCCTATTGTTGTTGTAAATAAAGTAGATAAAGAAAACTGTCGCCCGGAAGAGGTATATGAGCAAATCTTTGAATTGTTCTTCAACCTTGAGGCTACAGAAGATCAGTTGGACTTCCCTGTAATTTACGGTTCATCTAAACAAGGATGGATGAGTACAGATTACAAACAACCTACAACTGACTTGTTCCCATTATTGGATGCCGTTGTTGCTTCAATCCCTGCAGCACCAACCAATGAAGGAACATTACAAATGCAAATCACTTCTCTTGATTATTCTTCTTTCGTAGGTCGTATCGCAATTGGTCGTGTACACCGCGGTACCATCAAAGAAAACCAGCCGATAACGTTGATTAAACGTGATGGTAAAATGGTTAAATCAAGAGTAAAAGAACTATATACTTTTGAAGGTCTTGGTAAAATCAGAGCTACTGAAGTAGCATCTGGTGATATCTGTGCTGTAGTTGGTATTGAAGGTTTTGAAATTGGCGATACCATCGCAGATTTTGATGCACCAGAACAACTGCCGGTAATCAGTATCGATGAGCCTACAATGAACATGTTGTTCACCATCAATAACTCTCCTTTCTTCGGTAAAGAAGGTAAATTCGTTACTTCTCAACGTATGAAAGAGCGTCTGTACAAAGAGATGGAGAAAAACCTTGCTTTGAAGGTTGTTGAAACCGAATCTCCTGATGCTTATCTGGTATACGGAAGGGGTATTCTGCATTTATCCGTATTGATCGAAACCATGCGTCGTGANNTTCAGGTTGGTCAGCCACAGGTTATCATCAAAGAAATTGATGGTAAAAAATGTGAGCCAATTGAAACTTTGATCGTTGATGTACCGGGTGAAGTAGCAGGTAAAGTAATTGAGCTGGTAACGCAACGTAAAGGTGAATTGTTGATCATGGAACCAAAAGGTGATCTTCAACACCTTGAATTTGACATCCCTGCACGTGGTATCATTGGTTTGAGAAACAACGTACTTACTGCAACAGCAGGTGAGGCGATCATCGCGCACCGTTTCAAAGCTTACGAGCCTTGGAAAGGTACAATTCCTGGTCGTTTAAGTGGTGTAATGATCTCTATGGATAAAGGTACAACTACCGCTTATTCAATTGATAAACTACAGGATAGAGGACGTTTCTTCGTTGATCCAGGTGTTCACATTTACGAAGGTCAGATCGTTGGTGAGCACATCCGCGATAACGACTTAGTTGTAAACATTGTTAAAGGTAAAGCCTTAACCAATATGCGTGCTTCTGGTACAGATGATAACACCCGTATTGCACCCGCAATTAAATTCTCTCTTGAAGAGGCAATGGAGTACATCCAGGCTGATGAGTACATCGAAATTACTCCAGTTAGCATGCGTTTACGTAAAATTCACTTAACAGAGAATGCACGTAAATTAAACGCTAAAAACTACCAATAGAAAGTAACTATACTTCTTCAAAGAAGTATAAGCTTTAGATATAAAGTGCTGGCAGTTCATTCTGCCGGCACTTTTTTGTTTACAATGCGGTTGTTTTTCGCAGAGCGCTTTTTTCTACATTTGTGACAAATCTCAATAACATGGAATCATTAAGTGGAAAAAATGCAATTATAACAGGTGCAGGTAAAGGCATCGGACGTGCTGTGGCGATCGAACTTGCGAAAGAAGGTGTTAACATTGGCCTGATGGCAAGAACTGCTGCAGACCTGGATGCTGTAGCTGCAGAACTGGCACCTTATGGTGTTAAAACTGCTATAGCAACAGTTAATGTTGCCAATATCGAGGAAGTAAATGCGGCCGTAGCGAAAGTGAAAGCTGAACTTGGTGCAATAGATATCTTAATCAACAATGCGGGAATCTCCTCGTTCGGTTCTTTTATGGAGCTTGAACCAGCGAGATGGGAAGAGATCGTGAAAGTAAACCTTTTCGGTCCTTACTACATGACGCGTGCGGTATTACCGGAAATGATGGCGCGTAAAACAGGTGATATCCTGAACATTTCTTCTACTGCTGGTAAGAACGGTGCTGCGGTAACCAGCGCATATAGTGCATCTAAATTCGGTCTGATCGGCATGTCTGAATCCTTGATGCAGGAAGCCCGTAAATACAACATCCGTGTGACTACTTTACTGCCAAGTACCATTGCCACCGATATGGCGAAGGATCTAAAACTTACGTGCGGCAATCCGGAGCGCGTAATGCAACCTGAAGATTTTGCTGAATTCATGGTTTCTCAGCTGAAGCTGAATCGCCGTGTATTTGTCAAGGAAGCGGGTCTTTGGTCTACAAACCCATAAGAAATAAAAAAGGGAAGTAACATACTTCCCTTTTTTATTAAATATCATTAAGGCTAGGCATGCTGCCCATCGTGTACGCCTTCTGCAAATTCCTCCACGATTTTATCATTGAAGGCCGGCAAATCTTTCGGACTTCTGCTGGTTACCAATCCCTGGTCAACAACAACTTCCTCATCAACCCAGTCCGCACCTGCGTTCACCAGATCTACTTTAACCGTCTGAAAAGAGGTCATTTTACGGCCTTTTACGACATCTGCGGTGATCAATACCTGTGGAGCATGGCAGATCGCCGNNTACAAAGCTGATGGCTTCGTCACTACGCCTTAAGGCATCCGGGTTCAAGACCCCTCCAGGAAGTAGCAACCCATGATAATCATCTGCTTTAACATCAGACACCACTTTGTCAACGTCTAGCTCAATGGTCCAGTCCTTATCGCCTTTCATGGCCTGTATTTTTCCTGGTTCTATAGAAATAATGTGTACAGTAGCACCTTCTTCTTTTAAGCGCTGAACAGGGCTGGTTAATTCCGATTCTTCAAATCCGCTTGCTGCAAGTACTGCAATGTTCTTGTTATTCAATTGTCCCATCGTTATAATATTTAGGTTATTTATGTTGTTCTGCTATAAACTACAAGTCAGCTAAAAGATTGTTTTTGCTAAAGAATCCCCTGGAATATTCAGACATACCAATGACCCAGGCTGCGACCATACAGGCAGTGTCTTCGTACCAGCTTCGGTGTCCATCCGCCCTCAACCAGGCCTCCATCCGCCCTTAACTTGCCCTTGACCTGGCCATTGGCCAAATCAAGGGCAAGTTGAGGGCGGGTTAATGCCTTTTAAACCTGAATGTCTCCTCCCATATCCGCCGTCATCGGCGTGTAGTATTTCTAAAACTGTGAAATTTGCGCTCGGATTGTGTACTTGCTGTCTGTGTCTTTGTTGTAAATTTGATTTTTAATAAAGAAAACTATAACGCTCTTCATGAAAATCCTTCGACTGCTTGCAGCTATTATGATCTGCATGTGTGCTGCCCTGTCTGTTCAGAAATCTGCAGCAACTCCAATTGTTAAGACAAAAAATCATCGCACTATTGTTCCGCTTTCCCAGGGCTGGAAATTCCTAAAAGATCCTGCGAATCACGCTGTACTTCCGAAATCAAGTTCAGCATGGCGCAGCGTTAATTTGCCGCATACCTGGAATGACAGGGATGTGGAAGATAACATTCCTGGCTATTACCGCGGCGCAGGCTGGTACAAGAAAACGATCACAGCATCGGCAAGCTGGAAAGGCAAGCAGGTTTATCTATGCTTCAATGGTGCCAATCAAGAAACGGAAGTTTATGTAAATGGCAAAAAGGCAGGCGAACATGCCGGAGGATATACACGATTCCTGATTCCGCTCGCTGGCTTGCTGAACTTTAATGGCACGGGCGAAAACGTGATCGCGGTTAAGGTGAACAACCGGTACAATGCGAATATTGCGCCGCTATCGGCAGATTTTACCTTCTTTGGCGGCATATACCGCAATGTTTCGTTGCTGGTGTTAAATCCGGTCCACTTTAATGACGATAACTATGGTGCAGATGGGTTCTATATTTCGACTCCTGATGTATCTGCCGCTAAAGCAAGTCTGAAAGTATCCGGACAGGTAGTTAATAAATCCGCAGAAACCATGTCTATTGCGCTGCGTAGTTTTATTCGCGACCCACAAGGAAAGGTTGTTTCAGTAAATACATTCCCATTAGGCAATGCAGCTGCGGGAAAACGCATTTCTTTTAGCCACAAGCTGCCCCAGCTGTCGAAGCCGCAACTGTGGTCGCCCGAACAGCCTGCTTTATACACCGTAACCACGGACATCATTGATGCAAAAACTGGTGCTATTATAGACCAGGTTCAACAAAAAACAGGACTGCGCTGGTTCAGGTTTGATCCAAAAACCGGCTTTTTCCTGAATGGCAAGCCTAATAAGTTGATGGGCGCAAGCCGCCACCAGGATTATAAAGGCTTAGGGAATGCTGTGCCAACTGAATTGCAGGTGAAGGATGTACAATTGCTGAAAGCAACCGGGGCCAACTTCCTTCGTGTGGCACACTATCCTCAGGATCAGGCGGTACTGAATGCCTGTGATGAACTTGGCATCCTGGCTTCCGTAGAAATTCCAATTGTTAGTGAGATCACGGAAAGTGCAGCGTTCACCAACAATGCCATCCGTATGCAGCTGGAGATGATCTTTCAGAACTATAATCACCCAAGCATCGTGATTTGGGCCTATATGAATGAAATTCTGCTTAAAACGAAGTTTAAGGACAATGAAGCCCGCCGCGCGACCTATCTGGAGAATGTTAGACGCCTTGCACTCGCCCTGGATAAAGTAACACGGCGTGTGGACCCCTATCGCTACACGATGATGTCCAACCATAGCAACATTGCTCAATATAAAAAGGCTGGTCTTACATCAATACCGATGGTGGTTGGCTGGAACCTATACTCGGGCTGGTATGGAGGTAAAGTAACGGACATCGGCAATGTGCTTGATAGAATACATAAGGAGATGCCCAATACGCCTTTCATGGTAACAGAATACGGCGCAGATGCAGATCCGAGGATACATGCTGATCAGCCAGAGCGTTTTGATAAAAGTGTTGAATATGCTGTTAAATATCACCAGACGTATTTGAATGCCATCCTGAAAAGGCCCTTTGTAGCCGGTGCACAAGCATGGAACTTCGCAGATTTCAGTTCTGAAGATCGCGAAGAAACAATGGCCCATATCAATAACAAGGGTTTGATGACGCATGACAGAAAGCCTAAGAACACATACTTTTTATACAAGGCCTACCTTTCACCTGCTGCCTATCTAAAGATCGGGACTACTAACGGCGAAACCAGGGTAGGGCAGGGTGCCAGGGGAGAAAATGTAGCTAAACAGCATGTGGATGTTTTTGGGAATGTGAAGCAGGCAGAACTATTTATTAATGGAAAATCTGTCGGTATAAAAATGCTAAAGGATCGCGCTGCAGGTTGGGAAGTACCGTTCCATAATGGTCAGAACGTTATCAAAGTCGTAGCGCTTGATGGCCCGAAGTTAGAAGATCAGGCACAGGTGAATTTCAAGATCATCCCGGAAAACCTCAAAAACAAAGCACTGCCTTTCAAACACCTTGCAATCTCTTTAGGCGACCCAAGGTATTATGTCGATGATCTTAGCGGTAAAGTTTGGTTGCCTGATCAACCTTATCGAAAGGGTTCATGGGGTTACATAGGTGGCGAAATGTACAAAATGGAACAGCATGTGCGCCAGCCCTTCGGAACAGACAAAACGATTTTAAATACCCTTGCAAATCCGCTTTATCAAACCCAGCGTATTGGCCTTAAGGCGTACCGCCTGGACGTTCCGGATGGAAAGTACGAGATCACCATGCACTTTGCAGAGCTGGTTGGGTCGGAGATGACCACCGTACTGCCGTACAATCTGCTGGCGAGATATAAAAAGCCTACGACCGAAGAACGGGTATTTAACATCTACCTCGATAAAGTTAAGATTGCAACTGCGCTGAACCTGCCTAAGCGGTTTGGACCTGCGATGGCTGTTTCTAAAAAAACAGTCGCCATTGTCCGGAATGATCAGGGTATCCGCCTGGAGTTTGAAGCCATCGCTGGACGCCCGGTACTGAATGCATTGGAAGTGAACCGGCTGGAGTAATTAGTCGTTCGTTCGGCGGTGTTTCAAATAGTAATATCCCAGCCTGAAAGCAATAATGATATGGTTTAATACATTCGGTATAAATCCATAATACTTGCTGAAGATATGAAAGCGTTCTTTCAGGCTGTCGAGATGTTTTTGCTTGGATATGCCGCCAACGAGGTATTTTGCCAAATACTTTCTGGTATTTACAATCTTAGCAGCCTTTTTAGCCGCTTTGATGATCCAGTCGATATCTGCGCTATACTTGTAACGCAGGTCATAAGGGGCGGCAATTGTGCGCTTCACATAGATGGCCTGGTGACTGATGCTCATGCCATATTTGAAGCTTCTCCAGGAGAAGCTTTCAGGCGCTTTATGCCGGCGCTGGCCCAGACTTTCCCAGTTTTCATTGTACATCTCCGTTTCGCCATAGTAAATGTCTGCATCATCCGCTGAAGCAAATACCGCTGACACGGTTTCTGCGTCATAAATTTCATCCCCGGAGTTCATAAAGAGCACATAATCACCTGTGGCTAGTGCAAGCCCTTTATTCATGGCGTCATAAATGCCCTTATCGGGTTCGGACCGGTAACATGCAAGTCTTTCCTGATAGCGCTCGATCACTTCCCTGGTGCCATCAGTTGATGCGCCATCTATGACCAGATACTCGATATGCGGATAGCTTTGATTTAGCACGGAAAGCATCGTGCGCTCAATGTCCCTTACATTATTATAAACAATGGTGATGACGCTTAAGACAGGTTTAGACATTGTACGGGGTAGTTATTTAGGTTGTAAGTCTAACAGCGACTGATAAAGATTGAGGTGCTTTTCNNATAGATCGTCTGGCTTCCTTCTGAATTTCCGGCGCATGCTCATCATGGTACAACCACTCGATGCCGGTCGCCAGGTCCTCCGAAGAGCGGTAGTTGGCCAGGTATCCATTCTCCAGATGTCTAACCATATCTGGGATACCTCCGGTTTTAAAGGCGACTACTGGCGTTGCGCAAGACAGACTCTCCATTACCGTGTTTGGCAGGTTATCTTCCAGCGAAGGTGCTACAAATACATCTGCAGCGGAGTAGCACTTTGCCAAATGGGTATCATTTGCGATGCTCCCCAGGAAAGTGGTTTTAAAAGGGAAAACAGGCATGTCGGCATTTTCTTTATTACCAAAGATCACCAGTTCAATTTTCTCCTTGTCTATGCCTGGTCTGGTGGAAAGGTCATTCAGTGCTTCGATAAGATAGGAAGTGCCCTTGTGCTTATCATTTTTGGAGGGCATAAATCCAGACATCAGCACGAACTTATCTGGCGCTATCTTGAGCATCTTTTTTGCCTCCGCCTTTACNNAGCAATGGACAAAAGCCACAGGATTTGTGGTAGTTTTCACAGGTATAGCGTACGTGGCAGCCGCCGGTAAAGGCATTGCTGTCATGAAAGGTCCAGACAATGGGTTTATCAAGTTCATCCAGCTTCGCAAGGTCTTTGGGACGCAAGAAGCCATGGTTAATCCAATGAATGTGAATGATGTCCGCTTCTTTCAGCTCGCGCGATCTGGCAATGTTACGGCCGAACCAACTTAGTGAAAAAGGGGTTTTGCTGTTTTTAGCAAAAAGTTTAATCAGGTAGCGCTCTGCCAGAATATTGAATACAGCCCTTGCTTTTTGAAAAGCGTTTTTGCTGAATGTGCCGGTTTTAGTGCTCTTGTCGAATTGAAAGAAAACCATAACCCTTGAAGCAGCTCCGCTTGCATTTAAGGCATGATTTAAGCGAAGGCAGGCTCTTCCGGCGCCGCCATTTCCTTCGTATGTATTTAGGTGTACAATTTTCAATTTCTCAAAAATACAGATTATTGGTTAGGGATTGCTATAATCTTGTATTTTTGAAATACAGGATCCTCAGCTGATCAGCGGCGTTACCTGCAGAAAACTTTATGGATAATCTTTTAACAGACAGAGCATTTTGGGTGAATTATTGGGAACGAAAAAGTGGTTTGTCCATCAATGTTCCCGCCAACTATCTATTCCATAAAGAACTGGGAACGATCATCAAAACGCAGCAGGTAAAAACGGCGATCGAACTTGGTGGATTTCCTGGCTACTATGCGGTATTTTTGAAGAAGTATTTCAAGTTGGATGTTACGTTGCTGGACTACTTTATCCACCAGCCGATTACCAATTCATTGCTGCAAGCTAATGGACTTAAGCCTGCCGATATTAAAGTCGTGGAGACGGACCTATTCAAGTATCAACCGGAACAAAGCTATGATCTGGTGCTTTCCTGCGGTTTGATCGAACACTTTGTTGATACGGCAGATATTATCAAACGTCATATTGGTTTCGTTAAACCTGGTGGAAGTCTGTTCATCACGCTGCCGAACTTTAAAGCCGTTAACGGCTGGTTCCAAAAGCGGTTTGATCCGGAAAACTATAAGATCCACAACATCAACTGCATGGATCCTGAACTGCTTGCGGGAATTTGCAGGCAGGAAGGGCTGGAGGTTGTCCGCGCAGGCTATTACGGAAATTTCAGCATCTGGCTTGAAGATGAGCAGCATAAGCCTGCAATGGTTAAGCTATTTAAAAAATTAGTTTGGACCGCAGGAAAGGTGTTTACCAAGCTTGTGCCCTTTAATTCCAAGCAGTTATCTCCATATATTATTCTGGAAGCCAGAAAGTCGATATAACACCGGCCGATATCATGCATAAAAGATAAAAATCAGGAAATAAATGCTCAACTTGTTCTGATTAATTAATGCTCCCAAATAAATTTCCTTAAGCATGATTGTACTGGCAATTAAACAAAGTAATAAGCGTCAGTTTGAAGCGTCTTACGAAATGTATCATCGCAAGGTGTATGCTTACCTGTATCAGAAAACGAATTCGGCTTATATGGCGGAAGAACTGGTGCAGCTTGCCTTCATCAAGCTCTGGAATTTCAGGCATACCTTAAATGAATCCATTCCTTTAGAGGCACAGCTATTTGTCATCGCCCGCAGCTGCTTACTGGACTATCTCAGGAAAGAAGCAAATCAGCAGAAGATGCTCGAAGCCATGAAACAGGATGCCGTTGAACTTGGTGCCCTTCATAGTGATTTTGATGCTGAAAATCAGGTGCAAAGGTTGTTAAATATGCTTCCTGCAGTTAGGAAGCGGGTATTCTCGCTAAGCAGACTGGAGGGTTTTTCCAACAAAGAAATTGCCGATAAACTCGAAATTTCAATCCGCACTGTAGAGAAACATATTTCCCTGGCCATAAAGCAGCTTAAAATTCTCAGATAATTTTTTAAGTGTTACGTGTATTTCCTTTTACAATCGTATTAGGTTAAACGATATGGAAATTTCCGAAGCTTTAGTCCAACGGTTTTTTGAAGGTGCCTGTAAGGCGGAAGAGGCCGCGGCGGTACAGGTGTATCTGGAAAGCAATCCTGAAGCAATGGAACGTTATCTTGGTAAGCAGGAGTGGGATCAACTTTCAGGATCAGCAGCAGACCCTACGCCGCTTCAATCTGCCCGCATGCTGGCGCATATACAGCAAGCGCTTTCCGAAAAGCCGGTTCGAAAATTGTCCTGGCGCTATGCTGGTGTCGCCGCAGCTTTACTGTTAATTGCAGGTACATGGTTTCTTTTCCCTAAGACCATGGTGGTTGAGCAGGAAGCTGAAGGGCTAGAGCACGCTATGCGTTGGAAGCTGATCCGTAATGATGCTAACGACATCAGGCATTATCAGCTTGAAGATGGTTCAGGGGTTGACCTGGATCCGGGCTCAACAATTTCCTTACCGGAGCATTTTCAGGCAGATCGTCGTGACATTAAACTGGTGGGGCGAGCGCTGTTTCAGGTGGCCAAGGACAGCAAAAGACCATTCAGGGTCATGGCCGAAAACACCTCAACGACGGCATTAGGGACAAAATTCCTAATCAATGCGCCAGTGTCCAATCCAACTACAACAGTGCGTCTGCTTGAAGGCAAAGTCATGATCAGGGTAGAAAATAAGCTTAATGGCAAATCTTTGGATTATTTCTTAATTCCTGACCAGGAGCTCATATATACCAGGCAATCTGGAAACATCCTCATCAGGCGAATAGAAGATCAGGCTGCGGCATTGTCCCAGGGGCATCACGCAGATGGTGTTGACCCGGCCAATGGTACTGCCGTTGCACTAAGCTTTTACCGAACACCAGTGGCTGATGTATTCCAGACATTGGGGCAGACCTACCATGTCCAAATAGATTATCCTGTTTCAGGTTTGCAGAATCATTATTTCACCGGAAGTTTCTATGCGGAAGATACGCTGGAACGAATGCTTCAGGTGATCACCGAGGTAAATGATTTAGCAATCAGGAAGACCAGATCTGGGTATCAGATCCTCAAAATCAAGAATAAATTTCACCAATAATAAATCATGTATGAAACACTTTACGCTTAAACATCTTGTACGGACTAAACGGCCCTGGCTGTTTAACTTCCTTGTACTTTTACTCTGTGGAACAAACTACCTTGCCATGGGGCAGGGCACAACTGCGACGCTCTCCGGGATGGTAGAGAGTGACCAGGGCGGACCGCTACCTGGCGTCTCCGTTGAAGTAAGAAATGAAGGCAATGCGGAAAAAAGGGTTGCAAGTACAAACGAAAAAGGTTTGTTCTCCATGCCCAACCTCAATGCTTCAGGGTCTTACACCATAACCTTCTCCTATATCGGCTTTGAAACAAATGTGATCAAAGGCTACCGCTTTAAATCGGGGGAAAATGCTTCGATTCTGGTTAAACTTAAAGAGCAAAGTAACACGCTGGAGCAAATTGTAGTAACGGGCTATTCTACGCAGCGTAAAAAAGATTTAACAGGCGCAGTGTCTATTGTGAATGTTAATGAAGCGAAAACTGTTCCGGTTGCAGGTGTGGACCAAGCCCTGCAAGGTAAGGCTGCTGGTGTTGCCGTGGTTGGCGATGGCCAGCCTGGCGGCGGTGTTTCTGTTCGTGTGCGTGGTTTTAGTACGATCGGAAACAATGATCCGTTGTATATCATCGATGGTGTGCCGACAACTTCGGGTATAAGCATGATTAATTCTGCTGATATTGAGTCTATTCAGGTTTTGAAGGATGCTTCTTCCGCATCCATTTACGGCTCCCGAGCAGCGAATGGCGTTGTGATCATCACGACTAAAAAAGGTACGCGCGGTAAAACACAGATCGCCTACGATGGTATGGTCGGTGTCCAAAATGTGAGTAATGTACCGGACCTGTTGAATGCACAGCAATTTGGTGATACGTACTTCGCAGCTTTGAATAACGATGGCATTGCACCAAGTAGCCCGATCTTCGGTTCAGGTCCTACAGCCGTGATCCCCGAGTTTCTGGATGCTGCGAAAACCATCCGTGCGGGAAATACCAAGTGGTTTGATGAGATTTATCATGCTGCAGTGGTACAATCACATAACGTGATGTTAAACAGCGGAAGCGACAAGGCACGACAGGCATTCTCCGCCGGTTATTACAATCAGGATGGTATTTTAAGGAACACTGGTTTCAAAAGATATTCCGTTCGTTTAAATTCAGATTACAACATTCTTGATCGTGTACGTATCGGCGAGAATATTGGTGTTTCCTACGCTGAACGTGCAGGTGCAAATTCAAACCTGGCGATCGGTGGTGTAACCGGTGATGCTTACAAAGCACATCCTTTGACCAATGTGTACGATATCAATGGCAATTTTGCTGGTCCTGTGAGCGGATTGAACGATATCAGAAACCCGCTTGCGAACCTCTACTACAATAAAGACAATGTTGGCAAGACATTACGAATTCTGGGCGATGTATTTGCTGAAGTAACCATATTAAAAGGGCTGACAGCAAAAACAGATTTTGCTGTAGATTATAACACCTTTAATCAAAGTTCGTACAGCTCCAGGTATAATGAAGGGCCAATCACCAGTCAGAACATCAGTAACCTGACCGTTCAGAACAACGTTTCAAAGACCTGGACCTGGTCAAATACGCTGAACTATAACACGACAATCGACAAACACCAGATTGATGTGCTTGCAGGTACGGAAGCAATCCGGTTCTATTCGGAATTTTTCAGTGCTTATCGTGATAACTTCCCTGTTGATATTCTGGATGTACGCTATCTGGATGCAGGGCAAGGTTTACCTAAAAACACGGGCTCCGGAATTAAGTCTACCTTATTCTCGTTGTTCGCGAAGGCTAATTATACCTATAATGACCGCTATCTTTTCTCTGCAACGGTGCGTCGTGATGCTTCTTCTAAATTAGCAGAAGGCTATAACACCCAAGTCTTTCCAGCATTTTCTGCAGGTTGGAGATTATCTGAAGAAGATTTCATCAAGAGCAATGTACCTGTAATCAGTAACTTGAAGTTACGTTTTGGATGGGGACAAACGGGTAACCAGGAAATTGCACCTTATGCCGCTTATTCCTCTTTCGGTCTGGACCTTTATAATACCACTTACGACCTTGGCGGAACCAACAATAGTCTCGTTCCGGGGATTGCCCAAAACAGATATGGCAATAATCAGCTGAAATGGGAAACTACTACACAGACAAACTTAGGTATTGACCTTGGCTTGTGGGATGAGCGCGTGACCTTGACACTCGATTACTTTAATAAGGACACCAAAGACTTGCTGGTACAACCTAAACAACCTTCTGTTTTTGGCCAGGCAGCTGCACCGTATATCAACGGTGGATCAATGAACAATAAGGGATTGGAAATTGCAGCCAACTACCTGAGCAATCGTGAAAAGACTTTCCGCTATGAAATTGGTGGAAACATCGCTTTCATCAAGAATAGATTAACCGGCTTGAGTGGAGAACTTTCATACATTTCGAGCCCTGCAAGTAATAATCTTAGTCGCGGGTTGGAACTGCAAAGGACAGCTGTAGGTCAGCCGATCGCTTCATTCTATGGACACCAGGTAATCGGCATTTTCAAAACTGCTGAAGAAGTTGCAGCCGCTCCGGCACAAACTGGAAAAGGGGTAGGCCGCTTGCGTTATGCAGATTTAAATAGTGATGGGGTAGTTGATGCGAATGACCGTACTTTTCTGGGTAGCCCAATTCCGACGGTAACTTTCGGAATTAACCTGAAAGCGGAATACAAGTATTTAGATCTGAGTGTGTTTTTGCAAGGTGTGTCTGGAAACAACATCTACAACTTCATGAGATACCACAACGACTTCTTCTTCGATCAGTTTAACAAAAGTACAAACATCCTGAATGCCTGGACGCCTCAAAACCCTAATGCCACTGTACCAGCCTTAAGTACTAAAGATGCAAACAATGAATTGCGTCCTTCTACTTATTTTATAGAGGACGGTGCGTACTTACGATTGAAGAATGTACAACTTGGTTTCACATTGCCACAAGCACTTGCTGCAAAAATTCATGCTGCAAAACTAAGGGTGTTTGTGCAAGGCCAGAATCTGCTAACATTTACGAAGTATAAAGGACTAGATCCTGAAGTGGGTATGCAGAACTATTCTTCAGACAACAGAAACCTGGACATGGGTGTTGACCGCGGTCTTTATCCGAATTCAAGAACATACACGCTTGGATTGGGAATGACATTTTAATGATTATGATAAGAAAAAACATGAAAACTAAATTAATATATCTGTTTGTGTCAGCTGCGCTGATGACAACGGCATGCAAAAAAGAATTCCTGAATTCACCCCCACTAGGGCAGCTTTCAAAGGATCAGCTCGCGGAGAAGAGTGGTGTAGAGACGGTTATTGTTGGTGCCTATAGTGTGCTGAATGGTCAGATTGATCAGGCCTCGAATGCGTTTAACTCCCCTGCATCTAACTGGTCTTTTGGAGATGTAACTTCAGATGATGCCTATAAAGGTGGAGGTGGTACAGGCGACCAGAATAACATCCATAAAATGGAAACCTTTACAGTTGATGCAACCTCGCTGGATGCACAAAGAAAGTGGATGGCGTGTTTCGAAGGTATCAACCGCGCAAACCAGGCATTAAGGTTAATTAAAACCGCTACCGGATATGATGACGCGCTGCGGAGTCAACGGATTGCAGAGATGCGTTTTTTACGGGGTCACTTTTATTTCGATCTGAAGAAAATCTATAATAAGATACCATACATTGATGAAACCGCAGAAGCGAAAGAAGACTACTATGTTTCGAATGAGGCAATAAGTTCAGAAGAAGTATGGCGCAAGATCGAAGATGACTTTAAAGCAGGTATCAATGTACTTCCGAATACGCAGACTACACAGCCTGGAAGACCTACCCGATTTGCAGCATGGGCATACTTAGCAAAAGCCTACATTTTCCAGAAGAAGTGGAATGAGGCTAAATCTGCTGCGGATACCGTGATCTTGAAAGGGAATTATGTGATGATGCCGAATTTCTCTGATACGTTCACGCCTGAAAACGATAACGGAAGAGAAATCATTTTCGCCGTACAGCACTCCATTAATGATGGTTCTACCAATAGCTACAATGGCTCCATTGGGGATCGCTTATTCCCAATTGGCGGACCATACTGGCCAGGTGCACAATACGGCTTTCTACGGCCATCTCAGAACCTCGTGAATAGCTTTAAAACAAATGCAGCAGGTTTGCCTGTGGGAGACAATGTTGATGTGACCGCTACAGATTTTGTGGATCCAAGGTTAGATCACAGCATTGCTCGTGAAGGCATTCCATTTCTGGATCTTCCCGCACCATACAGCACCACCTGGATCCGTGATCTTGCAACCTATGGTCCATTTAGTTTGAAAAAGCGTCTGGTATCTCCATTAGGTCCACACTGGCTAAGGGTTAATCCATATACGAATGATCTGAACTACTATGTGATTCGTTACCCGGATGTGTTGCTATGGAAAGCGGAAGCTAGTATCGAAACAGGTGATTACGAAACCGGAAGGGCTTTAATCAACCAGGTGCGTTCAAGGGCACAAGGCAGCCGTAAAGTTCAGAAACTTACCGGTGGTGATGCGGCAAACTATAATGTGGCAGTATACCCTAATGCATTTGCAGGATATGATGAGGCTATGAGGGCATTGAAAATGGAACGACGTCTGGAATTCTGTCTGGAGGGTCATCGTTTCTTTGACCTGGTAAGATGGGGCGAAGCTGGAACAGTGATCAATAAATATCTTGAGGTGGAAAGAACGAAACGCAGCTATTTGTCTATCGCCAACTTCCAACTCGGAAAGAATGAATATCAACCTATCCCGCAGAATGAAATTGACTTGAGCAAAGGTGCTCTGAAACAGAACTCCGGTTATTAAACCATAATGATGCAAAAAGCCGCCGATGATTCATTGGCGGCTTTTTTTTATAGCTTTCCTTTGATAAATCGTACGAGTCTGGTCCAGTAGGATCCTTTACGGTTTGCCAGAAACTTCCTGATGGCCTGATATGCAAGCGGGTGTTCCTTAATGGTTGCTGGAAACTGTCGGATAGGTCGTGGATTTACAATCACATTGTAAATGTCGTTAATGCCAGAATGCACACCTGTACCGTCATGGCCAATATTGTTCACCAGCGAATGTGACGGGTTGAGCGTTAATCCTCCTTTCAGGAATATCGACGCGTACCAGCGTATTGCCCAGGAGTCGTTTTTACCCTTTTTAAAATCCTGCATCTGTTTCCAGAAATTCATGGTCTTATCAATAGAGAAATCGTTGATCATCTTGCTGTCGAACTGCGGAATTAAAACATCAATATCCGGTTCGAACTGCTTCCATGCACGTTCCCATGTTGCCCAGCCCCAGCTGGTGGCTGCCCGGTAAAAAAAGCTCTCCGGAAGGTTGGGCGTTGTAAGGGGGTACATGTAAGCACCAATGTGCATCACCTTATGTTCGTAGCGATATCGGTTGAGTGCCTCATTGAAATAGGTAAGTGTATGCGGTGAGGTCACTAAATCATCTTCCAGCACAATTACCTGTTTGTAGTCGTTGATGAGTTGCGTTACCCCGGCAATTACCGAATTTGCCAATCCTGCGTTTTCCTTACGTTGGATAATTTCCACGGACTTGAAGCCTTCAACGGTTTTTAGAAAATCGCGTACTTCCTGAACCTTGTCTTCATCAACCGGGCTTTTCGGGCCATCGGAAAATATGAACAAGCGGCTTTCTGCTGCAACATCGTTCTGTTGAAGGAATTTGATTGTTCGTTCCGTATGCTGAGGCCGGTTATAGACGAATAAGGCTATTGGAGCAAAATTTTGCATCTTAAAAAATTTGCAGGTTTTGACTCGAGTTTTTGGCCAGTACCGTATAGGCATTACCAAATTGCTCTTGTTTTTTCTTTCCAAGAATGGATCCGAATAGCTTTTTCAGCCTGTACTCCAATTCTATTTTAAGTACCCTGGTTATGGTCTTTTTGTTTTTTTTATTCTCGAACTCATTAAACTTAATGGTGTCCGGAGGGGTGAGCGATGTTTTATCAGCAATGATCTCCAGACCTTCCCCCTGCAGTAAGAAGCGGATGAGCGTAGGGGTGTACATGTTGATGTGCCCATAATTTAGAAAGTGCTTCATACGCTTGTCAACTCCGAACCTGTAATCCAATGGTACCTCAACAACGACATGTTTGGCAACGCGATTCAACTCCCGGATCAGGATACGTTCATGCTCTACATGTTCCAGCACGTGTGCCAGGATCACCAGGTCAAAATAACTGTCCGGATAGGGGATGGTATAGCCATCAAAGGATTGTACCGAATGGAGGCTTTTGAGCTTTCGGTTTTTAATCCGTTCTACACCGGTATCCGCAATCTCCAGGGCGTAGATCGCTTTGCCGAAGTTTGCCCCGTCCAGAAAGTGGAGTATACTACCGTCGCCGGCGCCAACTTCAAGAATCCTCTCCGGGGCGATGCTTTTGCAAACGTCCATGATGTTTCGGGCTTTGGCTTTGGCGCCAAGCATGCGCCAGGCTTCATCGCTGGACTTGTAGAATTCATTATAGGCGCTTTTTACGTCTTCACTTAGCATAGAAATTCTTAGATCGAGAGGCAGTTATCAGGCCTGTAAAATACAGAAGTTGATTTGAGATAAAATAATCCGGGTGAAATGCCGCTAAACGATAGTTCTTTGAATCCCGCTTGTTTAAGTAATATCCTTGCATCATTATACGCAGGGCGTTCCGAATCGTCAAGAACCACAACCCCTTTGTCGCTGAGTGCTGCAAGGCTGTATTTACAACAGTTTACGCGGTCGCGGCCATCTACGATAATGATGTCGAATTTCTCTGTCAGCATAGCCGCTTTGCGGGCATACTCACCATCAGTACTCAGTTGCGTGTAGATCATCTCGGCATT
>DDAD01000140.1:42989-78247 GCA_002333205.1 Pedobacter sp. UBA2067
TACCAGGATTCATCATGTTCAACTGAAACCACCCTGCCTACACGGTTGGCATAGAATAGCGTGGAACTGCCAGAGCCATACTCAAATACCACCAGGTTCTTGTTTAACCTGTCACGGATAAAATCTATGAAGGAATAGGTTACCCAGGGTATTGGATTGCCGTTTTCATCGACTGCCTGCTGGTCATCGAATGCACGAAACCATCCAATGCTGTTTAAATAACCTTTATGCCCATAGGATAGGAGCGCTTTCAATCGCCGTGGCTTGGCCAACAGTGTCGTTAATGCTTTAAGTGTACTCAAGATTTAAATATTTTTTGTGCCGCAGAAATCAAAAATAAGGATTTTAACATCATAATGCCTTGCTGCCGGGTATGGGGTAAAAATAAAAGATAAAATGTCGAAAATATACAGGCAATCAATGTTGCAATAGATGCGCCCATTCCTCCATATAGGGGAATCAACCACAAGTTTAGGACCACATTTAAGACTGCTCCTAATGCGGTTCGTTGAAAGGAAACCAGCGTATAGCCTTCAGCGAGGAGGTATTGTGTACTTGCACTACCGAGAAATACAAAAACGCCAGACCAGATGTGAATGGCAAGCATTGGTCCTGCACCGTCGAATTGGTTATTTCTGTATAGCAGATTGATGATGTCCGAGCCAAAGAAGCTGATGAAAAGGGCTACCGGGAGACTGATAAAAATCAACAAGTCGTAGAGATTGCCCATTCTTTTGTTGTACCGCTCCAGGTCGGTTTTACGTGCATGTATAATTGCCGGGAACACAGATGTCACAATAGCCACCGGAATGAAGTACCAGGCTTCGCTGAGTTTAGCTGCCGCAGCATAGATACCTACTTCCGCACTTCCAACCGTTTTCAGCATGACCTGATCGATCTTCATGTAGATGGATACCATCACGGCGGAGAGGATCAAAGGGAAGGATTGCTTGAGCAATGATCTGGCCCGATCTTTATTGAAATGCCATTTTCGCATATGTTGCCCCCGGCGATGGTACATCCATACCAGGCCTGCCGCCAGTATAAAACCGTCGAAACATAAGGCAGCCGCGAAATAGATCACCGGGAGGCCAAAAACGACCAATAATACTTTAACGGCAGCGGAAACGATGACACAGACATTCTGAACCTGAACCACATACTTAGAGGCTACCTGTGACTGAAAATAGGAGTCAATGACGTTAAAAGATTTGAAAAAGGAAGCGAAGGCAAGGAAGAATACGATCCAGGTTAGCGAATTATCGCTGCGTCCGGAAAAATGATGGAAAACCACATAGATTAAGACGGATACCGGAATCAGCAACAGGTTAACGGCAATTCGCATGTACAGGGAAGTCCCGAGAATCTCATCCTTCTTTTCCGGGTTCTGGATAATTTCACGGATGATGAAACTGTCGAGCCCTAAGGTGCCTACTGCAGCTACAATGGCAGTAAGGGCATCGGCAAAGCTTAAATCTCCAAAGGATATTGCACCCAGGTAGTTTGCCGTGAGCAGGTTGATGACCATGCTCAGGATTTTACCGAACATCAGCCAGCCGGTATTCTTCAGGTATTTTTGGAAAGCATCTTGGTCAAAGCCTTTGATTCCCGGAATATTCATGGGCGCAAAGATGTGAAATTATCTTGCTTGTCAATTCGCTGCAGCTGTTTCAGGTGATGTTTCAGATGAATCTCTATGAATCTTAACCATTGTGCCGCATTCAAATAGCCCAGTTTGGGATGAGCAGCTTTTTGCGTTGCTACTGCTGCGTTAAGCTTGTTTGTATAGGGTACAAGTTTCTGCTCAAATTCGTCCATCAGCTTAATTGCTTCCGCAATGCTGATTTTCCTTACCCGGGATTCAAACTGTTTGGGAACTTTGAATTTCATGGCAGGCGGAAATGCACCAAAAAAAAGGATAGCTCGTGTGATGAAAGGTGTTTTCCGTTNNCATCCGACAGGCAGCGATCGATGGCCTCTAAGGATAAGATGCTCAGGTCGAAGATGTGCGCGTAAACTTCAGCATAAGACCAGCCACCATCAGGAGGACTTAACTCAAATCTGGCTGGTTGAACATTTTCAAGGCGCTTCCGATAAGCGTCTGTGGTGATCTTGATGGAACTAAAAACGCCTGCTGTGTTCATAAATCAAGTTAGCTTAGAAGTGTAGAAGTAACTCCTCCAGGTGATAGATCTCCCGAGCGACATCCGCTGGTTTTTCTTTGCGTAGTGGATTGAAAAAGATTGCATCCATACCAAAGTTTTGAGCACCATAGATATCTGCTTCCAGGCTGTCGCCAATCATAATGCTTTCTTCCAGCTTTGCATTTGCCTTGTCAATAGCATATTGGAAGACCTGAGGATGTGGTTTGTTAATACCTACATCTTCGGAAATGATGACGTTCTTAAAATAAGGATCCAACCCGGAAAGATTCATCTTTGTGATGGTCGTCTCCTTAAAGCCGTTCGTGATGATGTGCAGTTGATATCGTTGTTGCAGGTACTCGAGCACTTTAAGTGAGCCTTCAAAAAGATTGGTCTTGGTTGGGCTAAGTCTTACATAATCTTCTTCAAATTGCATAGGGACCAGTTCTGGGACGATACCCATCTGAACGAATGTGCGTTTGAAACGTTCGGCGCGTAGTAGTTCCTTGGTGATTTTTCCGAGGTGGTAGTCCGCCCAGAGCGCATGATTGTTTAGGGTATAGTTTAAGATAAACTCCTCTGCAGAGCTGAGGCCTAACTCATCCAGTTTGTAGTGCTGATACAACTCCATGAGGGTTTCTTCAGCATTTCTGTCAAAATCCCAGATCGTATGATCCAGGTCAAAAAAGATATGTTTTTTCATTATAGTTTCTTGCCAAAGGCCAGGTCGCCGGCATCACCCAATCCGGGCACAATGTAGGACTTGCTGGTCATCTCCTCATCGATAGCGCCAATCCACAACTTCGCGTGGGGTAGATTTGCCTGAATATGGCGGATACCCTCTGCGCTCGCAATAAGGCCAACGATGTGTAATTCTTTAACTTTAAATCTGGCGAGGAGTTCCTTGCAGCACATAACCATACTCAAACCCGTCGCAAGCATCGGATCAGACATGATCAGGATCCTGTCATTCAGGTTTGGTGTAGAGATATTTTCAATCTGAATGGTGAAGGCACCACTGCTATGCACTTTGCGATATGCAGAAACAAATACCGAATCAGAAAGGTCAAAAATGTTTAACATGCCGGCATGTAGTGGAAGTCCTGCTCTGAGGATGGTTCCCAGCACTGGTGGGCTGGTCAGCGCCTTGGTTTGTGCAATGCCAAGCGGGGTCTGTGTTTCGCTATCACTGTACTTCAGGGTTTTGCTGATTTCAAAAGCAAAGAANNTTCACCGAGACGTTCCAGGTTTCTTCTGAACCGTGCGGGATCCCGTTGAATGTTAATGTCCCTTAATTCAGCGATAAAGGTGTTTGCAATAGAATTGACTTTATTTAATTCGAACATCATAGGCGCAGTAAAGGTACCTAAAATTAGGACTTTAAGACGATATTCCAATATGTCAATAATCCTTATCTTTGAATACCTATGAAATTCAAAATAGCATCCAATTATAAACCCACCGGTGATCAGCCAAATGCAATTGCGCAGCTGGTGGAGGGCGTTAATAATAGTGAACACTATCAGACCCTATTGGGGGTGACGGGTTCGGGTAAGACATTTACCATCGCCAATGTTATTGAACAAACACAAAAACCAACCTTAATATTAAGTCACAATAAAACCCTTGCCGCACAGCTGTATGGAGAATTTAAGCAGTTTTTTCCGGACAACGCGGTGAACTACTTTGTTTCATATTACGACTACTATCAGCCTGAGGCTTACATGCCAAGCAGCAATACTTACATTGAAAAGGATTTGAGTATTAATGAGGAAATCGAGAAACTAAGGCTTCGTACCACCTCTGCACTCATGTCTGGACGCCGTGATGTTATTGTGGTATCCTCAATTTCCTGCATTTATGGTATGGGAAATCCAGAGGATTTTTCCAGGTCCGTTTTCCGTTTTGCGGTTGGTACAAGAATCTCCAGAAATTCATTTTTACATAGTTTGGTAGAGATCCTGTATGCCAGGACGATCAATGATTTCAAGCGCGGAACATTCCGCGTTAAAGGGGATACGGTGGATGTTTATCCAGCCTATCTGGACAATGCTTACCGGATATCCTTCTTTGGGGATGACATCGAAGAGCTGTCTGTCATTGACCCGGTATCTGGAAAGACGATCGAGAGGTTGGAAGATATGGCGATATATCCTGCAAACCTTTTCGTTACACCTAAAGACCGGTTTAATTCTTCGATCTGGGGTATACAGGAGGAGCTGGAGATCCGTAAAAATCAGTTGATTGGTGACCGGCAGCTGCTGGAAGCAAAGCGACTTGAAGAGCGGGTAAATTTCGATATTGAGATGATGAAGGAGCTTGGTTATTGTTCCGGTATTGAGAACTATTCCAGGTTCTTCGATGGGCGTTCGCCAGGGATGCGTCCATTCTGTTTGCTGGATTATTTCCCGGACGATTACCTTATGGTCATTGATGAGAGTCATGTTACCGTTCCGCAGATCCGTGCAATGTACGGTGGTGACCGGTCCAGAAAGATGTCGCTGGTAGAATACGGTTTCCGTCTGCCATCGGCATTAGACAACAGACCTTTAAATTTCGACGAGTTTGAAAGGCTTGCGCCGCAGACGATTTATGTAAGTGCAACACCGGCGGACTATGAGCTGCAAAAATCTGAAGGTGTGGTAATTGAACAGGTAATCAGGCCAACAGGTTTGCTTGATCCGGAGATTGAGGTTCGGCCCGCGATCAACCAGGTGGATGATCTGCTTGACGAAGTAGATAAAACGATTAAGATGGGTGACCGCGTGCTGGTAACCACCTTGACCAAACGTATGGCTGAAGAGCTGACGAAATATATGGATCGTTTGAATATTAAAGTTCGGTACATTCACTCCGAAGTAAAGACACTTGAGCGGGTAGAGATTCTGCGTGGCTTGCGCTTAGGGGAGTTTGATGTATTAATCGGTATCAACTTACTTCGGGAGGGTTTGGACTTGCCGGAGGTGTCGCTGGTGGCGATCCTGGATGCAGATAAGGAGGGTTTCCTACGTTCGGAACGCTCACTGATCCAGACCATCGGACGTGCCGCAAGGAATGATCGAGGCCGGGTAATCATGTATGCGGACAGCATCACAGATTCCATGGAAAAAACCATCGAAGAGACTAGCAGACGCCGCGAAAGGCAAATTGCCTACAATCTTGAACATGGCATTACCCCGAAAACGGTGGGTAAATCAAGAGAGGCCATTATGGAACAAACTTCCATGTTGAACTTCGCTGATAAAAATGAAAGCGCTAAAGCATACGTAGAATTTGATGAGGTGAGCCTGGCAGCTGATCCGGTTGTTCAGTATATGAGTAAGCCAGAGATGCAAAAGGCGATTGATAAAACTAAAAAAGATATGGCTAAAGCCGCCAAGGATATGGACTTCCTGTTAGCAGCAAGACTCCGAGATGAGATGTTTGCTATGGAAAAAATCTTTGAAGAGCGGTTTTCAAAATAATATGGACGGAAGAAACAGAAAAGACATTTACCCGGGATTGGCGGTAAATATCATATTGAAAAAGGATCAGCGTACAGGTAACCTGACCGAAGGTATTGTTGCAAATATTTTAACATCAGCACCTTACCATTCACGCGGTATAAAGGTCAGACTGGAAGATGGACAAGTTGGCCGGGTAGCGGAAATACTCGATGAAGACTAAACTGGTGTGCTTATTGTGTATGTAATTCTTGTGCAATAAATTCCAGAATGCTGTAATAATGAAAGGGCAAATCCGTCATATTTGTAAATATCAGTCGTAAAACATGGGTTTAATAAAATTTATATTTATCACTATAATGGTGCTTTGGTTGATCAGGTTGCTAATCAGGCTGATCTTTCCGTTGGTGCTAAAAAATATGTTCAGTAAGATGCAGCAGACTGCCGCCGACCCAAGGCAGCAACAGCAGCAGCAGAGAAGACGGGCTCCCGAAGGCTCGATTAATATTGACTATGTACCCCCACAACCCAAGAAGGGAAATGCCGATAAACTTGGAGATTTTGTGGAGTATGAGGAAGTGAAATAATATTTTATAATTCCTCATTTAGGCGCTTATTTCCTTCCTTTTTATATTTTTGGGGTTAGATTTAATTAAAACTAACCTTTAATGAATACATGGTTTAAAAGGAATGGCACACATCTGGCCATCATTGCATTTTTCATAATCATCTGTTTTGCGTACTTCAGTCCTGTTCTATCAGGTAAAGGGCCCGCTCAAAGCGATGTCTTACAAGCTAAGGCCATGCAGAAGGAAATTATGGATTATAAGGAAAAGGATGGCAAAGGCCCCCTTTGGACCAACCAGATGTTTGGTGGGATGCCTGCCTACCAAATCTGGGTACAATACCCAATGAACATTGCCTCACATGGCATTAACTTCATTAAAACTGTACTTCCTGATCCTGTAGATGTGGTATTGCTGTACCTTTTGGGCGCATACCTCTTGTTTTGCACCTTAAAGGTTAATCCATTTCTTGCCGCTGCAGGTGCAATTGCGTTTGCTTTTACCTCATACAATTTCATCATCATTGCCGCGGGACACAGCAATAAGGCGCTGGCAATCGCATTTTGTGCGCCAATACTGGCTAGTGTAATCTTAAGTATGCGCGGCAGATACTGGCTTGGTGGTAGTTTGTTTGCCTTGTTTATGGCATTGGAAATACGGGCCAACCATATTCAAATGACCTATTATCTGGCAATTGCATTGTTGATTTTTATTGGTATTGAACTTTATCATGCGATCAAAGAAAAACGTATTGCGGTAATCGGAAGAGGCCTTGGGTATTTGGCCGCAGGTGCAGTTGTTGCGCTGATGGTAAATGCAGGTACACTCTGGACGACTTATGAATATGGGGCAGAATCTAACCGTGGTAAGTCTCATTTAACTACGGACCGTGCAGAAGAGAAAAATGGCCTATCAAAGGAGTATGCTTATGGCTGGAGTCAGGGTGTAGGCGAGAGTTTCACGTTCCTCATTCCTAACCTATATGGCGGTGCAACAAGCATAGATGCGCTTGTAAAACCGGAAAGCCACCTTTATAAAGCGCTTGCCGAAGTTACCGGAGGTGATCCGACACCGGCAATCCAGCAATTAGCAGGACAACTGGGTATGCAGCAGTACTGGGGTGAGAAGCCAGGTACATCTGGTCCTTACTACTTCGGTGCAATCATATGTTTCTTGTTTGTATTCGGATTGCTCGTGGTGAAAAATCGTATCAAATGGTGGATCCTTGGAACAACCATTTTGTTTATGCTGCTGTCCTTTGGCAGGAACTTCCCGTTGATTTCTGACATCTTTTTTGAATATTTCCCCTTGTACAACAAGTTCCGGGCGGTAGAGTCTATCCTTGCGATTGTTGGTTTAATGGTGCCGATTTTGGCCTTCCTGTCTTTACGGGAAACACAAGATGGTAAGTGGGAGCAAAAAGTGCTTGTTAAAAAGTTAAGTATTGCTGCGGCAATTACCGGTGGCTTTGCGTTGCTTGTAGCCATTATGCCTACTGCGCTATTTAGCTTCACCAGCGCTACGCATCCGCAGATCCTGGATGCTTTAACGCAGATCATGCAGAATAACAGGGGTATGGCACAAAACATTGCGAATGCATTGGTGTCTGACCGTGTAGATATTGCCAGAGCTGATGCCTTAAGAAGTGTGTTGTTCATTGCATTGGCCTACGGACTACTATGGGCACTTTTCACTAAGAAGATGAACATGCAATTTGTATATGCATTACTTGGCTTACTGGTATTAGTTGACATGTGGCAAGTGGATCGCAGATACCTGAACAAGGATAATTTCGCAAGTAAATCAGACCTTCAAAACCACTTTCAGGCACGCGACGTGGATACGTTCATTCTGGCGGATAAAGATCCAAACTTCAGGGTGATGGATTTGACGATTTCGACGTTTTCGGATGCAAGTGCTTCCCAGTTTCACAAAACGGTAGGCGGTTATCACGCCGCGAAGCTTAAGCGTTATCAGGAGTTAATTGACAAACAATTTGCGAAAAGCATTAACCAGGATGTATTGGATATGCTGAATACAAAATACATCATTACACAGGACAGGCAGACTGGCGCATTTAAGATGTCCAGAAATAATACTGCTGCTGGAAATGCATGGTTTGTACAGAAGATTGAATTCGCGAAGGATGCAGATGAGGAAATGAAGGCAATCAACAGTTTCGATCCAAAGCGTGAAGCGATCGTTGATCAGCAATATAAGGGTATGATCGATTTGAAGCGTGTAGGTCCTGGTGGCCCGACGTCGATGATCAAATTGGATAGTTACCACCCGGATCATTTGGTTTATTCTTATAGTTCACCGAATGATGTAATTGCGGTGTTCTCTGAGATTTACTACGATAAAGGTTGGAACATGTATGTGGATAAGGTGAAAAAACCTTACTTCCGTGCCGACTATGTGTTGAGAGCAGCACAACTGGAAGCTGGAAATCATACTGTAGAATTTAAGTTTGAGCCAACTTCGTACTACATGGGTGAAAAGGTTTCCATGGCTGGTAGCATCTTGTTAATTGCATTCTTGGGCTTCGCCGTTTACACAGAAAAACGTAAGGACAAAGTTCCCGTGGCTTAAGCCCGGGAAGTTCTGACACTTCATGAAGATATTATATGCAATTCAAGGGACAGGCAATGGCCATATCAGCCGTGCGAGAGAAATCGTACCCTTGCTGCATCAATATGGCGAACTTGATCTGCTGATCAGCGGAACTCAGGCTGATGTGAGCCTCATTGAGAACGTTAAGTATGAACTTCATGGCTTCAGTTTCATCTTTGGAAAAAAGGGTGGAGTAAATCATTACGAAACTTGGCGAAGTATGAACCTGGGCCGGTTTGTGCATGACATGAACAAATTGCCTCTTGAAGATTACAGCCTGATCATTAATGACTTTGAACCTGTAACTGCCTGGGCATGCAAAAGAAGAGGTCTGGAAAGTGTAGGGCTGAGTCATCAGGCCGCTTTCCAATCTAAGCATGTACCCAAGCCAAAGAGTATTGACTGGGCACAGTTGGTGTTGAAATATTATGCTCCGGCAACGCAATATGTTGGATTCCACTTTGAGAAGTACGATCATTTCATCAATACACCTGTGATCCGTTCACAGATCAGAAATCTTAAGGTTTCTGATGATGGCCACTACACCGTCTATCTGCCTGCGATCGATGATAAGTTTCTCATTCCGATTCTTCATCAGTTGCCCGATGTGAAGTGGCAAGTGTTTTCCAAGCACGCAACCATTGGTTATACGAGCAGGAATGTAGAAGTACATTTGATTGATAACGAAAAATATAATTTAAGTCTAGCATCTTGTAGTGGATTGCTTACTGGTGGAGGCTTTGAAGGTCCGGCAGAAGCATTGTTCCTTGGGAAAAAGCTGCTTGTTGTGCCAATGAAATTTCAATATGAGCAGCAGTGCAATGCCTTCGCTTTGAAGCAGTTTGGTATCCCGGTAATCTGGGGCAGTAACAAAAACTGGTTGCCAGTTTTGAAGGAATGGGTTAAGTCTGGTGTAAAGATGCATGTTGACTATCCTGATGAAACGGCTATGGTAATTGAGCGCCTGGTAAAACAGTTTGCAAGATAATATGCTTAATTTTCCGGCCCATGATTAATCAGTTCAGAACTTCAAATCCGATAAACTTACTATTGCTGTTTGCATATACTTTCTTTATGCGAATTGTGATCCTGCTGGATATGCCGGAGCAACTAAACTTTGAGTTCCTGGAGCCTTATGCTAAGTTTTTTCTACAGATTCCCCTTCAGAACACCTTTAGTCCGACTTCCAATGTTATTACTGCCGGGCTAATCATATTCATTCAGGCCATCATCTTCAATGTGATCATCAACAATCACGGACTTCTTCCAAAGCCCAGCTATCTGCCAGCACTGTTGTACATTACTGGGGCGAGTTTGTTTATGCCTTTTCTGGTTTTAAGTCCGACGCTGATCTGTAATTTTCTCCTGATCTGGATGATGGATAAGTTGCTTAAACTGGGTAAATCTCAAAATGTAATCATGATCATGTTTGATATCGGGATGATCATTGCGGTGGGAACGCTCGTTTATTTTCCGTTTATCGTGATGCTGTTGATGCTTTGGCTATCACTGCTACTGTATAGATCATTCAGCTGGCGGGAATGGATATCTGGTTTGGTTGGTTTTGTGACGATATTCTTCTTTCTGGGTGTATTCTACTACCTGAACGATAACCTGGGCATGTTCTATAAAATCTGGTTGCCTCTGGCGAATAAATTTCCGGCAACATTCAAGATTAACTATAATGACTACCTGGTGCTTGTTCCGGTTAGTGTGATGATGGTGTTGGCGATGATCCAGTTGCGGGAGAGCTTTTTCCGAAGCTTCATTAGCACCAGAAAAGGGTTTCAGATGCTCTTCTTTATGTTCATTTGTGCAATCATTAGTTTCTATACCAAACCCAACTTCAGGCTGTACCATTTTCTACTCTGTGTGCCTCCTGGAGCAGTGCTTTTGGCCTACTATTTTGCGAATGCCAGTAAGCGCTGGTTCTATGAAAGCTTGTTCCTGATCCTGGTTTTGGCCATACAGTACTTTTTGTTCGTTTAACTTTTTTTAACAATTTGATCCCTTGAAACTTGCTAAAGATTGATAGCTTTGTATCATGAAATTTGGCGTAGTAGTTTTCCCCGGTTCCAATTGCGATCAGGACGTAATTTATGTTTTAGAGCATATTCTTGGTCAGGAAGTTGTTCGTTTATGGCATAAAGATCATGATTTGCAAGGTGCAGATTTTATCATTTTGCCAGGTGGATTTTCTTTCGGCGATTACCTGAGATCAGGTGCAATTGCTCGTTTTTCTCCGATTATGCAGGAAGTGGTGCGCTTTGCCAATAATGGCGGTTACCTGATGGGGATCTGTAATGGATTTCAAATCCTTGCAGAGGCGAATCTTGTTCCAGGTGCGCTATTGCACAATGAAAACAGAAAGTTTATCTGCAGAAACAGCTACCTGAAGGTTGCGACAACCAACAGTATGCTGACCCGACTTGCTAATCCGGATAAGTTATTAAAGATTCCTGTTGCACATGGTGAAGGCCAATATTTTGCGCACGAGGATACGATTAAAATGCTGAATGATACGGACAGCGTTTTATTCAGATACTGTGATGCCAATGGCGACATGAGCTCAGAATCTAACCTGAATGGCTCTATCGGCAACATCGCAGGTGTTTGTAATGCCGGCCGCAATGTGTTCGGCTTAATGCCACACCCGGAGCGTGCTGCAGACCCTATATTAGATAATCAGGATGGCCTAATTATATTTGAATCCATTCTTGGAATGGTGAATGCGTAATCTTGCAATAGATATCGGTAATACAAACAGTAAGGTTGCTGTATTTGATGATGGGGCAGTACTTTTTCATGAAGTTGTTTCGCACATCGAAGAAGAACGACTAAGCCATTTGATTTCAAATTACCGTATCGAGAATGCTATCCTTTCTAATGTAAACCATTCACAGGATGCCCTGGTGTCCTTTTTGCAAGCGAATACCCGATATATTCCGTTTTCGGTTGAAAAGAATACCGGAATTCAAAATAATTATAAATCACCTGCTACGCTTGGACTGGATAGGTGGGCGAAATTGCTCGCTGTACACCGACTATTTGCAGCACAAGCCTGCCTGATCATAGATATGGGTACTTGTATTACTTACGATTACCTGTCTGCTGTGGGCAGCTATGATGGCGGAAGCATTAGTCTTGGTATTCAGATGCGCTTTAACGCTTTGGCGCACTATACCGGAAAGTTACCGCTGATCGAATGGAATAGGGATGAGGCCATCCCTGCCGGTACGGATACGCAGACTGCGATCCTGTCTGGTGTGTTGCAAGGGGTAAAAAGTGAACTGGAAGGATTTATAAATCAAAGATATAAAGACGATAGTACGTTGAAAATCATGGTTACAGGTGGAGATTCGAAGTTCTTGCTGGAGCAGTTTAAAAACAGCATCTTTGCGGCGCAGATCACTCATGATCCATACCTGGTACTTAAAGGATTAAATGAAGTCATTGCATTTGAATATGTTTAAAAAGATAAATTATACCGCAGCTGTATTAGCACTGCTTTTCGGCACCGCGGCAAAAGCCCAGGTTACCACACAATCACCATATTCGAGATATGGGCTTGGGAATATTAAACCACTGATCTTACCGCAATACAAGGCGATGGGTGGTGTTTCTACTGCGATTTTTAGTCCGACAGGTTACAGCAATATCAACATGCAGAATCCGGCATCCTATGCTGGTATTTCGTTGACCACCGCTGACATTGGTGCCAGCGGTACGATCATGAACCTTAAGAAAGGGGATGCAAGCGAGCGTAGTTTCAATGGTACGTTGAACCATGTGACACTTGCTTTTCCGGTAACACGAGGTTCGGCCTTGAGTATTGGTGTGCTTCCATATACCGAACTTGGTTATGAGTTTTCCAATCGCGCAACGCTGACCTCACCAGGTGGAACCAGTACTGAACAGGTTGATTACCTCTATTCAGGAGAGGGTGGCTTGAATAAAGCTTATCTGGGTTATGGTTTTCAAATTGGCGACCACTTCCGTTTGGGGGCAAATGCAGAGTATATCTTCGGTAATCTGATGCAAACTGGTTCCTCTGAATTGGTAAACCAAACAGATGAGGCAGGTAATTCTAACGTGATTAATGCAAGGGTACAATCCAAGAATAGCATTGGTGGCCTGTCGTTCAGCTATGGAGCGCAGTATAACATTCCATTAAACACGAAAACATCCTTTACACTGGGTTATTCCGGATCCGCAGGATCGAACATCAATTCGAAGCGTTCTATTGTGGCAACGCAATACCTGAAGAATCCAGGAACAGGTGATGAAATGCCTGCTTTAGATACACTGTCGAACATGCAAAATCCATCTTCAAAGATGAAGTTGCCAATGATGCATAATTTTGGTATCTCCCTGCAGAAGTATAATGTATGGGTGATAGGTGCAGATTACAGACGCGGTAAATGGTCTGACTTTTCTATCGGTGATGTAAATCAGCAGCTTCAGGATACTTACGGGTTTTCTGTTGGTGGACAGATCACACCAGATATTACCTCCATCGGCAGTTACTGGAACAGGGTAGATTACCGTGTGGGTTTCAGTTATGATAAGACCTATGTACAACTGAACGATCAGGATATCAAGCAGTCTGCGATAAGCTTTGGTTTTGGCTTTCCTTTAGCACCATCACCTTCCAGAAGATCTTTCTATAAGATCAACTTTACGACGGAAGTTGGAAAAAGAGGGGCGCTGACAAATGGTTTGATTCAGGAGAACTTTGTAAACTTCCATTTAGGTTTTACGCTGAATGACCGTTGGTTCCAGCGATTCAAATTTGATTAATGAGAAAAAGTCGTTTTCATCTTGGTCTGGTTGCATGCATAGGCATTATGGTGCTTCATGCCTGCAATGATGATGACCTGAAAAAGGTGGAAACGGTTAAACTACAAAAGGAGGCATTCAATGCCAATCGCACTTTTGGTGCAGAGGTAATCTACAGCGATTCAGCCAAAGTAAAAGCTAAGGGCTTTGCCCCAATCCTGGATAAAGTAACGCCTAAATCCGGCGGTAACTATCAGGAAATGCCCAAAGGGGTTAAGATTGAATTTTTCGATGAACTGCAGGCCTCCAAGGGCACGATTACATCGGAGTATGCAATCATGAAGGAGACCGAGCAGATTACGATCTTTCGCAAGAATGTGGTTGTGATCAACGCCAATCTCACGTTCAATACAGAAGAACTGGTATGGAATCAAAACTCCAAACAGTTCACTTCACCTAAGGGAATTATCACCAAACCTGATGGCACCGTCATCAATGCGATCAACTTCCAGGCACCCGAAGATTTCAGCACTGTAGCGTTCGAGAACGCTTATGGGGAGACCTATATCAAAGGCGATCTGACGCAATAAAATTCGCCTTTTTACAAGGATATCAGGCTAATTTTTAATTACTTATTCAAATACGATTATATATTTTCTTTTTTTCGCAAAAGTTGTATCTTGCGCCCTCTTAAAAAAAGTAAATAGATATTATTATGGGTTTAATGACATTTTTGCGTAATCGTGCAGGCTACATTTTGATTGGCGCCATCGGTTTCGCAATTGTTGCATTTTTATTAGGTGATGCGGTTAGTGCAGGAAAGCCATTCTGGGCGGAATCTCAGAGAGTTGTTGGAACCGTAGATGGGGAAGATATCAGCATTGAAGATTTCGGAAGAAAAGTAGAACAAACTGAAGCACAGTTCAGACAACAATACGGTGGTGCTGCTAATCCGCAGATGCAAGCCATGGCGGTTGAAAATGTATGGAATGCTGAGGTTGCAAACGTTGTGCTTTCGAAAGAGTATAACCGTCTGGGACTTTCGATTTCAGGCGATGAGCTGTTTGATCTTTATCAAGGCAGCAAGCCAAGTCCGCTTATTGTGCAATATTTCGGTAACCCACAACTNNCTCTTTAAAGCAAGCGCAAAAGAATGCGGAGCTTAAAGCACAATGGGATATGCTTGAGGCGGAAATTGAGAAACAAGCTTTACAGCAAAAATATGCCAACCTGGTTAAAAATTCTGTTTACGTAACTTCCCTTGAAGCAAACGAAGAATATATCAACAGAAACAAGCTGGCAAACTTCAGCTATGTATCTCTGGACTATGCAAGCATCGCTGATGCTTCTGTAAAACCTACAGATGCTGATTTCAACGACTATTACGCGAAAAACAAAAAGCTTTTCGATAACCCGGCTGAAACCCGCACATTCAACTACGTTTCTTTCAACGTTAGCCCGACGAAAGCAGATTCATTAGCCATCGCTAAACAAGTGGAGAAACTTGCACAGGATCTGAGAACGAGCAAAAATGATTCGTTGTTCGCTGCTGTGAATTCAGACGTTAAGGTTCCATTTACGTATCTAACTAAAGGCAGACTGGAGCCAACTGTTGATTCTGCAGTATTTGCATTGCCAGCAGGTAGCATTTATGGTCCGGTGTTAACCGACGGTTCTTACAAATTGGCGAAGGTTGTTGATACCCGTTTATCACCAGATTCGGTTAAAGCAAGTCACATTTTGCTAAACCCTGGAACTCTAGGTGGAGTAGATGTAGCAACGAAGTTGGCAGACTCCCTAAAAACCTTGGTTCAAAAAGGTGGTAACTTTGCACAGCTTGCATCGCAGTACAGCGTTGATGGCTCTAAAGATAAAGGCGGCGAGCTTGGTACTTTTAGCCGTGGCCAAATGGTTCCGGAATTTGAAAATGCAGCATTCGACGGTCAGGCTGGTGAATTGAAAGTGGTACAATCGCAGTTCGGTGTTCACCTGATTAAAATTGAAAAGCAAATTGGTTCTTCTAAAGTGGTGAAAGTCGCTTACATTGAGAAAAACCTTGCCCCAAGCAGCAAGACGAAAGAAGCGGCTTACAAAAAGGCTACAAGCTTCCTTGCTGAAGTAAATGGTAAAAACTTTGCTGATGCGGCAAAAAAACATGGCTATACTTTAGCGGTTGCGGATAAGATCACAGCAAGTCAGGGGTATGCTCCAGGACTTGATACACCGCGCCCAATTATTAAAGCGGCATTTGATGCATCTAAAGGTGATGTACTTGATCAGGTTTTCCAGATGGAAGATTCTTATGTTGTTGTACAACTTACAGAGATCCGTCCAAAAGGCTTATTGCCGCTTGAAGCGGTTAAGAAAGACATCCTGCCAGGAGTGATTACTGCAGTGAAGGCGAAGATGCTTACCGAGAAGATGAATGCAGCTGTAAATGGCGCTTCAAATATCAACCAGGTTGCACAGAAATTAGGCAAGCCAGTTACACCGGTTCAAAACGTAGTTTTCGCAAACCCGATCCTACCAGGTGCAGCACAGGAAAACAAACTTATTGGTGCCGTTTTCGGAACACCAGTAAACAAAGTTGGCGGACCTGTTGATGGTGAACGCGGTGTTTATGTTTATGCAGCTACCAGCTTCAGTAAACCGGCACCTTTAGCCAATACTTACAAACAAAAAGAAACCATGTCCCTTGGTGTTGCGCAACGCTCATTAGGCGCTGCCTTCCAGGCACTTCAGGACAAAATCAAGATAAAAGACAATAGGGTGAAATTCTATTAATCTTATTTTACGTAATTTTGTAACCGGAAGAATCTCTCTTCCGGTTTTTTTATGTCTAAAAAATGGAAATTCAGGAAAATATAGTCAACAAAGTAGCATCCAGTGGGTTAATCACCTTAGATCTGGAGGCCTATTATGATCAGGCTGAGCGCGTGGTTTATGATATCAAGGACAATCTTTTTCATGGACTGATCTTAAGGGAGAAGGATTTCCGGGAATTTATTAAAACCCACGACTGGTCTCAGTACGCGGGAAAGAATGTGGCAATTACTTGCAGTGCCGATGCGATCGTTCCAACCTGGGCTTACATGTTGTTATCTAACCGACTAAGTCCTTACGTGAATGAACTTGTTTTTGGAAGTATGGAAACGTTAGAGGCTATTCTCTTGAGTAAAGCACTTGTCAAGATCGATTTTAATACTTTTGCAAATGAGCGTGTAGTGGTAAAAGGCTGCGCAGACATCGATATTCCAGTGTTTGCTTATGTAGAAATTACCAGACAGTTGAGTAAGGTTGCGAAAAGCATTATGTACGGGGAGCCTTGCTCTACAGTGCCGATCTTTAAGCGAAAGGATTAATTGGAAAGCTTTTTGTTCAACGCTCACATGAGATATTTCCTGCTGTTCCTTTCCTTAAGCCTTTTTGGTATCAATGTTTTTGCACAGGAGTTACCTGTGAAACCGGAACCTGTATTTCAACCTGGAGAGGTGTTGAAGTACAAATTAAAGTATGGCTTCATTACCGCCGCTGAAGGTACCTTAAAGGTGCTCGATAGCGATCTGAAGTTCGAAAATAAGCCCACTTACAGGCTTTCCGTTGATGGCCGTACTTCGGGGACATTCGATGTGTTCTACAAGATACGTGACCATTATGACTCGTATATTGACCGGGAGACACTGACGCCTTACTTTTACCAGGAGAACATTCGTGAGGGAGGATACCGTAGGACAGACAAGGCCAGGTTCAACCAGACAACGCGAAAGGTTGTTTCCAACAGGGGAACTTTTACCGGTCCGACCAATCAGACCTTTGATCTTGTATCAGCTTATTACTTTTCCAGAAGCCTGGATATATCCAAGATGAAGGTGGGCGATAAGTTTAAACTGAACTATTTTCTTGGCGATGAGATAAGTCAGCTGGAGATTGCCTTTGTAGGACGTGAGGTGATCAAGACGAACATTGGAAAAATAAGATGCCTGAAGTTTAGCCCTTCTATTCAGCCAGGGCGTATTTTCAGGAAAGATAGTAAACTATACCTGTGGATAACAGATGATGGCAACAGGGTGCCTGTAAAGGCGCAGGTCGAGATTCTGGTTGGTGCTGTTACCATGGAAATTTCATCGGCAGAGGGCCTGAAATACCCGCTGGCCAAAACCAATTAATATGATAGAAGTACAAAATACCCTTGTGCATGAAGATGTGATCTCTGAAAGCTTCGTGTGTAATCTAAATAAATGCAAGGGAATATGTTGTGTAGAAGGAGATGCCGGGGCACCACTGGAGCATGCAGAGAAAGCAATCCTCGAAGATATATATCCCAAGATCAAACACCTGCTTGCACCTCGCGGTATTGCCGCTATAGAGGAGTATGGGACGTCGGTACTGGATATGGACGGCGATCTGACCACGCCCTGTGTTGACGGTAATAAAGAATGCGCCTATGTAACCTTTGAGAATGGCATTACGAAATGCGCTATCGAGAAGGCCTATGAACAAGGGCTGGTTGACTGGCCAAAGCCCATCTCATGCCACCTTTATCCAATCCGGATTACCCAATACCCGGAATTTGAGGTGCTGAATTATGATCGTTGGAGCATTTGTAGCGATGCCTGTAGTTTCGGCAGGGAATTGAAGGTTCCGGTGTATCAGTTTCTTAAAGGGCCACTTATTCGTAAGTATGGTCTGGAGTGGTACACGCAGCTGGAACAGTCGGTTGCTAATCAGGAGCCTGCTGGGCTATAATAAACGAGCGTATTAAGATTTAAATAAAGCAGGGCGTCCAAATCATTTGGACGCCCTGTTTGCATTATACCGGGTTGATATTACTTGATTGCTTTTTGCATCGGGTTTGTGCCGATAGACTGACCTCTTGCCGCAGTCGCCCCGCTTTGTTTGAACAACTGGAATTTTGAAGGTTTTGCTTCTCCACCCCAAACATTGTTAGACTCGTCGATATCTGCTGTTTCGCGCATAGGATCTAATTTGATTGAAGCAACTTCTTTGTCTTCAACATAGAATTTAGAGCCATTTTTCTCATTGTGGCGCCAGATCTGTGCCGGAATACGGTCGATCTTTTTAGTGCCATCCTTGTAGGTAAACTCAAGAATTACCGGCATGATTAATCCGCCTTTGTTGCTGAAGTTAACTTCATAAAAGTATTTTCCAGCATACTTTGCTTGTTCTGTAGAGGACAATTGCTCGATCTGTCTGCCGAACTCCATTTTATATGAACTTGAATCAACTTTCTCCATGCCACGTGCATATCTCCAGTAGAAGTCTCTTGCATTTTTATCCTGATCGGTATAGAATACAATTCTTTTATCCTCACGGTTTCTGATCTTAGAGATATCTTCAAATGCATTTACAGCAGGTTTATCCACTCTTGCAGTGATCGTTCTTGGCGCAGGTACCTTACCGTTGAAGTCAGGACGTGCAACTTTTACCGAATCCAAGGCAATGTCACACGCGTCAGTACTGTAGAACCAGCCTCTCCAGAACCAATCCAGGTCTTCACCACTTGCATCTTCCATTGTTCTGAATAAATCTGCAGGAGTAGGGTGTTTGAAAGCCCATCTTCTTGCATATTCTTTGAAAGCATAGTCGAACAGCTCGCGACCCATGATGGTCTCACGTAGGATATTTAAGGCTGTTGCAGGCTTGGAGTAGGCATTTGGTCCGAAACGAACAATGTTCTCGGAGTTGGTCATTACCGGCTCCAATTGATCTTTCGGTAATTTCATGTAGTCTACAATGGTATATGCAGGACCTTTTTTGCTTGGGAATTTATTGTCCCAAAGCTCTTCGGTCAAATACTCCAGGAAAGAGTTTAAGCCTTCATCCATCCAGGTCCACTGACGCTCATCACTATTTACGATCATCGGGAAGAAGTTATGGCCTACTTCATGGATGATTACACCCAACATACCGTTTTTAGAAGTTTCACTATAGGTGCCATCTTTTTCTGTACGGCCGTAGTTGAAACAGATCATCGGGTACTCCATACCATTTGCAGCCTCAACGCTTTGTGCAGTTGGGTATGGGTACGGGAAAGTAAAGTGTGAGTAGGTTTTTACGGTATGCGCAACAGCTTTGGTGGAGAACTTACTGTAAAGGCCGTAGGCTTCTTTACCGTAAAAGCTCATACACATTACAGATTTACCTTCGATAGGCTGCGCCATTGCATCCCAAACAAATTTTCTTGAAGAGGTCCATGCAAAGTCACGCACATTTTGTGCCTGGAAAACCCAGGTTTTAGTCTGTGTGCTTTTCTTAGCTTCAGCCGCTTTTGCTTCAGCAAGTGTTACGATCTCAACAGGCTCTGTTGCGGTGGTCGCTTTTTTGTATCTGCTTAATTGGGCAGGCGTTAAAACCGCATTGTAGTTGATCACCTCTCCGGTTCCGCCAACCACGTGGTCTGCAGGAACGGTGATTTGTACTTTGAAATCACCGAAAGTAAGGGCGAACTCACCACGACCGGTGAACTGGTGATTTTGCCAGCCCTGGAAGTCACTGTAAACGCACAATCTTGGATACCACTGTGCCATGGTGAACAGGTAGTTTCCATCTTCAGGCAAGAACTCATAACCACCACGTCCGCCGAAAACCATCCGGTCTGTGATTTTGTAGTCCCAACCCACATTGAATACGAACTTCTGACCCGATTTTAGCGCCGTTGGTAATTCCACGCGCATCATGGTCTTGTTAACTGTATAAATTAGTTTTTTGCCTGAGGCATCGGTTAACGATGTTACGTTTACACCGTAGCCATTTTCTTTTGATTCTGCCGCAGCACGATCTACCGTTTGAATGGTAGACATGGACGGCATTTTGCTGCTGGACTGGTAACCAGCATTCTTGGTTGTGCTGTGCTCGTTTTCGTCTAGCTGTAGCCAGATATAGGTTAGCACATCCGGTGAATTGTTGGTGTAAGTAACCGTTCCGGTACCTTTAAGAACAAGGTTCTTCTCATCCAGGGTACACTTGATATCATAGTCGGCTTGTTGTTGCCAGTACTTCACGCCTGGTGCACCACTTGCAGTACGCTGCTCATTCGGTGTAGTCAGGATGGTTCCCAGTTGTTCGAACTTATTGCCATGATTACTTCCAGGATTGTTCTGGATGTTCTGTGCGCGTAAGCCCTGAAAGGCTGCGCCGGCAATAAGCAAAGAGATGTAGAGTTTCTTCATTATTGTTTTTTATGGAATGTTTAAATTTAAAGTGTTTTTTTGTAAAGCGAAAAAAGATTCGAGATATGCAAAACAGAATGCCCCGACTGCTATTAATTTGTTACCTAATCCTGGGATTTCTGATGCCGGTGAACCTCAGTGCCGAAAGTTTCCACCCTTTTCATGTAAGCTCTACGGACATCAACTATAACCCAAAAACAAACACGCTTGAAGTGAGCTGCAGAATCTTTACAGATGATTTTGAGCTTGCCCTGGCAAAGGCTTATAACACCAAAACCGACTTGTCGTCCGATGCGCGTCATAAAGCTATGGATGTGCTGGTGAAGAAATATGTGCTTTCCAACCTGGGCTTCAGAACGCCTTCAAAAACGCTGACGTTGACCTATCTCGGTTTTGAAAAAGATAATGAAGCAACGATCGTGTACCTGGAATCTGAGCCGGTACAAGGCCTGAAGAAATTTGAAACGACGAATAGTGTGTTGTATGACCAGTTTGATGATCAGTCTAACATCATGCATTTCAGCGGCTATGGGAAACGTAAAAGTAGTAAACTTGACTATCCCAATCGCAAGATTGTCATAGACCTTTAATTAATCGGCCTACACATGTAGGGCTGCAATGAAGCGGTTGGACCCTCAGCCGCGAATAAGATTTAATACATAAAATGAATAAGGATCTTTCCAGACTACTTGAAATTGCCAAGGCGCCATCAAGGCTCATTATAGGACTGATGTCGGGCACCTCGCTTGATGGACTTGATATTGCACTATGCCGGTTTCAGGGTAGTGGGCCGGGAACAAAGATGGCGCTGCTGCAATTCAAAACGGTAAGTTATCCACCGGAAGTAAAGTCCAGGCTGAAGCCGATCAGCTCCAAACCGATGGTTGATCTTCAGGAGGTTACTTTGATCAATGCCTGGCTGGGGACTTACTTTGCGGAGCTCATTAATGTGGCACTAGCGGAATGGGACATTGATCCCAAACAAGTAGATTTGATTGCCAGTCATGGACAGACGATCTTTCATGCGCCTTTCTTCCAGCACCAAATAGAGCCCTATGGGAATGCAACACTTCAAATTGGAGATGGAGATCATATCGCGGTAAAAACCGGCATCATTACTTTGAGCGACTTCCGTCAGAAGCACATTGCTGCCGGCGGAGAAGGGGCACCACTAGCATTATACGGAGATTTCCTGATGTTTTCCGATCCTGAGGAACATCGTGTACTGCTGAACATTGGTGGTATTGCAAACTTTACCTGGCTGCCTGCACTGAAGCAGGATATACAGCAAGGTCCGCTGCCGAAGGTTTTTTCTACCGATACCGGTTCCGGGAACACATTGATGGATCAGTATGTACAAAAACATTTCCCGGGTAAGCAGTATGATGAGGATGCGCAAATTGCACTAAGCGGAAAGGTACACGAAACCCTTCTGGAGCGGCTACTGGATCTGCCTTTCTTTAAACTTGAATTTCCAAAAACGACAGGCCCCGAAGTATTCAGTTTAAGTCATCTGGAACAGGTGATTGCAGAAGTAGAAACTCAACGGCTTGCGTTGAGCGGGGGTGCCGTGCAAATGGAGTTGGCTCCGGCAGATGTGCTTACAACCTTGGCCCAATTCAGTACAATCGGGATCGTCCGTGCGCTTCGGGCAACAATTCCCCCAGGGACAACTTACAGGGTTTATGTTAGTGGTGGTGGCATGCACAATCCACTGTTGATTAGAAATCTGGAAAACGAATTGGGAAAGAAGATGGAAAGCACGGCATTACTGGAGCTGGATCCGGATGCGAAAGAAGCCGTATTGTTCGCTTTACTTGCGAATGAATGCATCAGCGGACCAGAGATCAGTATCGAAGGCCAGCCCGCTGTTGCAATGGGAAAAATTAGCTTTCCAGGTTAGATCGCCTGGGTTTCTGCTTTCAGCCATTCGGCTTCTTCAGCAGTTAGTTGTGGGCTCAACCTTTCGAATACGAGTGCATTGTAATTGTTCAGCCAGTCGATCTGGCGCTGTTCCAGCAGTTCTTTCTGGACAATAGCAGTACTTATTGGTGCTATGGTCAGGCATTCAAAGGCATACCAAACGTTAAATTCATTCTGATCCAGCACGATGGTATTCACCAGATTTTCAATCCGGATACCATGTTTCCCTGGGCGATAAACGCCAGGTTCTACCGAGGTAATCATTCCAGGTTCTAAGGCAACCGGGTTAGGTGTTGGATTGAATACCTGCGGACCTTCGTGTACGTTCAGGAAGTACCCTACGCCGTGACCAGTTCCGTGTCCGTAGTTGATGTTATGGTCCCAAAGTGGCCTACGGGTGATTGCATCAATCTGATAGCCACAAGTTCCCTGTGGGAATTGCACCTTACATCCATCGATCATTCCTTTTAATACCAAAGTATAATCGCGTCTTTCTTCTTCGGTTGTCGGGCCCATAGGAATGGTGCGGGTAATATCTGTTGTACCATAGAAGTACTGGCCACCTGAATCTACCAGGAACAGGCCTTCAGGCTTAACCTCTACATCGCTCTCCGCAGAAGCAGAATAGTGTGGTAATGCACCATGTGCGGCATAAGCACTGATGGTGTTGAAGCTATCGCCCACGAAACCTTCCTGTTCTGCACGGTATTTTCTCAACTGCGCGGCAGCAGAAAGTTCCGTGATGGTCGTTTTGCCTATTTGCTCAGATAACCACTTCAGAAAACGGGTGATGGCCACACCATCCTTGGTCATGGCAATGCGGGTGTTCTCCAGTTCTGTGTCGTTCTTAACGGCTTTCAGATTTGTTGAAGGATTGGTATCTTTTATTTTTCTAACTGATTTAGGGATCAGTTTAAGGTAGGCATAGCAATTCCGCTTCGGGTCAATGAAGATGGAGCTGTTTTCTGGTAATTTCGAGAGCGCCGTCTCAATCTCTCCATAAGCACAAACTTCGACACCGTTTTTAAGTAAGGTCAGTTTTTCTTGTTCAGTAAGTTTGTGCTCATCCATGTATAGCTTTGCATGATCCTGACTAATCAGCGCAAAACTTAACACCACCGGATTGTAACTTACATCCTTACCGCGGATGTTAAACAACCAGGCTAGATCATCCAGCGAAGAAATCAAATGGTAGTCTGCATCATTGGCAGCGAGTACCGCACGAACCGCAGCAATTTTTGAACTGATGGATTGGCCAATATGCTGTTNNGAATGCTGGTTCTGAAGGAAGTGCAGGACGATCCTTCCATATCGGACTCAGGTAATCACGGTCTACCAAGGTGATGCCTTTTAAGCCCAGCTTGTCGCTGATCAGTTCACCTAAAGCGACAGATACCAACTTTTCATCAGCAGCAACTTTAGCTCCTTTCGACAGCTTATCGGCTAACCATTGAATATATTCCGGGGCATGCTGTACTTTTTGTTTTACCAGCTCAAAGCCGCTGCCTGCAAGTTGTTCTGAGGCCTGTTCAAAGTAGCGGAAGTCGGTCCATAGTCCGGCAAAATCGTGCGTGATTACCAGGGTGCCTGCAGAGCCTCTGAAGCCGGAGACAAAAGGAATGCACTTGTAGTATTTAGGTAAGTATTCTGAGATATGAGGATCTGCGGAAGGAATGATGTAAGCTTCAACCTGATCTGCTTTCATCTGACTGCGGATCTCGCTTAGTTTTTCTTGATATGTCATATTAATCGATCTTAATATTTGTGAATGAAGCAAATTTAACAAAAATGGGGTCTAATCATAATTTGCCTCCTGTGTGTTAAAGGTCTTAGTAGCCACTATCCTTTTTCTGTTCCAAAATGGTTTGCAGGCGTTCTGGCAGCGACGTGAGCAGGTCGTAGCCAGTTGCCGCTTCAATTGCATTGACGGTCACCAGGTACTTGCGCCAGTCGGCATCTACAGCATTTACATTCGCGGTACTTATGGCGATGACCCTGGTGCTGGCATTTACGCGGGAGAGATCCCTGTTGCCTTGTGGCAGTACCACTGCCACTTTCCACAAGTGGGCCGGTACAGCGATATTTCCGTTTGCGATGGTCTTTGCCGGACCCTTGCTGCCGATGCCGCCGCTGCCGTAATTGCCCATGATGATGTAGATCTCATTGCCCTGATCAACCAGGCTCCGCAGGTAAGCCTCGAAATTGGCCCAGGTCCGCTGGTTGTTCTTCGGTGCCTGCGGTACCATATTCGTCATCAGAAAGGTCGCGCTGTTTGCCGCAGGCGAGCTGCTACGGTCGGCAGAAGGACAATTATGGCCCCTGTCGAAACCGGAACCCGTATAACTGCTGCTGGTGGCCATGAAGAAATCTGGTGGTAGCTCGCTGAAGCCCGCAAAGTTGTCCATGCGCTCTGCTACTCTTGTAGTCGTTGTGGCGTCCAGGTGCCAGCTTACCCAATTGGGGATGGCCTTACTGCGGCTATAGGATTGCGTATAATATTTAAGGTTCAGGAAGTAATTTTCTGGCGTAGTAGATGAGGCCCTGGAGGGATTTCCAAACAGCATATTACTGTCGTCGCCTTTTGCAGGCTGTATGTCAATGTCGTAAATCAAACCTCTTGACTTGCTTGAGAAGCTTGTTGGGTTAATGTGTGTGCCAGACGACTGCGTACCAGCTCCAGCGGCAGTATCGGTTGAATCGGCGATTGCATTCGCCTGCCTGCTGCTTGGAACTGCTTTGACAAAGGTAATATCGTCGATGTTAATCCGGGCAGCAGCGATGGAGCCGGTATTTTCAATACGAAAACGCATTTTATAATAGGGCTTTATGCTGAAGGTGTCCGTTACGAGCATCCGACTTTGTTCCAGGATGGAATTTCCAATTTGGCTGTAATGTTTACCGCCGTCTAGCGACACCAATAATTTCCATGTGGATGTGGGATCCTGACCATACAGGCCATGTGATATGTAGATCTGCTGAATGTTCTCCAGGTCGAAGTTCATGCTGATGCTGCCTGTTTTCATTCGAATGCTACGAAGGCCGTTTTTTAGATCAGCAGCGGAACTTCCGATCAGTGCATTATTCAGATTCCAGCTTCCGCTACTTAAGTTCAGGTCGGCATTGCTGTAGCTGCCTTTCAAACCCGATTCAAAATCCTCTTTAAGCGAATCCCCAATCTTGTTTGCTGGAGCAGGGCTGGAGTCGCTCATCCGACCTATTCGAGGATCATTGTTGCGCTGAAACGCGGTTGTTGGGCGCTGAAATCCAGTGGTAATTGCAAGGGCAATTCCGGTATAAAAGAATAAGTTTCTGATAAACACAGCGCAAAAGTAAACAATCCAGAGGCAGGGGTGTTTCCTTTTAAACCTCCAATTGTACTTATGAACAACACGAACCTAAATCCACGGGATAGTAAAACCGTAAGTCCATGGCAACAGCAGCCAGGTCTGGACCAGCAACAAGAAGTTGTCTATTCAGGAACCATATACGATGTGGTAATTGTTGGTGCTGGCATCGCCGGGCTAACCACGGCATTGTTGCTGCAGGAGCAAGGTAAAAACTGCATCATCCTTGAAGGCCATAACATTGGATTCGGGACCACAGGGGC
The DNA here is from genome assembly GCA_002333205.1 of Pedobacter sp. UBA2067. Classification (GTDB taxonomy): domain Bacteria; phylum Bacteroidota; class Bacteroidia; order Sphingobacteriales; family Sphingobacteriaceae; genus Pedobacter. The sequence continues at coordinate 69,255 of DDAD01000140.1, forward strand.
AACAACGGCACACCTGAACACTTTTTTGGATACCTCCTACGATCAGGTGGAGCAAGATTTTGGTGAAGATGGTGCCAGAACCCTAGCCAACGCAACAAAGGAATCCATTTCCCTTATTCAGGAACTTGTAGAAAAGTACCAGATTGACTGTGATTTCACCTTTAAAGATGGTATTATCTATTCGGAGACTGAAGCAGAGACGAAGTCGTTGCTCAGCTTGCTGGAGGCATCCCGGAAAGCAGGCGTTGAGGCCGTCGAGATCCGCGACAATGGTATTCCGGTGCCATTTGAATTTGCAGTGGTGTTCAATGATCAGGCAGAATTTCACCCGATGAAGTACTGCATGGGGCTTGCGGCAGCATTTAAGCAACTCGGTGGTACCATCGTGGAAAATGCTTTTGTTCGTAAAACCACCACGTCAGATGAACTCCAGGTTGCGCATACCGATCACTTCGAAATCAAAGGCCGCCATCTTGTATATACTACCCACATGCCACCGGGATTAACCGTCTTCGATGTAGAATGTTTCCCATACCGCAGTTACGTTTTGGGTATAAAACTCAAAAACGGGGATTACCCCAAGAATATGGCCTATGACATGAAGGATCCATATCATTATATCCGTACCCACACGATTGATGGCCAACCCCATCTAATCCTTGGTGGTGAAGACCACAAAACCGGGCATGATGATCCCGAAGCTGCCTTTGAGGCATTAGAGGCATATGCCAGGAAATACTGGTATGTAGAAAGCGTGGATTACCGCTGGTCGGCACAGTATTATGTGCCTGCAGATGGTCTGCCTTTCATCGGGAAAATGCCGGGCTTTGATGACCATACCTTCGTGGCCACAGGTTTTAGTGGTAACGGAATGATTCTGGGTACGATCTCCGGTAAAGTATTTCGAGATACGATTCTGGGTAAAGAAGATGCGTATCAGAAGTTGTTTAGTCCTTCAAGGATAAAACCTGTTGCAGGATTTAAAGACTTTGTGGCTGAGAATGCCGATGTCGCTTATCACTTCGTTGCCGATAGGCTGAGTACCGAAGATATGGAATCCTTTGCAGAGCTGGCGCCAGACAGCGGTGAGGTGGTCGAGTATAAAGGACAGAAAATCGCTGTTTATAAAGATCCGCAGGGTCAGATTACGGCCTTAAGTCCAACCTGCACGCACGCCGGCTGTATCGTTAAATTCAATCCTGTAGAAAAAAGCTGGGATTGCCCATGCCACGGTGGCCGTTATGACCTGAAAGGGCAGGTGATCACCGGACCTCCGGTAATGAATCTTGAACAAATTAACAATCCTGGCGAATAGCCAGCTACCTAACATAAACCTACACTATGAAAGCAGCAGTATTTCACAAACCAGGCGATATCAGCTATGATACCGTTCCGGATCCTCGCATAGAAGAAGGCGGCGACGTCATCCTCCGGGTCACCTCAACCGCAATTTGTGGTTCAGATCTTCATATCCTCAGTGGTGCCGTGCCTCAACCTACGGACATGATCATGGGTCATGAATTTATGGGTATTGTGGAGGAAGTGGGACCGGCAGTAAAAAATTTGAAGAAAGGTGATCGCGTGATCGTACCCTTTCCAATTGCCTGTGGATCCTGCTTTTTCTGTAACCATGCCGCTTCTCCGCACTGCGAAAATTCCAATTACAAGCATTACGGACCAAATGGCGACCTGGCTGATCAGAAAGGAGCAGCTTTGTTTGGCTACACGGACCTTTACGGAGGCTATTCCGGCGGGCAGGCAGAATACGTTCGTGTACCCTACGCGGATATCAGTCCCCGCAAAATACCTGATAACCTCACTGATGAACAGGCTTTGTTCCTGACAGATATTTTCCCAACCGGCTGGTCGGCAATTGACTGGGCACAGCTTAAGGGCGGTGAAGTGGTGGCCATCTTCGGCTCCGGGCCTGTAGGTTTAATGGCGCAGAAAGCTGCATGGATTAATGGCGCGAGCCGGGTTATTGCAATAGATCCCTTAGACTACCGCCTGGAACGTGCTAAAGCCGTGAACAAGGTGGATACACTAAACCCGCACAAAGTCGACGTGGTGGAAGCCATTCGGGAAATGACCGGCGGACGCGGTGCGGATGTATGCGTGGATGCAGTTGGATTCGAGCCGGAACGAAATGTGATGGATAAGCTCAAGTCGACCATCAACTTCCAAAAAGGAAGTATCAAAGTAATGGAAACCTGCTTTAAAGCCGTGCGCAGAAGTGGAACGGTATCCATTGTGGGTGTTTATGGAAGCCCATACGATGGATTCCCTGTTCACCGTATTTTCGATAAAGGGATTACCATTAAACAAGGACAGGCGCCCGTGCTAAATTATATCGATCACCTGATCGAGCTGGTGAAAGAGGAGAAGGTAGTTCTGGATGATATCATCAGTCACAACCTGCCACTGAGTGATGTCGCACATGCTTACAAGATCTTCGATGAAAAAGAAGATGACTGTGTGAAGGTCATTCTTAAACCTTAATCAATCATTAAAAAGCCGCTCAACAATCTTGTTGAGCGGCTTTTTAATAACTTTCTGCACCTGTGCGCGCTTACTTTTCTTCAAACTGCTTTCTTAACATCGCTGCCTGTGCTTCATCAGTCATCACATTACCCAGGGCAACCATTGCTTTTGCAGGTAAACCATAGATCAGGCGGTGCTCACCTTTCATTAAGGCCTCGTAGCCGGCTTTTGCCACATCTGCAGGGCTATCTTTCTTACCCTGACCAGCTACGGTATCTTCTGCATTAGCATTGATAAAGAAGCCGGTGTCCGTTGCATTAGGCGCCAGAAGGGTCATGGTTACGTTCGTATCTTTTATCTCGTTAATCAGTGCTTCGGTAAAGGAGCGAACGAATGCTTTTGAAGCAGCATACACTGAGAGCAGTGGGTTAGGGCTAAAGCTTGCCACTGAGCCTAGTTGCAAGATCCGGCCTTCATTACGCGCTACCATTTCCTTTAAATAGTAATGTGTAAGGCTCATCAGACTGATCACATTGGTATGAACAACCTCAAGATTCTTTTTTAAATCGGTTTCAACGAAAAGGCCCGCTTCACCGATACCGGCATTGTTTACCAGCACGTCAACCTGCAAACCCAGCGCCTTCACTTCTTCATAAAGCTCATCCGCTGCGCCATCACGGCTCAGATCTTTTTCCAGATAATGGAAGGTGCCCTCTGGATACAACATGGCAAATTCTTCCTCTATGCTGCCATGTCGCTCCGAAGTACGGGCAACCATGATGATGTTGTAATTGTCTTTTGCGAATAGTTTGGCTAACTCATAGCCAATACCTTTTGTTGCACCAGTAATCAGTGCAGTCTTATTGTTGTTTTCCATAGGTCAAGGTTTAGCAAATTAACAGGATAGAAATCAGGAAGTTTTAAATAATCTTTCAAACATTGCAAATGCTGCATTGTTAAAAAATGGACCTATAACGAACCAACATCAAACATGGAAAACAACAACATAAACGTAAATCCGAGCGATAAATACCCAAAGCCGCCATTTCCGAAGCAGGAGCAGGCCGTACCCGGACAAGAGAAACTTATGCAGCCACTGGCAGATCATGGTGAGGAATCTTACAAAGGACATGGACGCCTGAAAGGTAAAAAAGCCATCATCACTGGCGGCGATTCCGGTATCGGAAAAGCCGTAGCAATTGCCTTTGCACGTGAAGGTGCGGATGTGCTGATCAGCTACCTGGATGAATCTGAAGATGAGGATGCGGAACATACCGCTGAGCTGGTACGTGCGGCGGGACAGAAAGCTGTTCTGGTAAGAGGCGACATCCGCGAAGAAGCACATTGTATGACCATTGTGAAACATGCGGTACAGGAATTTGGCCAAATTGATATTCTGGTGAACAATGCGGCTTATCAAATGGCACAGCAATCCCTTCAGGACCTTCCTTCCGAACAATGGCGCCGTACATTCGACACCAATATTACTGCAATGTTCTATCTGTGTAAAGCGGCAGAGCCCTATATGAAACCAGGTAGCAACATCATCAATACCACCTCCATAAATGCTTACAATCCAAATGCTTCATTGCTGGACTACGCAGCNNTGGACACCGCTTATTCCTTCCACCATGCCCGAACCAGAGAAGTTTGGTGAGAACACCCCTATGGGCAGACCAGGACAGCCGGTAGAGGTGGCTTATGCTTATGTTTTTCTTGCTGCGGATGAGGCAAGCTATATTTCAGGAGCAACAATTCCGGTAACAGGAGGTAGAATATCTATATAATGGGAAAGGGAACAATATATCCAGGACAGCCCTATCCACTAGGTGCGACCTGGGACGGAAAGGGTGTTAATTTTGCCTTGTTTTCAGAAAATGCCACGGCAGTTGAAATTTGTTTATTTAACCATGAAGATGATGCGGAAGAATCCTATCGTATGTTTCTTCCGGAACATTCTCATCAGGTTTGGCACGGCTACGTGCCCGATATTAATCCGGGGCAACTCTATGGCTTTCGTGTACATGGACCTTATGAACCGGAGAACGGCCACCGTTACAATGCCAATAAGCTGTTAATCGACCCTTATGCTAAGGCAATTTCTGGAGTAATCAACTGGCATCATTCGCTATTTGGATATGACTTCAATGCCGAGCATGCGGATCTCAGTTTTAGCGAGGAGAATGGCGCAGCATATATACCAAAGGCTGTTGTGATTGATCCGACGTATGACTGGGAGGGTGATAAGCTGCCGAGAACGAGTTACCATAACTCCATTATTTATGAGTTGCATGTGAAAGGCTTTACCATGCGGCATCCGGATATTCCGGAGCAAATCCGGGGATCTTATGCTGCGCTAGGTCATCCCGTAACGATACAGTACCTGAAAGATCTTGGCATTACCGCCGTGGAGCTTATGCCTGTACATCAGTTTGTGAACGATCATCACCTGCAGGAAAAAGGCTTGAGCAACTTTTGGGGCTATAACACCATCGGCTTTTTTGCTCCTGATGTGCGGTATGGATCAAATCCTTACCGGGGGGCACACGTGCAGGAGTTTAAAGATATGGTGAAAGCATTGCATAAAGCTGGTATCGAGGTCATCCTGGATGTGGTGTACAACCATACTGCCGAAGGCAACGAAATGGGGCCAACTTTGTCCTTCAAAGGCATTGACAACGCGACATATTATCGCCTGGTAGAAGATAACAAGCGCTACTACATGGATTATACCGGTACCGGAAATACCCTGAATGCCAACTTGCCGGCAGTACTTAAACTAATGATGGACAGCTTGCGCTATTGGGTATTGGAAATGCATGTGGATGGATTCCGCTTTGACCTGGCACCAACCTTAGCCAGGGAACTGCATGAAGTGGACCGACTGAGTGCTTTCTTCGATATTATCCACCAGGATCCGGTGATTTCTCAGGTTAAACTTATTGCAGAACCATGGGATATTGGTGAAGGCGGATACCAGGTTGGTAACTTCCCGCCGGGATGGGCAGAGTGGAACGGTAAATACCGCGATTGCATCCGGGATTACTGGCGCGGTGCCGACAGTATGCTGGGCGAATTTGCGCAACGTTTTACCGGTAGTCCAGATCTGTATCAGGATGATAACCGCCGCCCGACCGCGAGCATTAACTTTCTTACGGCACATGATGGCTTTACCCTGCACGATCTGGTGTCGTACAATGAGAAACACAATGAAGCCAACGGCGAGAACAACCAGGATGGAGAAGACCATAACCGTTCCTGGAACTGTGGGGTTGAAGGCCCAACAGATGATCAGGGTGTAATAGATCTACGAAATAAACAGAAGCGGAACTTCCTCGCGACCTTGTTCCTGTCGCAAGGCGTACCCATGCTGGTTGCCGGTGATGAATTTGGTAAAACACAGCATGGCAATAATAATGCGTACTGCCAGGACAATGAAATCTCCTGGATCGATTGGGAAAATATCGACGAAGAACTGTTGGACTACACCAGAAGGCTGATTAGCATTACAAAGAACCACCCTTCATTCCGCCGGCGCAGGTGGTTTCAGGGACAACCGATTAAAGGCTCCAGTGTCAATGATATCGCCTGGTTCCTTCCAGAAGGTGGCCTGATGGAAGAGCATAACTGGAATGAGGACTTTGCGAAATCCTTAGGGGTATTCCTCAATGGTATGGGCTTGCACAGCGTTGGCCTGAAAGGTGAAAAGGTTATAGATTACAGCTTCTACGTGATTTTTAACGCCTATCACGATAACCTGGACTTTCGTCTCCCAGGACCTGAATATGCAGATGAATGGATTCAGGTACTAAATACTGCTTCGGGCTGGAAAGAATCAGAGGAAGTTTTTGCAGCCTCATCTGTTGTCAGTGTTGCAGGACGGTCGGTGGTCTTACTGAGAACGAAAGACAAAAAAGTTTTGTAAAAGGTTTGGAGAAGAACCTAGCTATTAAAACAAAAAAGTCGCTGTATTTTAAAGCGACTTTTTTGTTTTAATAACAGACTTAAGGACTGCTTTTATCCAGGCTCCGCTCGAATGCGGCAATGGAAGGCATATACATGAAAAATGCACATACCTTTAATTCTAGTGTTTTTTGCTCTTGCCTTTTAACAGCGCATAAGCGATAGAGGTCACAGCAATTGTAACCAGTACTTTTTTAGCCAGACCTTTTGGATTGTGCTTCAGCTCGGCTTTCATGCCTTTTTCGGCGAAGATGTTTGGAATGTGGCCATGTTTCAAGTCATCCACAATGCCTTCAACCACGTTAACGCGGTCGGCAAGTAACAGTGGTAACCAGTGCATGTNNTGATTTTCACTGAACTGGAACGCATATCTACGAATGGCACCACTTAAACCTGAGGGTGGAGTGGAGGTACCAAAAACCGCGCTGATGTTTGGCCGTTCGGTGGAGTGTAACACTTCAACCATTACAGGCTGTAGTGGTGGACGCTCCCAGTTAAGGCGTTTATGATCGTCGCCAGTATATTTTTTCATCGGATAGGTTGGTTCATTTTCTGGATCCGCATCGATGCCCCAACCTTTGATGTGTGTATAATCATTACTTAAATTTTCCATAATCGTTGTGTTTATCTCCTTGCAGATGGTGGAATAAGAACTGTTTTGATACAATTATCGAGTTTTGAAGAAAAGATGTGATAAGCGTCCGCAACTTCTTCAAGTGGTACCCGGTGTGTAATCATCGCTTTAGGATCAAGGCGTCCAGCTTGTACGTGATCGATCAGCCTTGGCAGCAATCTTTTCACAGATGCCTGGTTGGCCCGGATCGTAATACCCTTGTTCACCACGTTACCTATCGGTACCAGGTTGTCTGTAGGACCGTAAATCCCAACAATAGATACAATACCGCCTTTTTTAACCGAGTTAATTGCCCAGTGCAGTGCGGTGGCAGAACCAGCCTGCAGCAATAATTTCTTTCCGGTGATGGTTTGCATAGCGTCTCCGGATGCATCTGCACCTACTGCATCGATACAGACATCAGCACCAAGCCAGTCTGTTGTCTTTTTAACAAACAGTACCGGATCTTCAATGGAGCGGAAGTTATAGGCTTCGCAGTTTGCATATTCCTTAACGAACTCCAGTCGATATTCCACATGGTCAAAAACAATGACGCGTGCGGCACCAAATAGCCAGGCACATTTCGCTGCCATAATACCCACAGGGCCGGCACCGAATACAACAACCGTATCACCAGCTTTAATGCCACCCATTTCGGCAGCCTGATATCCTGTAGGCACCACGTCGGTGAGTAGTACGGCATCATCATGATCCATTCCGGCAGGAATTACAGTCGGACCAACATCCGCATAAGGTACACGTACAAACTCCGCTTGTCCGCCGTCGTAACCGCCGGCAGTATGTGAATAACCGAAAATACCGCCAACAGCAGTAGCCTGAGGGTTAGACTCATGGCAGTTGCCGTAAAGCTCCTGTTTACAAAATGCACAGGTTCCGCAGGCTATGTTAAAAGGTACGATAACACTGTCGCCCACCTTTAATTTTTGCACAGATGGCCCCACTTCTTCCACAACACCAATAAATTCATGCCCGAAGGTCATCCCTACCCGGGTATCTGGTACAAGTCCATGATAAAGGTGTAAATCAGAACCACAGATGCAGGACCGGGTAACCCGCACGATGGCATCATTGGGATGAAGGATTTCCGGCATCGGTTTCTGGTCTGCACGAACGCGGCGTGGACCGCGGTAATTCATTGCTAACATAAAGTTCCTCCTTGTTTTTTTAGGTAAATGTTACAATGGAACATTTAAACGAGTGGAAATGTTCAAATTATTGCTAATAATCTTTGCGAAAGCAGGGATAATGCAATGAAAACAGCAAAAGATGGGTGGAGTTTACTGATGTGGAGATCAGGTAGTTATGTTATTCTGTTTTTTTGATAATGGCTTTGATGGCCTCATCAAGTTCAGATGCGGAGGAAGAAAGAAAGTCTACCAGCTCCTGCTGTTTCGAGCTAAAAACTTCTCCTTTGAGCAATTCAGATAAGGCCATGATGCGTGCCAGTGGAGCACGGACGTGATGTGACTGTGCCCAGGCGATCTCCTTCAATTGTTTGTTTTGTTGTTCTACACGATGCAAGCGTTCGCGCTCCGCGGTGATGTCCCGCAGGGTATCTACAGATCGGATGGCCCGACCTTGCTCATCTCTTAAAAAAATGCCTCGATGCTGAATCAGCAATGCCTGGCGCTGGGCATTAAAAAACCGGTACTCGCTATAATAGATGTCGCGCGTAGGATCGTTGATCATATCTTTTACTTCCTGGAGCACACGTTCACGGTCGTCCGGGTGAATATTATCGGACCAAAGTGTATTGTTGTATTTTGTTAGGTCAAAGCCAAAAATTTCTGAAAAGCCGCTGCCCCAGACGACAACATCATTCACGATATCCCAATCACATATTGCTTCATCAGCAGCTTTAAGTACCAGCTTATAGCGTTCGTTGCTGAGTCTTAACTCTTCATTTGTCTGAATC
>DDAD01000140.1:78346-78734 GCA_002333205.1 Pedobacter sp. UBA2067
CATCCCGCAGGTCGGTAAGTGTCGTCTTGATCCATCGCCAATTCCCATGTCCATCACGGAAGCGGAAAGGTTCCAGGGAAACCCGCTTCAGTTCTGGGAGCAGCAAGGTGCCTTCACGAACGCTTTGCTGATCATCGGGATGAATGAAGTCATATGCATTGCTGGTCAGAAAAGTTTCCGCAGAGACATGCAGAATAGAGGTGCAGCTTTCGCTGGCAAAGGTATAGTTCGAATACTCGTCTACAACGGTGATCATATCCGAACCTTCCTGCACCAGGGCTTTCCATCTGGCCTCGCTTTTTAACAAAGCTTGTTTGGAGCGCTCCATCTCGCGTTTCGACTCAATAATTGCAGTAATATCATTAACAAGTACAATACGCGCCAGTCT
>DDAD01000140.1:78825-111239 GCA_002333205.1 Pedobacter sp. UBA2067
TGCCCTTGTAAATACACTCATTGCTTTGTATCTGGACATCAATGATCTCACTGTTCTTTTTTCGGTGGCGGACAATTTTATAGGATTGCCGGGGCGCATTCCTGCGCAAGGTATCCACTGTCTGTTCAAGTTCCTGGAGGTCCTCTGCCGGACGGATATCCCGTAGGGTCATGCTTAAAAACGTATCCTTCGAATAGCCATAGTGCGCAATGGCTGCCGCATTTACATCAAGAAATTGCAGGGTGTGCAGGTCATAAATCCAGCTTGGCTGGGGGCTGATCTCAAAGAGATTGAAATTATGATGGCTGGCAAGCGGCTCGTCAGGATTTCCCGGGTTCATGTCTGGCTACGTGTATAGCGCCAAAGTAACAATTTTTAGGTTTATTTGTGCCAGTTAACCCATGATGAACATGAAAACAGCATTAATTACAGGTATTACCGGGCAGGATGGAGCCTACCTTGCCGAGTTTTTACTTAAAAAAGGGTACTTCGTGCACGGCCTGAAAAGAAGGTCTTCAATGTTTAATACAGACCGGATTGATCACCTTTATCAGGATCAGCATGAGCAGCACCTGAACCTGAAGTTGCATTTTGGCGATCTGACCGATTCGACGAACCTAATTCGGATCATCCAGGAGACACAACCTGATGAGATCTACAATCTGGCGGCAATGAGTCATGTTCAGGTGAGTTTTGAAATGCCCGAATACACGGCCAACGCTGATGGTATTGGTACGCTGCGTTTGCTGGAAGCCATCCGTATTCTCGGCATGGAACGTAAAACCAGGATCTACCAGGCATCCACTTCAGAGCTTTATGGATTGGTACAGGCGGTGCCACAAAGCGAAACCACACCATTTTATCCCCGCTCACCTTATGCTGTTGCAAAGCTTTATGCATATTGGATCACCGTGAACTATCGCGAGGCTTACGGCATGTTTGCTTGTAATGGAATTCTGTTCAATCATGAAAGTCCACTCCGGGGCGAGACCTTTGTCACCCGTAAGATAACCCGCGCAGCAGCAAAGATCGCACTTGGGCTGCAGCGCTGCCTGTACTTAGGCAACCTTTCCGCACAGCGTGATTGGGGCCATGCAAAAGACTACGTCGAGGCCATGTGGCTGATCCTGCAGCAGGGGCAACCCGAAGATTTTGTGATTGCCACAGGCGTTACGACGACCGTACGCGATTTTGTGAGGATGTCTTTTGCAGAACTCGGAATTGAAATTGAGTTCAGTGGTAAAGATCAGCATGAGCGGGGGGTGATCATCGACGTGGATCACGATATGGTTATGGAGCTGGGTCTCAATCCGGTGAACCTGCACCCTGGGCAGGAAGTTGTGCGTGTGGATCCGAAATACTTCAGGCCCACCGAAGTAGATCTGCTGCTTGGCGACCCCACAAAGTCGAAAACACAACTTGGCTGGACACCAAAATACGACCTTCCTGCCTTGGTAAAGGAGATGATTCTTGCGGACCTTACCCTAATGAAGAAGGATGAACACCTGAAAAGTGGTGGGTTTAATACGCTAAATCACTTTGAATAGCGCTGATTAAAAACATTTTAGCCGTTTTGTATCTTTTTTCTGAAAAAGTTAAATATGGAAAAAGAATACGACTATTTGATTGTTGGGTCCGGCCTTTATGGAGCCATTTTCGCTCATGAAGCAACAAAACGAGGTAAAAAATGCCTGGTGATTGATAAACGTGAGCACATCGGTGGTAATATTTACACTAAACCGGTAGAAGGCATCAATGTACATACCTATGGTGCCCATATTTTCCACACCAGTAACAAGCGAATCTGGGATTACGTGAATTCATTTGTGGAATTTAACCGTTATACCAATTCGCCCGTAGCAAACTACAATGGTGAGCTCTACAGTTTGCCTTTTAACATGAATACTTTCTATCAACTTTGGAAAGTAAAAACCCCAGCGGAAGCGAAAGCGAAATTGGAGGAGCAGATTGGCGATGCATACGTAGAAAATCCACAAAACCTGGAAGAACAGGCCATGTCGCTGGTGGGCAAAGACATCTACTTCAAACTTATAAAATCCTATACGGAAAAGCAGTGGGGCAGGAAAGCGACAGAGCTACCCGCTTTCATCATTAAGCGACTACCAGTACGCTTTACTTTCGATAACAACTACTTCAATGATACGTATCAGGGCATTCCAAACGGTGGTTATACAAGCATCATCGAAAAAATGCTGGAAGGGATTGAAGTTAGAACAGGCGTAGATTATTTCAAAGACCGTGAAGCCCTGAATGCGCTTGCAGAGACCATTGTTTATACGGGTATGATCGACGAGTTTTACGATTACCGGTTTGGTACGCTCGAGTACCGCAGTCTGCGCTTTGAGCATGAAACTTTAGATACCGACAACTACCAGGGTAATGCCGTGGTAAACTATACGGATGCGGAGACCCCTTTCACGAGGATCATTGAACATAAACACTTCGAATTCGGTACGCAGGAGAAAACGGTAATCACCCGCGAATATCCTTCGGAATGGAAGAAGGGTGACGAGCCTTATTACCCGGTTAATGATGCGCGGAATGAAGAGATGTTTAAGAAGTACAAGGAGCTTTCACGTACCGAGGAAAATGTGATCTTCGGTGGACGTTTGGCCGATTATAAGTACTACGATATGCACCACGTTGTGGGCATTGCACTTAAGAAGGTGGCGGAGGTGTTTAAAGAAGAAGTGTTAATTACGTAATATATTGTGCGTCAAATGACTAGGTGAGGCGTAAAATTAGGATAACAACGATCTAAGTACATAGGGTTACCCGCCATTTGGCTTAATTGTTGCGTTTTTCAGGTTTGAAAATCTAAAAAAGATGCAGTCTATTCTGGTATTCTTCACAAGCTTGTTTTTTGTGGTATTTGCAGTGCCGCAAATTATTGATATTGCTTTCAAAAAGCACCTGTTTGATGATCCTGTAGAAAGCCGTAAAGTACACAAGCAAGTAACCCCTAATTTTGGCGGTATCGCCTTGTTTTTTGCCGTTCTTTTTACCTGTACCTTATTTATACCTCCGGAGGCAGTGCCGGAGGCTAATACCATAATTGCTGCGGGTTTAATCCTGTTCCTTACCGGACTTAAGGATGATATTCTGGTGCTGGGACCCCTGGTTAAGTTTATGGCACAGCTCTTAAGTGCGCTGGTCCTCACCATTGCTGGAGACTTCCAGATTGATAATCTTCAGGGCTTCCTCGGCATCTACGAAATACCCCAACCCCTGGCTTTGCTGCTCAGCGTCTTTTTTATTGTAGGAGTGGTGAATGCTTTTAATCTCATTGATGGGATCGATGGCCTCGCCGGAACTTTGGCTAGCATCGCCATGTTTATGTTTGCATTTCTGTTCTATGAAACCGCCGAACCTGGCTGGAGCTGGCTTGCCTTAACTGTCGCCGGGGCATTGCTGGGCTTTCTCTACTATAACTTTACACCCGCGAAGATCTTTATGGGTGATTCTGGTTCATTGTTTATCGGGCTTCTGGTTGCCGTATGCAGCATTAAATTTTTAAATACTCCATATCTGTCTCAAGCTGATCACAGCGGTTTAGAACTCAGCTCCAAAATTTCCCTGATTGCAGCGATTGTTGCTGTGCCGGTGTTTGATACACTACGGGTATTTGCTTTAAGGATTATGAAAGGCAAATCACCTTTTACGGCGGATAACAATCACCTGCACCACCGCCTGCTTTTGCTGGGGCTTAATCATGTTCAGGCAACAGCCATCCTTTCCGGTTTCAATGTCCTGCTCATCCTGATCACCTGCAGCCTTCAATCACTAGGGGATAATCTGATCCTGCCGATTCTGGTAATTGCAGCCCTGCTTGGCAATGAGCTGCTTGCTTTCTTTACGAGTCGCTATCACCGGGTTCTTGCCCGTAAGATGCAGGCTCAAGCTGCAATGTTTGAAATCTATGAGGACACAGGTAGCCATAAGGGCAAGAACCTCCTGCAGAATGTTTCTGAAATCTAGTTATCCCGCAACGCTTTGCACAGTTTCGGTCAAATGTGTTAGATTTGCAGCGCACAAAGCTTAATAGACATAGATGTTCTCCTTTTTTAAAAAGAAACCTGTTGTAGACCATATTGAATGGCTTGGCGTAGATATTCACTCCCACTTGCTTCCTGGCATAGATGATGGGTCTCCGGATGTTGCCACTTCTATAACTTTGATTAAAGGACTCCAGGATCTGGGCTTTTACAAATTCATCTGCACGCCACACATCTTTACAGAGCTATATCCAAATAACCGTACTACCATTACTGCTGCGTTAGATAGTCTGAAAGCAGGACTTGCGGCTGAGGGCTTAAGCGCTGATGTTTCTGCTGCAGCGGAACATATGGTTGATGAAACCTTTGTTGTTGGTCCCGATCTGATGGCTTTCCCAGGGAAGTATATCCTGATTGAGATGTCTTACCTTTCTGAAAACCCGAACATTGAACAAGTGATCTTCGATCTGCAGTTACAAGGGTATTACGTTATTCTTGCACACCCGGAGCGCTATACCTTTTACCACAACAACTATCCACGCTTTAACCGGCTTAAGGATATGGGTGTTCTGTTTCAGCTTAACTTGCTATCCCTATCAGGTTATTATGGCAAAGGTGTAAAGCAGGCCTCGGAATACCTGCTTTCTAATCATATCTATGATGTCAGTGCGACCGATCTTCACCACCAGCGGCACTTAAAGGTGCTGGATCAAATGGTGAAAAGCGGCAAGTTGTACCAACTGGTGGGCAATTATGAATTTAAAAATAAGCAGCTGTTTGGCTAGCTTATTTTGATCAGGTTCGCCTTGATCAGGAATCGCTTTAGATCCATCTTGCGCATGAAATAAAAGCCTCTCAAGCGGTCCATTGGCTTAAGTTTAAGTTCGATCTTGCCTAGAAGATCAAGGACATCTTCCGGATAAAAGCGATAATTACGGATCAGCGTTTCATAGATGAATTTATTAATCAGATATAACCGTTCTTCCGTGATCATACCCTTGCTCTGCAGATAATCTTTGATTCTTAAACGTAGATTGATTCTGGACTCGAGGATCTTTCGGGCTTTATCTCCACTCTTTGAACGGGACACCGATTCCCAGGCACCAACATGTACCTTGGTTGAAACCCGGTTGTCGAAAGCCACCACAGCACCAGATTGCAGGATCCTGAACATCAAATCGTACTCCTGAGAAGCAATTAAAGATTCGTTCCAACCATTCACCTCCAAGAGCACATCACGCTTGAAAAGGTTCGAACTGGTGATTCCCATTTGTGAAAATATCAGGGCGGACCAGGCGTCGGTGCTGTATAGCGAACGGGTATAACTAAAGTAGTTTTTCTCCCGGATACCCTGTTTTTGGTAGGGGCTAACAACTATACTTGCATTTTGTTCTGCTGCAAGTGCAAGTTGTCCCGCTAATTTCTCAGGTAAGATCTCATCATCGGCATCCAGGAACTGTACCCAAGTGCCACTTGCCTCCTTAATACCACGATTTCTCGCGGCAGGGGCGCCCTTTTTAGTTTCTGTAAAAACATGTATCCGATGTGCCGGATGCGTGGCCTTAAACTCCTCTAAAAGGCTGAGTGTGTTGTCTGTAGAGTTGTTGTTTACAAGGATTAATTCCCAGTCTTCCCATGTTTGCTTAAGTACGCTGTTAAGTGCTCTGTGTATGAAAAGCTCGCTATTGTAACAAGGAATAATAATAGATATCATAGAATTTTTGGTGACCCGCACAAATTTAGGCGGTTTCAGCCGGCCAAGTTATGGATTAAAGTGCGATTGTTTAAAGTTTAGCGTGCAAAATTCATTCCTCGGGAAAAAATGCGCCTTTTTAGCTACAAAGCTTAGCCTCAATCCTTAAAAGGATTAAAAATCTTGCGGATTTGGTACGAAAATCAGGACAGATCTGATCATTTACATTATTTCCCAAACACTTCACGTTCTATTTCACATACTAGCTGAACCACCCGGCTTTCGGGCTTTAATTGGACTTTAAGATTTATATTTGGATTGGTTCTTGATATAAGCGCGTATCTCCTTAAAGTAACCTGATTTAATCAACACCTCTGATTATTATGAATGAACATCCATATAAAAAATTAAATAAAACATGAAACTTAACTTTAAGAGCAGAACTATTGTAAAAGTACTATGCATCTCCGGTGCATTCTTTATTTCCTCTTGCATCAGCAGTAAAAATGTGTCCTACTTTGAGAACCTTTCTACTGCAAAGCGCTCTACCATGGAATCGGTAGCGCCCTTTACCGAACCAATCATCCAAACTGACGATATTCTTGCGGTTGCTATTAATACCATAGACCCTCAAAGTGCATCTGTTGTAAACCAGGCAGGAACAACCCTGGCAGTACCTTCAACTACTGGAAGTGGCCGTGAACAAGTAAGCGGTTATTTAGTCGATAAAAACGGTGAAATTGAACTTTCCTTAATCGGGAAAATTAAAGTAGCAGGATTAACAACCTTTGCAGCAAAAGAACTGATCAAACAAAAGGCTAGCCGCGACTTAAAAGATCCAAATGTTACCGTGCGCTTTGCGAACTATAAGATTTCCGTTTTGGGCGAGGTAAACAGACCTACTGTTTATACTGTTCCTAATGAGAAAGTAACCGTGTTGGATGTGTTGAGCCTTGCAGGTGATATGACCATCTTCGGACGTCGTGATAACATCCTAGTAATCCGTGATGTAGACGGTAAAAAGGAATTTGGTAGGTTAAATCTAAACTCTTCAGACATCTTCTCTAGCCCTTATTATTACTTAAAGCAGAATGATGTGGTTTATGTAGAACCTAACAAACAGAAAGTAATTGCGCTAAACAATGGTACAAGAACAACAATTGCTTTGATCGTGTCTGCGCTCTCAACAGCGGCACTTATCTATTCCAGACTGGATTAAGCTCAGGTTATTCCCAGGCTAAATTCAAGCTGAATCAATAATATTCTAAATCTAATATGAGTTCAAAAAAAAATCCACAAGTCATGACGGAGTTCGAAGATGACTTTAGGTTGGAGAATCTTTTACGTAAGTTTTTATCAAAGTGGCACTGGTTTGTGCTATCGGTGCTGGTGTGTGTAGGTGCTGCCTATTACTATGCTCAAACACAAATACCAATGCACCTTATTACTGCTAAGGTGCAGATTAACGACCCTAAAAGAGGGGGTGCCTCTGCAGAAACGCAGCTGCTTGGCGAGCTTGGCTCTATGGCAAGCGCAACAATTTCAAATGAAGTTGCCATACTGAAAACCAGATACTTAATGGAACGTGTCGTTAACGACATGAAGTTGAATATCACCTACTTCAATAAAGGGAAGCTTAGGAATGAAGAGCTTTATGAGGCGCCCTTTGTAGTAGATATCGTAAAGCCTGTTGATACCATCAGAACAAAGGAAGTTGAGATAACTTTCTCTGCAGACAATAAGATCCGCTTTTATTCTGATGAAATCGATACGGTTGTAGATTACAGCAAGCCACTTACACTTCCTGGAGTAGGGGTTGTGCAGGTGCTTAAGGCAGAAACCAAGCCTTTAGTAGATAACAAATACATGGTTGCGCTGACTTCTGTAGATAAGAAGGTAGAGCGCATCACTGGCGATCTGGCTGTTCTCCCGGAATCAGATGCTTCTGTGATTAACCTAACGCTGAACTATCCTGTGCCTAAAAAAGGGGAGGAGATCTTGAAGAAAATGCTGGAGATCTACGTCGCCACGAACGTGAACGATCGTAATAGACTTGCCGACAGCGCCTATGCCTTCATCCAAACCAGGTTAAGTTACCTTGGCGGAGAATTGGGTAGCCTGGAGTCTAACATTCAGGGATTTAGACAGAAGAACAACATCACTGAGATGTCGCAACAGTCTAACCTTTTGATCAATAACAGTTCTGAGTACATGAATGAGCTGGCAAAAGTAGAAACACAGATTAGTGTTTTGAACAGCTTACAGGAACATATGCGTTCTAATCCTAAGGGTTCGAGCGTTGTTCCAAGTTCTCTTGTGGTTTCCGATCCGCTATTTTCCAGCCTTGTTGAAAAGCACAATGCATTGATTCTGGAACGCGACCGCAGGTTGATGACCGTAACAGAAACCAATCCAATCATTGTTAATCTGAACCAGCAAATTGAGAAGACCAACAATGATATGCTTGCGAGTTTAAGCAGTAGCAAAAACAGCTTAAACATCACCCGTAACAGGCTACTTTCTCAATTAAGATCTGTTGAAGGTCAGGTGCAGAATGTGCCGAAGAACGAGCGTAACTACCTTGATCTTGCCAGACAGCAAAAAATTAAGGAAGAGCTTTTCATCTTCCTGATGCAAAAGGGTGAGGAAACCGCGATATCAAAAACTTATAACACACCGAATTCTACAAATATAGATCCGCCTAAATCAGGTACTTCACCGATCAGCCCGCGTAAGTTTATCTACTATGCTGCTGGCCTAATGCTCGGGTTAATCATTCCTGCTGCCTGGATTTACCTGAAATATCTGTTGAATTCAAAAATCGAATCTAAGTCAGACATTACAAAAAGGACTTCAGTACCAATCATTGCAGAAATTGCTCACAGTACAAATGTTAAAAACCTACTTGTAGGTAACATGACGCGATCGGCCATTGCTGAACAGTTTCGCGCACTGCGTACCAACTTAAGCTTCTATCTGAAGGAACCAAGTGGAAACGTCATCTTGTTAACGTCGGGGATGTCTGGTGAAGGAAAATCTTTTGCCGCCATTAATCTGGGGAACGTGATGGCACTTTCAGGCAAACGTGTGTTGCTTATGGAGCTGGATTTAAGGAAGCCAAGTTTATCGACGAAGTTTGATATCGACCGTCAGACCGGTTTCACCGACTTTATTTCGAATCCGAAAGTTACGGCACGAGACATCATCAAGCCATTGGCGGTACATGAAAATATGTTCATCATTACTTCAGGAGACCTGCCAACCAATCCGGCAGAGATGTTGTTGAGTGATAGGGCGGCAGAGTTGTTGACCGGGTTACGTGATATCTTTGATTACATCATCATTGATGCACCGCCGGTGGGTATCGTTACGGATGCACAACTGCTTGGAGATTATGCAGACTTCTGCCTTTACGTGGTAAGACATAACTACACAGATAAGAGTCAATTGGCAATTGTAGAAGATCTAAACAACAATAACCGGATGAAACAATTGGGCATCCTGGTTAACGACATCAAACGCGATAATGGGAATGGTTATGGCTACGGAACCGGGTATAAGTACGGAAGTTATGGTCATGAGGACGAAGGAACGGGTAGCAAATTCAAGTTCTGGTCTAAAAAATCCTAAATTATCGCTGAAATGCGAAGCGCTCTTTCTACAGCAGCTGTTGTAGATAAATGAAATAGATATTGAACGCATTCATTAAAAGGGAGCGAAACAGAAGCTCCCTTAAAATATAAAATAAATGAAGGTCTTAGCTATAGCTTCAAAAGGTGGTCATTGGGTAGAATTGTTAAGGTTGATGCCAGCATTTTCAGGAATGGAAGTGGTGTTTGTATCAACGCAGAAAGATCTTGCCGATACGGTTTCCGGGCACAAGTTTTACACCGTGCCGGATGCGAATCGCTGGAATAAATACAAGTTGATTCAGATTTTTTTCCTTGTATCGAGAATCGTTCACAAGGAACGTCCAAAGTTCATCATCTCCACCGGGGCAGCACCAGGCTTGTTAGCCCTCGCTGCGGGGAAGATCCTTGGCATCAGAACCATCTGGGTTGACACCATTGCAAGCGCCGAGAAGCTTTCACTTAGCGGTCAGATTGCAATCAAGTTTGTTGATCGAGTTTATACACAGTGGCCTGAACTATCAGGCCCGAAAGTAATTTACGCAGGTAATATATTATTATGATTTTTGTAACGACAGGTACACAGGCTCCTTTTAACCGACTCGTAAAAGTCATGGATGCTTTGGCCGCAGAATTAAATGGGGAAGAGATTATTGTACAGGCGTCGGGGGTTAATTTTGAAACAAAAAACGTAACAGTAGTAGGCTTTTTACACCCGAAGGAATACAACCGGATTTTCAATGAAGCACGCCTGGTAATTAGTCANNCAAAGGAAAACCCATCATCGTCATCCCTCGTAAAGCAGCGCTTGGAGAACATCGCGATGATCACCAGGTGGATAGTGCAAAAAAGATGGAAGCGTTGGGTTATGTGCCAGTTGCATACGACGAAGAACAACTTAGAACAAAAATTATAAATATGTTAATGGATGATTCCTCCCTGTCAGAAGCCAAAATAGGTGAATACGCTTCGGGCAGTCTAGTGAGTTCCATCCGCGGTTTTTTATTAAGTAGTTAAGGAGTCAACGGGTGCACAATCAGGTTCAAAGTATAAAATCTTTCTTTTTTCAAAACATATTCGTCATCATCATGACGGTATCAGGGCTTATCTCCATTGCTTTGTTCATGAACAAAGCGCAGGCGAGATTCGCAGAATATGCGTTGGAAGCAGGTTTTCTTAGCTATACTTCCCTTGCACTATGGTGGGCAAAGCGGAATGACTTTGTATTAAGCATCGCCTTTATACGCTGGGGTTGTCTAATTTACCTCGGTCTGAGCTATATCTATGCTGTGGACTACAGGGGGGCCAATCTCCAGGATTTTCTACTCATCTATAAGTCCTTTGTTTACCTCTTCTTTCTAAGCTTACTCGCAGGGAAGAAGCTGATGACTTTCGAAAACACCAATAGGCTCCTCTTTATCTTACTAGGCTTATTTTTCATTAAATATGTCGCCATGATTGTGGTTAAAGGTGAAGACCGCCCGATTCTTTACATGGAAAACAACTTTGAGTTGATGCTCATCTATGCGCTTTATCTCATCCGTTATACCGTGACCAAAGAAAAGGCCCTTATGGTACTTGGCTTTGTAGGACTGATCACCATTCTGTCATTGTCCAGATCCTCTTTGCTAATGTATTGCGTGCTGGTGCTCTTCGTGTTCTACAACTCCTATGAAAGAATGCGTGTATTTATCATTCCTGGTGCTATACTTCTGCTCGGAGGTGTGATCGTATTTATCTTCAGTCAGCGCGATTCCAGTATTGAAGATATTGACCGTTTTAAGTTTATGATGGTCTGGTGGACGCAGGTAAAAGACTGGAATTTATTCCAATGGCTCTTTGGCGCACCCAGAATTACGAATCTTTCCGCACCTGCATGCAGATTCTTTTATCACTGGTATGATACTTTGTTTAGCCGCTCAGGAAATGGAACATGCTATTCTGTTGTTTTTCACTCCTTTTTACTGCGTGCTATTTTCGATCACGGTATACTGGGCTTGGTTTTTATTATCTTTGCGGCCTATAAGCTGTTAGTAGTCAGTGGAGTGCGCAAGGGGGCGGCGGTTGTTTTTGTGACGATTGTAATTATAAACGGATTGTCAGTTTCATCTTTCAACAATCTGTTCTATGCGGTGAGTACGGTCTTTTTAATGGCCACCAATACTGAATTTCCTGAGGAGGAAACGGAAGACGAGTTGATTGAAGAGGAAATTCTATAATAAAACGAATAAACGTAAATGAAGGCAAACATAAAACACAACTTTTTAGGCTATTTCAGGTTTTTTTACAAAGTACTCGGAACCAAGTTTCTTCTTGACATGTTCCTCAGCGTTTGTGTGAGTTTCCTGGACGGTATTGGTCTGGCGATGTTCATACCGCTGCTGCAATCAATGGATGCAGGCAGTACCGCAAGTACCGGAGAATCCATGGGTATGCTGCGCTTCCTGACCGAGGTTTTCGCCAAGTTGGGCCTTCCACTTAACATATACAGTGTGTTAATCATGCTGGTTACCCTATTTGTGCTGAAGGGCTTTCTTAAGTTTGGGCAGTTATATTCACAGGTTGGCCTCAAACAAACCTTTATCAAATCCATACGCTACGGCTTAACAGACGATCTTCAGAACCTTAGCTATACTGGATTTTTAAAGCAGAATGCCGGCAAAATCCAGAATACAGTAACTACGGAAGTGCAAAAAGTGCAGACGGCACTTTCGCATTACTTAACTGCCGTAAGTGCCGTGGGCATGTTGCTTACCTATGTGGTGATGGCGTTTTTAGCCAACTGGCAGTTTGCTTTTCTTGTTGCCATCGGATCATTGCTCACCAACTTATTGTTCAGCCGCTTTGTAAAAACGGTTAAATCGGCTTCCTTCAAGATATCGAACCGGGGAAACCTGTTCAATGCTTACTTGATTGAAGCAGTTCACTTTTTCAAATATCTTAAAGCGACAAACCAGTTTGCCGGCTTTTCAAAAAAGATCAGAGGCGTTATCGATGAAACCGAAACCCTAAACCGTAAAATCGGGTACTACCAGGCCATCACCGCCAGTATCCGCGAGCCATTGGTGCTGGTTATCGTGGTTATAGTGATCATCATTCAAATCCGGTTTATGGAGGGCAACCTCGGTTCGGTGATCCTGAGTTTACTCCTGTTCTACCGCGCACTTTCCTTCCTGATGAACTTTCAGAATTCCTGGCAGAACTTCGTGCAGAATGTTGGTGCCATCGAAGCGGTATCCAAAATATCTGAAGAGATGAAAGCCAACAAGGAGATCATGACCAACAACATGTTTCCTGGCTTCAAGCACGATATCGAAATCAGAGACCTCGTGTTCAAGTATGGCAGCCATAAGGTCATCAATAACATCAACATGCGAATCCCTAAAAACAACACCATTGCATTGGTTGGGGAAAGTGGATCTGGAAAGACGACACTGGCGAACATCATCACCGGTATTCTGCCGCCCGCAAGTGGGAACATTATCATCGATGGCATGAAAGTGTCTCATTACAATACAGACAGCTTCCGTGGAACCATAGGCTATATCTCTCAGGAACCCGTGATTTTCAAGGACAATATCTATAATAACGTAACCTTCTGGGCAGAACAAACCGAAGAGAACATCAAAAGATTCTGGGAAGTTATTGAGCTTGCTTCGCTTACGGATTTCGTAAAAGGACTTGCCGAGCAGGAGCAGACCAGCCTCGGCGATAAGGGAATGCTGATTTCCGGAGGACAAAAACAAAGGATCTCCATCGCCCGGGAGCTTTATAAAAAAGCTGAAATTCTTATTCTTGATGAGGCTACCTCAGCACTGGACTCCGAGACAGAGTTGTTCATTCAGAAGAATATAGAAAAGCTGCAAGGCAATTACACCATCATCATTATTGCGCACCGTTTATCTACCATTAAAAAAGCAGATCAGATCTACATGCTTGAGGCAGGTAAAGTAAGCTATAGTGGTACTTTCAATGAATTAACGGAAAAGTCAGAACGTTTTAAACGTATGGTTTCGCTGCAACAGATATAATCAGGCATTGTAATTATCAATTTATAATGAAGATTATTCACTATTGCGGTACTTTCTCGAAGCTTTCCGAAACGTTCATATACGATGTCATTGTCGAACTGGAACATTCCGGGATTGATAATAAAGTGGTTGCTAATAGAACGATCGTCCATGCCGAAAGACCTTTTTCAAAGGTCATTAAGTTGGAAGTATCGTTGCTGAACAGGGTAATCACCTTAATGAAAAAATGCCTGACCTGGTTCAAGGTTGGTAAATATATACCGGTTGAAGACTTGCTGAACTGCAGGCGCGATGCCTTACGTAAAGTGCTGATCAGAGAAAAACCAGACTTGATTCATGCCCATTTTGGTGCGCAGGGGGTAGCAATTCTTCCTGTGGTGAAAAAGCTAGGTATCCCGCTCATCGTGTCCTTTCATGGCTACGATGCGTTCAGACTGCCTAATGAACACGGCTGGAGGGAAAAGCTAACAGCACTTTTTGCCGGAGCTGGAATGGTGACGGTGGTATCTGAAATCATGTATAACCAGTTGATCAGTTTGGGTTGTCCGGCCGCCAAACTGAAGCTTATCCACGTTGGAAAGAGATTGAGCGACTATCCTTTTAAGTTGAAAAGCAGCCCCCGGATCTTAAACTTTATTTCCGTAGGACGCTTGCAGGACAAAAAGGGCTTCCGTGATTGTATTCTGGCTTTTCAGTTGCTGAGCCAGAAATACCCTGAATTATCATTGAAGATCATCGGTACAGGAAGTCAGGAGCAGGAGCTCAGGAGATTGCTTCCAAACGGAGAACAGCAGATCAGCTTTTTGGGGGCGCTGTCTCATGAGGATACCAAAAAGCATATCGCCGCTTCAGATGCTTTCATTCTCTGTAGCAAGACTGGAGTTGATGGCGACAAGGAAGGCATTCCTGTGGTGCTGATGGAAGCAATGGCAATGGGTCTACCTTGTGTGTCGACCAGACATTCTGGTATACCTGAAGTTATCCCAGAGGAGAGCCATTGGTTGCTTGCAGAAGAAGGGAATGCAGCTGACATCGCTGTAAAGATTGAGCAGCTGATCAATTCCCCGAAAGCAGAAATTGCCCGGCTCAGTGAACTGGGCAGGAAAAAAATAGAACAGGAGTTTAACCTGGAAACAGAAGTAGCAAAGCTTAAAACGATATACAGCTCAATTATTAATGAATAAGAAGTTAATCATATGCATTCCATCACTCCGTCTTGGCGGCGCAGCCAAAGTTGCGCTTAACCTTACGGAATATTTCCGCGGACAAGGAACTGCTGTATGCCTGATCCTTACGGACAGTGCAGACAAAGAACTGGAGTTTGGTGATGTGCCTGCCGGAACATCTGTGATCACCTTAAAGCGATCGGCTGCCCACCGGTACATCAAGCCTTTCATCAAAATGCTGGAGCTCTATCGCTTATTTAAAAAAATACAACCCGACGCTATACTCGCTGTACGTCATGATGCGACCGCAATCAGTTCACTTGCCTGGAAAATGGCCGGTAAACCGGGCGCCTTCTTCATCCGCGAAATCAATCCGATCACCAAAACACTGGATCGTAACGCCATCATGATTAAACTTGTCCGTGCTGCTTATCAGTCGGCCGACGGCGTCATTGCCAACTCCAAAGATGTTTTGGAAGCTTTGCGCTCGAAAAACTGGATGGCACCCGCAAAGATTCATGCGGTTGATAATCCCGTAATCAGCAAGACTTTCTTTGACAAGGCTGCTGTGCGCATCAATGATCAGTGGTTAAATGCCTCCGCAAACCCATTGTTCATCACCATCGGCAGGCTCGATGTAATGAAAGACCATGCGACCATGATCCGCGCTTTTGCAAAGGTGAAAGCAAAACGTGAATCTCGTTTGTTAATCATTGGTGAAGGTAAAGAACGTTCAAACCTCGAGGCACTGATTGCGAGCCTCAACCTTAACGGCACGGTAAAACTTGCCGGCGCAATCGAAAATCCCTATCCCTACCTCAAACACGCCGATGTTTTCGTGCTTTCTTCTGTATTTGAAGGCTTCGGAAACGTATTGGTGGAAGCGCTTTCTCTCGGTAAAAAAGTCGTTTCTACAAATTGTATCGGCGGTCCGGCACACATTCTCGATCATGGTACCTATGGTAAACTAGTGCCAGTTGGAGATGTGGATGAACTTGCAAATGCCATGTTCGATGCACTGGAGCAGAATGTACCCACCGAACCCCTGATCGAAAGGTCGAAAGACTTCTTCGCAACAGTAATCGGTGAAAAATATTCTAAAATAATGTTTGATAATATTAATGTCTAAAGCTATGGGTAAAATTATTGGTTATACAACTGGAGTATTCGATCTGTTCCACATCGGTCACCTGAACATTCTGCGAAATGCGAAAAGTCAGTGCGACGAACTGATCGTTGGAATAACAACTGACGAACTTTGCATGCAACTCAAGAACAAAATGCCCATCATTCCTTTCCAGGAACGTTGTGACATCATCAGCGCTTTGAGAGTTGTAGATCGCGTCGTACCGCAAAACAGAATTGATGAACTTGCTGACCTTGAGTTATATGGCTTTGATAAGATCTTCAAGGGCAGTGACTGGGCCGGAAGTCCGAAATGGAATGATTTGAAAGAAAAGTTCGGCCAAAAAGACGTCGAAGTTGTTTACTTTAATTATACAGAAACAACCTCCAGTACCTTGATTAGAACAACACTTGAACGACTGCATGCAAACGACTAAGGTCGGCAGTCATTAGTAAGAAGAACACCAGATATTAACGCTTATGAAAACATATTTACATAAACTCTATAAGTCTTACTTCCTGGTATTATCCAAAGTATGCGGCCTGTTTGTAAACAATAAGGGTTCTGAAATCATCTTGTTCGGTGCCAGAGATGGCAATTACTACATGGATAATAGCCGTGCGTTGTACGAGTGGTATACGGAAAATAGAAAAGACAGGACCTTCTATTGGATGACGGTAAGTCCGGAGGTGGAACAGCTGCTTAAAAGCAAGGGCTTGCCAGTTATGCGGATTGACAGCCTTCAGGGGATCTATACGCTGCATAAAGCAAAGTACGCCTTTTACACCAACCGCCTGCGCGATGTGGCCATCGATTACCGTGCGGTACCATCCAACCTGAAAATGATTTTCCTCAGCCATGGACAGTCTGTGAAAAACACCAGGCTTGCGGTCAATGCAGGTGTGGATACCGGATTTAAAAGCGATAGCCTGAAAGCGGCAGCACAAACACTCTTCGCGGTAAGCACTTCACCATTCATGGCGCAGGTACAGGCAAAAAGCAATGGCCTAAAACCGGAAACTTACAAGCTTACCGGCTTTCCCAGAAACGACTGGATGTTTAATCCCCCAGCAGAGGCCATCTCCGCATGGAATCTATTTACCGGAGGCCGGAAGTACAAGAAGGTTATCCTATATGCACCAACCTGGAGAAGAACAGCACCAAAAACGTTGATGTTCCCCTTTGCTGATCTGAATGCCGAAGCCTTTGCGAAGTACATCACAGACAATGATATCTTGTTGTTGCTGCGTCCGCATCTTCAGGATCTTACAAACAATGAGGCTTGTGCCAAAGTAACCAGGCAACTCTGCGCACTGTCGCCGAATATCCGCCTGGCAACCATAAAGGAATTCGTAGAAGCGAACTATCTGCTGCCATTTGTAGATGCGCTGATCAGCGATTATTCCTCTATTTACCACGATTTTCTACTACTCGACCGCCCAATATTCTTTGTGCCTTACGATCTTTCCACCTTTGATCAGGACAATGGATTTAAATACCCATACCTGGAAAATCTGCCGGGTCCGGTTATCGAATCGCAAAAGGGTTTAGTTTCCGCATTTGATACCTTGCTTGCAGGTGAGGATAATTTTTCTGCTCATCGCACGCGATTAAGCGATTTGATCTATACCTATAAAGATGGGAAGGCTGCAGAAAGACTCGCTGAAATGGATTTAGATCAACAAGGCTAGATCAACCATATTAAAACAGAAAAGGCAGCCCATGGCTGCCTTTTCTGTTTTAATATGGTTTTTATTAGCTCGCGCACAGCAGCACTGCTATATCGCAGGCTCGTTAATCAAACGTGGCTTTTTAGGAATATTGTCTCCAAACAAAGCAACTGAAAGCCAGTTGTTCTTTGGAATGATCATTTTTAAGATAATCGGGAAAGCCAATCCCAGTACCAATCCAACTATCAATTGAATGTAGTCATTCTGAACGTGGAGCTTGTTTAAGATAATCCTCGATGCCGCAGTTGCGAAAACATGAAACAGGTAAATGGTATAAGAATAGTTGCCTAGCCAAACCAGGGCATTGTTATGTAGTCCAGACTTGATCAGGAGCAAGCATGCGGTAGATCCAACCATAATGTTTAGTAAACGCTCATGCAGGGTATCGAATCCCGTGTTGAAAATCGATATCTGATAGCCCATAGCTGCAATAAATAATATCCCGGTGATGATCAGGAATGGTTTTGTGAAAATCTGCTGATAAAACCGCTTTGCAGTTAAACCCAGTAAAAAGAAGGTTAGTAAAAATGGCACATGCCCAAAACCAAAGACATCAGTTCTAACAACCCCGCCCATGTAAATGACCACACAAATCAGGAGAACCAACACTGTCGACTTTAGCGTCGTTAGTACTTTTGCCAGCTCCAGACCTGCGATGATCAAGAAAACGGTGAATATGCCCTGTATGAACCAGAAGTGTGCAAAGGGGAACACATAGATCTTCCACATGTCGCCTAAACCCGTTTTAGCATTCGTGCCCGGTACACTGTTCTGCATCAGAAAGAATAAGGTTGAAACCACAACCAGTGGAATCAATAAACGCGTAACCTTACTGTTTACAAACTTATTTAACGAAGAAGCCTGGGAAATTGGCTTAAACGCGTAAACGTAGCCCGACATCAACGTGAAAAGTGGCATGGTGATGTAATCCTGCAAATAATAAATGAATCGCAGCGTTGAGCCGTCATCAACTTTCAGCCCCATGTCGCTGTGGGCACCGATCACGTGGCCCATTACCATTAACGCAATGGCTACCCCCCTGAGCGATTCAATCGTCAGGTCCTTTTTGATTTTAACTTCAGTCATGTAATGAATTTCTTTGTTTTTTAAAATTATATTGCTGTTGAGCTTACCTGAGGCGGGGGCACGAATAGCTGGCCTAAGTAGCCAGCGGTATGAAATGAGGGCTGATGTATCTAGCTTGATAAGCTTGTTTACTACACAAAACAAGGTATTTTCACTTGGAATATGCTACACACAATCATATCGAAAATGCACATTATTCCTGTGTAAAAATGCTGTAATGGCCTTCTATCCAGCTTAGATGACATAGTCCGAAATGCATTTGTGGAATTTACTCCTTAGATTTACGTTTATTAGTTGATGGCAGCTGAAACGACCATCAGCCAATGTTAGCACATACACCCTGTTTTATCTATGAAGTATCTTTTTCTAGCCGTAATATTCCTTTTTAATTTAAGCTCCAGCATTGCACAAAATAATCCATACGGAGCCTCAGATGCTCAAGACCAACCTACATTAAAAGCCATTTTACCATTTCCAATCGGGGTAGCAGTGGGTATCCGACACTTCCGGAATAATCCGGTCTACCGGAATTTGGTAAAAGAGCAGTTTAACAGTATCACGGCGGAGAATGTCATGAAGTTCAAGGCACTGCACCCTTCAGAACATACCTTCACCTTCAAAAGTGCCGATGAGATTGTCGCTTTTGCTCAGGAGAACAACATGCGGGTTCATGGACATACCCTGATCTGGTCTAAGGTAAATCCACCCTGGGTAAAGGAGTTTAAAGGTGATAAAACCGCCTGGAAAAACCTGCTGAAGAACCACATCCAGACCATCGTAAAGCATTTTAAAGGAAAGGTGAGGTCCTGGGATGTGGTAAATGAGGCGTATAATGATGGCGGTAAGCTAAAGGAATCCATCTGGCTGGAAAAAATTGGACCTGAATATATCGAACTTGCTTTCCGATATGCACACGAAGCAGATCCGGACGCCTTGCTGTTTTACAATGACTATGGGCATGAATACCTTGGCAAACGTATTTACGCCATTATCAATATGGCTAAAGACTTTAAGAAAAGAGGCGTGCCAATCCACGGACTTGGCATGCAGATGCATATTCCGCTACGGTTGGAAGATACAAAGATCCGGCGCTCCATCGAAATGGCTGCCAGTACAGGCCTGCTGGTTCATCTTTCCGAAGTGGAGATTTCAGTAAAACATCAAATGCCAAAGGTTTTTAGAATGGATGACCAACTTGCCAGGCAACAGGCAGATAAATACAAGGCCCTTTTTAAGGCTTATAGCAGCATCCCCAAAAGCCAGCAGTTTGGCATTACAACCTGGAATCTTGGTGATGCCGACTCCTTCAGAAACAGTAAAGGGCCCAATCATGATCATCCAATGATGTTCGATCGCCAATACAGGCCTAAACCCGCTTTTAAGGCCGTCATTGAAGCCTGGAAAAGTAACAAGGGCCAATAAGCAGACAATCCCCGGCACGCTACTAGCTGAGCGCAATGTCCTGTATACTAAAATAACCTTCGTTCCCCTTAGGCTACACAGATGGCCTAAAGCCGGTTTCAAAGCCTTTAGGCCACTGTTGGGGGGCTCGCCATTTTACGTCAACCTTATTTTTGTAATAGAAATGCTACAATTTAAACTATTGGTTATCGCATACACAAGGTGTGGAGTATGTCTACACGAAAAAGAGTGTCCAGAAAAAAGTTCAAAATTGCCTCCATGCCAGAAAAACGCCCCGAAATGCAATTACCCTGCCAATTGTGGCCTTTTTGGATAAAGAGCCGAAAATAAATTTAAGTTTTTTTAGAGTTGGCATGTTATTGCCTTATACCATACCGAACTAAAAAAAACTTAATAAACAATGCGGTATAAAACTACATTCCAAAAAGCTCATCTAAAGTTAACCTTACTCTTCTTTACACTTCTGATCACGAACTTGCTGGCCTGTAAATCTTCAATGGAAGAGGACCTCCAACCAGTAGACGACCAATCGTCAGAAACTGTCTTAGCTGCCAGAGACCTTGATGAAACTGCGGAAAAAGGTAGCTACCATCTTAAAGGTTATACTTTGAAAGATGTCTTTGATTTCCCAATTGGTGCAGCAGTTGTTTACGAACGTCTGAACCAACCACTTTATGCAAACACCCTTAAGAGAGAATTCTCCAGATTAAGTTCTGAAAGTAACTTCAAATGGAAATACCTGCAACCAGAAGAAGGTAAATACGACTGGGAAAAAGCAGATGGTATTGTTGAGTTCGCTCAAAAGAACAACATGAAAATACACGGGCATACATTACTTTGGGCTAATGACGGTACCTATCCAGAATGGGTTCGTAACAAAAAAGGCGGTCCTGAAGTGTTCGACAAGCTTATGAAAGACCATATCACCACTGTACTTAGACACTTCAGAGGTAAAATCCAGTCCTGGGATGTAATCAATGAAAGCTTAACTCCAGGTGGAAGATATGTAGATAACATCTTTTTAAGAAAACTAGGTCCCGACTATATCCTTAAAGCTTTCAAATATGCCCGTGAAGCAGATCCTAGCGTTAAACTATTCATCAACGACTTTAGCTTAGAGTTTGCAGGTAAAAAATTGAAGAGATACCTGGCAATGACTGACGAGCTGCGTGAAAGAGGTGTAAAAGTTGACGGAATTGCATTCCAAATGCACACGGTGCTAAGAATCACCATGCCATCGGTACAGCAAAGCTTTAAAATGGTTGCAGATAAAGGCCTCTTGGTTTACCTTTCAGAGTTCGATGTAGCTTTGAGACACAATATGCCAAAAACGTTCCCGCTTACAGACCTTCTGGCAAGGCAACAAGGCCAGAAATATAAAGAGATTGTGTCTGCTTACCTTGATAATGTTCCGAAGAGACAACAATGGGGTATTACCACCTGGGGTGTTGGAGATAAAGATTCTTACTTCAATAAGGGTTTTAAAAACTTCGACCGTGATCACCCGCTGCTTTTCAATACAGAGTACAAAGCAAAATGGGCCTACCGAGGTTTCATTGAAGCTGGTCTGGGAAGAAATAATAAGTTATTCTAAAATAATACAAAAGTCTTTAAACATAAAAAGCTGCCCTGATCCAGGGCAGCTTTTTTTTGATTATACTCCCAAATCAACCTGAATAAGCAAGCCTGCAAAACCAATTGCAGGCTTTCGTGTTTATAAATACAGTTTACCTCCCGATTTATTCGGTTTTCCGTCCCAAATACGGAGTACAGATGGTATAATTACTTCCCGCTTTTTGCGGCTTTCTCACTTTTTACCCAAAATTTCCTAAATCATTAGGCATTCTTTCGCGGTATTGGGTTTTGGTTTAACTATTGCAGATGTTTGGCAACGTTGGCGCTCGCAATAACGGATTATTACACCTTTAACAGAATTTTTATATGTCTTCTTTAAAATGTAGTATTATCGTCCGGTCCTTCAATGAAGAAAAACATATCGGAAGGTTGCTAAAAGGCATTTCACAACAAAGTATTTACGATACGACGGAAGTCATATTGGTCGACTCCGGTTCTACGGACCGAACTGTTGAAATTGCCCGTTCTTATGGCGTAAAGATCGTTAATATTCGCCCGGAAGACTTTTCCTTCGGAAGAGCCCTCAACATGGGCTGTGCGGTTGCCAATGGCGACTACCTGCTTTTTGCCAGTGCACACGTTTATCCATTATATACAGACTGGCTGGAGAAAATGATTGCACCATTTTCAAATGAAAAGGTGGCATTGGTTTATGGCCGTCAGGTTGGTAACGAGATTACCAAGTATTCCGAGCACCAGCTTTTCCGGAAATGGTTCCCTGCGGTTTCCAATTACGAACAACGCATTCCTTTCTGCAACAACGCGAACGCCGTGGTGCGCCGCGAATTATGGGCAGATCAGCAATATGATGAAGCGCTAACCGGCCTGGAAGATCTGGACTGGGCAACAAAAATTCAGGCTAAAGGTTATGTGATCGCTTATGAAGCGTTCGCGCCAATCGTACACGTACACGAAGAAACCCCTTCCAGAATTAAAAACCGTTATCGCAGAGAGGCTATTGCGCTAAAAAATATCTACCCGGATGAGAAGTTTTCTTTCTGGAGCTTCATCCGCCTTACCAATTCCAACATCTGGTCGGATGCAGTTCACGCCATCCATGAGGGTAAGTTCCTCAACGAATTTCCTTCCATCATCATGTTCCGTACCCTGCAGTTCTGGGGCACCTACCTGGGCTATAACCGCGACAGCAAACCGGATGAGACGCTGCGCATGCGCATGTACTACCCGAATGCCTTCCGTAAAATGCTCTTCCGTAAAAAACACGAAGAACCGGAGTACGGCTTTGGGAAGAAAATCAACTACGCAGAATTAGAATACTAAACCATATATGTCCATAAACAAGCTAACCGCCATTGTACCAATGCGCCATTCCAGCGAGCGCGTACCCGGAAAAAACTACAGGGATTTTGCTGGAAAACCACTCTTCCACTACGTTGTGCAAACCTTGCTGGATTGCAAGCAGATCGATCAGGTTGTTATTGATACCGACAGTGAAATCGTGATGGAGCAATGTGCCCAGCACTTTCCAACTGTACTGGTACTGGAAAGACCTGAACACCTGAAAGATGGTGCCATTCCCATGAACGATGTACTGCTGAACACCATTAACCAGGTGCCTTCGGAATTTTACCTGCAGACCCACAGTACCAACCCGATCCTTACGGCAGCTACTTTAAGCGCCGGTATCGACACGTTCTTCAAGAGCTATCCAATGTACGATTCCCTGTTTTCCGTAACCAGAAAACATGTACGCTTCTGGGATAGCCTGGCGCGTCCAATTAACCACAATGCCAACATCCTTTTAAGAACACAGGACCTTCCCCCAATTTTCGAGGAAAACTCCTGCTTTTACCTGTTCACCAAATCGATCCTGGAAACCAAACACAACCGTATCGGCAACAGACCTTTCCTATACGAAATCCCTGAGGCAGAAGCACAGGATATCGATGTGGAACTCAACTTTGTTATGGCCGAACTACTTTATAAAAATCTGAACAACATATGAAAGTCTTAGTGACCTGTCCCCCGATGCTGAAAGCCATCGATGAGCTTCGGTATCTTTTTGAAGAAAAAGGAATTGAATTGATTACCCCAAATGTTGTTCAGGTACTTACTGAAGAAGAACTTATCGAAATCCTGCCCGGCGTAGATGCCTGGATCATCGGTGATGATCCGGCTACAGAACGCGTTTTCACTGCCGGCAAAAACGGCAAACTCAGAGCTGCAGTAAAATGGGGCGTAGGGGTGGATAATGTGGATTTCGCTGCTTGTGAAAAGCTGGGTATCCCCATCCAGAATACACCCAGAATGTTCGGTAATGAGGTGGCAGATATGGCCATGGCTTATTTTACCGGATTGGCACGCGACAGCTACCGCGTAGACCGCGAAGTGCGTCAAGGCAACTGGATCAAACCTCCGGGCATGTCTACCACAGAAAAAACCGTTGCGCTAATCGGCCTTGGTGATATCGGTCTTGCAACCGCACGCCGACTGAAAGGCTTCGATGTGAAAATCAATGCATACGATCCTTTTACCTCGCTGAACGCGGAAAATGCAGGCGTAGACCAGATCCTGGAATTCCCTGAAGGATTAGGAGAGGCAGATTTCGTCATCATCACCTGCGCATTAACCCCTTCAAGCCACCACCTGATCAATGAAAAAAGCATTGAGCTGATGAAAGATGGCGTAAAGGTCATCAACGTTTCCAGAGGTGGCTTAATTGATGAGCCTGCACTTATTGCCGCCCTGAAATCAGGCAAAGTGAGTGCCGCCGGACTGGATGTGTTTGAAGTAGAGCCACTGCCGCAAAATAGTGAACTGCGCCAGTTCGAGCAATGTATTTTCGGAACACACAACGGTTCCAATACCAAAGAAGCTGTAATCAGAGCAAGTCACCGGGCAATCGACATTTTGTTTGGATTTTTAGGTCTTAAAGAAGTATGAGTAACAAGAAAACCGTAGTAATAACAGGTGTATTGGGTGGCATCGGAAAACAACTCGCCCAAACCTTTCAAGAAAACGACTACAATGTAATTGGCCTTGATATCCGTGATGCAGATGCACCATGCTGTGCCAAGTTTTTTAAATTCGACCTGCACCGTTATTGCCAGGACGATGCTTACAAGCAGGAAATGGAAGCGATCTTCGATCGTGAGATCCCGGAACTGTTCTTGTTGATCAACAATGCTGCGGTACAGATCCTGAGCAGTGTTTCCGACATCAAACTTGCAGACTGGAATCAGACCCTGAATGTAAACCTGACCGGACCTTTATTGTTGAGCCAGTTCTTTTTGTCCAGGCTAACCAAATCCATGGGTTCCATCATCAATATCGCGAGTATCCACCACCAGCTTACCAAACGTCAGTTTGTGGCTTATGCAAGCTCCAAGAGCGCACTTATTGGCTTAACCAAAGCCATGTCGGTAGATCTTAGAGGCCAGGTGCGTGTAAACTCCATCAGCCCTGCTGCAATTGATACGCAAATGCTGCGCGATGGCTTTGGAAATGACGAATCGAAAGTGCAAATGCTTAATGAATTGCACCCGAGCCAGCGTATCGGTAAACCACAGGAAGTATCTCAGCTGGCCTTGCTGCTTGCAGAAGATAAACTTGGGTTTATCAATGGTGCCAACCTGAATATCGATGGTGGTATCAGTAATGTTTTGAAAGATCTCGACTAATGTATAAACATCCGGTAGTTAACCGCTTGTGGAATTCCCCGACATTTAATACCTGGCTGAGTTACTCAACAAGGGCATTAAGTTTGTTTGTTGTGCTGCCGCTGGTGCTGAAAAACTTCAGTACAGGAGAGGTATCGTTATGGTACCTCTTTGCAACCATTATAGGTTTGCAGGGCCTTGCAGATATGGGATTTAAAACAACCTTTATCCGTTTCATCTCTTATGCCATGGGCGGTGCAACGGATATCGGGAAAAATCAGGTTGCTACTTCCGGAGCACACCAGGCCAACTGGTCACTTGTTGGCAGGATCTTTTCCATGATGCGTTACATCTATAAGCGGTTAACACTTGTATTCTTTATACTCTTGCTTACTGCCGGCACCTGGGCCATGATGAGGCCGGTTTCTATGGTTGAGCACCAACAGGAAGCATGGATCGCATGGGCGGTTATTATCGTGATTTCTTCTGTTAAATTCTACGGAACCATTTACGCCAACTACCTCGAAGGACTGAATCAGATTGCACTGGTGCGGCGCTGGGAGGCCTTAACCTCCATCGGGTCCATTGTAAGCAGCATCATCGCATTGCTGTTTTTCAAATCCCTGATCACATTGGTTATCGCCAATCAATTCTGGATCCTGATTAACTTCTACCGGGATTACCGCTTATCGTTAAGCGTAGAAAATGGCAGTTTCCGGAAGCTGGATCTAACCGTTCCTTTTAACCGGGAATTTTTTCAAAGCGTATGGCATCCAGCCTGGCGCAGCGGACTCTCGGGCTTAATGTCAAACGGCCTTGCAAGCATTACCAGCCTGATCTATGCGCAAATGGGCAGTGCAGCCAGCCTGGCCTCGTACCTGCTGGCACTGCGGCTATTGGCACAGATCCGGGAAATTTCCATGGCACCGTTCTACAGTAAGATCCCGATGTTCTCCAGGTTGCGTGCCGTTGGAGACCTCAAAACACTGATCGCAAAAGCACAACGTGGTATGATGTTGTCAAACCTGGTTTTTGTAGTCGGCGCCATAGCCACAGGCCTTTTAGGCGCTACACTGCTACACTACATCGGTTCTGCAGTTCCCTTTGTTCGTATGGATCTTTGGATTCTACTAACCGTTGCTTACTTCATCCACCGTTATGGTGCCATGCATATTCAGCTCTATAGTACAACCAATCACATTATTTCTCATATTGCCGATGGTGTGTCTGGCGTTATATTCATAGCCGTTACGCTTTCCCTATTCGGAAAGTATGAGCTATATGCTATTCCAATCGGAATGCTTTGTGGTTATCTTGGCTTTTATGCCTGGTATGCTGCTTATCATTCCCTGAAAAGTTTAGGTGTAAGCTTTTTCAAATTTGAATATAAAACCGTGTTGGTACCCTTACTGCTTTTGATTGCTTTTTGCATGCTAATAACCCTATTTCCTGATAGCGCCTCCAAAATTTATAGCATAAACCCTTCTGCCTTATAATTTTCCGATGAAAGCCTCTATCCTGATTAACAACTATAACTATCAAAACTATGTGGAGAATGCCATAAGGTCCTGCTTGTCGCAGACCTACAAGAATGTGGAGATCATCCTTTACGATGATGGATCAACGGACAAATCACTGGAAATTATCAACCAGTTTGCAGATAAGATCCAGATCATCAGCCGGGAGAACTACAAAAAGGGGCACTGCTGGAATCAGATCCATGCCGTAAACGAAGCTTTCAAACTATCTACCGGAGACGTTATTTTCCTGCTCGACAGCGACGATTGCTTCTTCCCCGAAAAGGTAGAACGCGTAATGGCGGAGTTTAAGGCGCAGCCAGACATTGTCGCCGTTCAGCACCCCTTCCGCCTGATTAACGAAAAGGATGAGTTTATCAAGTTGCTTAAGCGACCAATATTCTCGGACATTGACATTCTGAAATCCATTTACTTCACCAAACGTCAGGATTTCTACTTCACACAAACCAGTGGCTTATGCTTTTCAAGAGCTTTCATGGAGCAGGTACTGCCACTGCCGGAAGATGATCTTCCGCTGATTGCAGTCGACATCCGGCTGTCCAGACTGGCATTGTTCGCAGGCAGGATCGTTACGCTCCGCGATAAACTTGCGGCATACCGTGTCCATACCAGCAACCACTCCGCTGCCTTGAAAGACCGAAGCTACTATCAGGAATATGACCGCCAGAATATCGCCTTCCTGAACAGGCTGGCAAAACGCCACAATAAGCCGGAATTCAAATACGGTAATACCCTGGTTGCCTATACCAAAGTCATATTGCTGCTCGCCATTTCAGGTATGCAGTTTGAAGATAAAGTAGAATTTATGAAATCCTGGGTCAGTTCATTTTTAAACAAATAATCATGGAAATAGAAAAACAATTTGACCGGGTACAGCGACCGGTCATCAATCCATACTTCAATGCCCTTTCGCTTGTAAAAGAGCGCCTGCTTTGGGACATCAACCCAAAGTCATGGTCATCAAGGGCCAGGATGCGGAAATATAAAAATGCCTACGCAGGCAAAAAAGCCATCATCATTTGTAATGGCCCTTCGCTGAGAAAGGTGAACTTTGATAGCCTTATCGGCACAGACGTCTTTTACTTCGGTCTGAACAAGATCAACCTGATGTTTGATGAAACGCAATTCCGGCCAAATGCCGTGGTTGCCAGCAATTACCTGGTGATGGAGCAAAATGCACCTTTTTTCAATACTACAGACATTCCCTTGTTTCTGAATGCAGATAAGCACGCTTTAATCAAGGATAGACCCAATGTGCAATTTGTACACTTCTCTTCCATTCCAAGAAAGTTTGCACGCGATTGCAGCGTTTCCCTGTTCCAGGGGCATACGGTGACGTACACCGCTTTGCAGCTGGCTTTTCACATGGGCTTCTCCAGTGTAGGCATCATCGGCTGTGATCACCATTTCGAGACGAAAGGTCCGTCGAATAAACAGGCCATCGCCGGCGAGACCGATCCGAATCACTTCCATCCGAAATATTTTGCCGATGGCGTGAAGTGGGACCTTCCCGATTTATTGGGCTCAGAATACCATTATGACCTTGCAGATAAGGTGTACAAGCACTTTGGAAGACGGGTGTACAACTGTACCGAAGGTGGTAAACTTGAAGTGTTTGAAAGAATGGAGCTAAACGACTTCATAAAATCCTAAACATTGATACACAACTAGGCAAAAATTATCTTATTTTAACTTAAAAGCTAATAAACATCGTAATATGATTGACTTAACAAGATTCAATCCCGCACGTATCCTGCCGGCAATAAAGCGGCGAATGGATGAACGACCTTTCCTGAAATTGTGGAATCACTCCGAACTGGGCAGAAAGAATAAAGATGTACTGCTTGGGTACAAAGATAAATATAAGGGCAAACGACTATTCCTGATCTGCAATGGACCCAGTATCAAGGATATGGACCTTTCCGTTTTAAAGGATGAGTACACGATGTGCTTAAACCGCTTTTACATCTACTTCGATAAGATTGGCTTTAAACCCAACTTCCTGGTGTGTGTTGAGGGCATGGTACTGGAGCAATTCGCAGATGACATCAATAACCTGGATATCCCAAAGTTTGTGAACTTCCGCTATCATAAACAATTAGACAAATGTCATTACCTGAAAGAAGCGTATTCTTTCAATCCATTTTTCCAGGATGATCTAACGAAACCTGCACACTTTGGCGGTACCGTTACCTTCGCCTCTTTACAACTGGCTTATTGGATGGGTTTTGAGGAAGTGGTGATCATCGGGATGGATCACTCCTTCGCAGAGAAGGGTATGGCCTCTACCGTGGAAGTAAGAACCTACGAAAAGGATGAAAGTCACTTCGATCCGAACTATTTTCCAAAAGGCATTCGCTGGGTGCTGCCAGATCTGGAGAAATCAGAGTATGGCTACCGTATTGCCAATAAGTTCTACAAAGAACACGGCAGAAAGATTACGGATGCTACCGTAAATGGTAAGTGTACCATCTTTGATAAAGGTAACTTCTCTGAGATCATCAAAAAGAAAAGCAATTAATTCCCCAGGCCTGCATTAAACAGGCCCGGAACAAAATAGAAAAAGCTGCGATTCGCAGCTTTTTTTGTGTCCTGATATTTCTGTATCCTGGTATTTTTGTGACGCGGAACTTTGTATGCTAGTATGTCGTATCCCGGTAAGTTATTGTTACTTCTTCCGCCGGTTGCTTGCTTCTGATCAGCTGGAACGCAAATTCAAGCTGTTCATCGGGTGAAAGGTAGGTGTTATCCAATACCACGGCATCTGCAGCTTGTATCAGCGGACTCTCTACCCGCGTGGTATCTGCGTAATCGCGTTGCTTCAGACTTTCGTAAACCTCTTCGAGGCTCACCTGCTGGTCACCTTTGCTGCGCAGCTCATCAAAGCGGCGTTGTGCACGAACCATCGGATCTGCCGTCATAAACAGCTTTACCGGCGCATCCGGGAAAACAGCAGTGCCGATATCACGACCATCCATGACAATGTTCTTTACGGCAGCCATCTGCTGCTGCTGGCGCACCATCTCTACCCGCACCGGTTTCAAACTGGCAACGGTACTTACAAAATTGGCCACCGGCATTTGGCGGATCTCCTCAGACACCTCCTCGCCGTTCAGCGTGATGTGCGTCTGGTAGTCGCGGGCATGAAAATTCAGTTCAATTTGCGCCAGCGCTGCCGCCACGGCCGCTTCCTGATGCACGTCCACCTGATTACGGAGGAAGTACAAGGTCACCGCACGATACATCGCACCGCTGTCTACATAGATAAAACCGAGTTTCTTTGCCAATGCTTTCGCAATGGTACTTTTGCCGCAAGATGAGTAGCCGTCTATCGCTACAACCAGATTTGTTCTCATTGTTGCGAAAATACGCAATTTTCAAAGGGCTTTAGGGAACAAAAGCAGCACGGCTTTTTGTGAAAAAACGCTCAAAAATGAGCAATACAGCCAGGAGGATCAAAGCCCAGCCCCATGCAGGATTACGTTCCTGTGTACTGCGCTGTTGACGAGCAACTTGCTGCTTTTCCGCACGGGCATGCGTCGACTCGGATTGCATTTGCGTGGCCACTTGGCTGTGCTGTTTTACGCTGCCTGCCAGACGACTTTGCTGACCCTTGATACGGACTTTTTCTGCTTCCGTTTCAAAGCCCTGACCAGGTTGGAAGCTGAATTTCCCCTTCGGCCAGATCTCCAGTTCATAGCTGCCGGAAGAATCTTCGAAATGCAGCTCCTGACTTGCGCTGGTCTTGCTCGCTTCAAGCAGAGACGCAGCACTTGCTTCCTGTAGTTGCGCGGTTTGCAAGCTGGTATTTTCCCTGGCTTTCGTGCTGCGCTGAACTAAGCCGCAGGCAGGCGCGAGGCCTAGAGCTAAAAAAGCGATCCCTGCAAAACTCCAAGACACAGGGCGCCATAAGTTAAATCTTTGCATAAGCCATAAGTTAAATCTTTGCATNNAAGAAAAAAAGCATACTTGCTGATCGAACGTCGGTGCCGGAGTCTTTTGTAAACCCCATCGCCTTCACGGGAACCCGCGGGATTGGTGTTTCCCTCGATGGATTGTACCCAGTCCTGCCGAAGGCCGGTCACCAGGCCCACATGGGCAATGCGCTTCAATGCAGGGACGTAAATGCCAAGCACAGCACCGGGTGCTGCCGCTTTCAGCTGTTTAGAAGCGGGAAAAAGCGCGGGCGACCAGCCGGAGCGGGGCTGCGCAAATCCTGCTTGTCCGTGCAGCCAGCTCACAAATGCCGCACACCAGGCATGTCCCTTACCCAGGCCCACATAACGCAGGTAAACCTCCACTTGCGGTCCCTCGTTTTTGCCCCGCAATTCACGTACGCCAAGTTCCTTTTCCGCAAGCGCGATCAGCGTCGCTGCGCTGGGTGTTGATCTGGAATATGGTATTGCTGCATCCGCTGAAAGGGCGGGAGATAAGGCGCTGGTGCTCTGCGGCCCGCTGCTTAGCAGATCGCGTTCAGGCAGCCAATGGCCGAAAGCAGGAGCAGTGCAAAGGAGCAGTAATAGAATCCGAGCTGTTGCCATGGTGCTAAAGCGTTAAATTGTGAAACCAAATCAGATAGGGCCAGGCTGTGCCATAATCGCTGCATCAGCAATCCGCAAAGGCCGGTAAAGGCCAGAAAGCAGATCATCGAAAGCAGGATCA
The DNA here is from genome assembly GCA_002333205.1 of Pedobacter sp. UBA2067. GTDB lineage: Bacteria > Bacteroidota > Bacteroidia > Sphingobacteriales > Sphingobacteriaceae > Pedobacter. Next base: position 110,180 of record DDAD01000140.1, read on the forward strand.
GCAGCCAGATATTCGGGTCAATGCTGCCCGAAAGCGGCATGTTGATCTCCATCCAACGGGTAACCATCACCCAAACGGAGAGCAGGAAGCCAAAAAGCAGCAGCAGCTCCAAGGGAAGTAGCCGTAAGTCCGGGCCGGGCAGACGGGCCAGGTAGTGTTTGATTTTAATGCCTATTGTTTTCATCAGAATGTTGTAAATGAATGGTTCTTCTTATTAAAATGAATGGTTCTTCTTATTAGAAAAAAGCGCGGCTGCCAGCAAGCCGCGCTTTTTTGTTGTTGCCTAGGTTACGTTCAATGAACCCATGTAAAAGCTGTCGCTGCAATCCTTGCCATCGGCCGATACGAAGCTCAACCATAAATGCACCAGGTCATCCGCGAAATCCAGCGGCAACTGCAAGGTATAGGTGGTTGCCGATCTCGCCGCAGCGCCTGGCAGCAATACATACACGTCCTTGTTTTTGTTATACACCAGCAAGGTCAGCTGATCGCTGCTTGCACTCGCACCCGGGTTTTCCCAGTTGTAAATCAGCCTGGCGTTATCCGCAACGTTGATCGATACGCCCATTGGCTTTTGCAGGTTACCCTTGGCGTACGTAAACTTGGCATAGTCGATGCTGAAGTCCGGCGACGTACCGGTGATCGCCTCATTCAGGTTCGCCGACATCGCCTTGTTCATCGAGGTCAGGCCAGTTTTCCCGGCCGGAAAGCCTGTTTTAATCAAACCCTGCAAGGGTCGTAAAAAGCTCGTCATCAAAGCAAACTTTAATCGCTGATCCAGTTGCGCCTGGCTCGGGTTATCTGCCCGTACATCACCAAGTCCTTTCATGTAATGTACACCACGTACCACACTGCCTACTACACGTCCTACTTTTCCTCTGAAAAAGCCGAGGATNNAGATGCCTTCATTGTAAATTCCCATTTTCTTTGTTTTTAAGGGGTTTATAAAATTTGTTATTTCGTAAGTCTCACGGTGTCGCTGGTCAGACGTTGTGCAAACATTACGATACAAATGAAGCGCAAGTGGGGCCCCTTCAGGGTGGAAGTGTGGAATTCCACA
>DDAD01000110.1 GCA_002333205.1 Pedobacter sp. UBA2067
TCTAACGGTTGTTAATTTCAATATTTATAGGGAGTGGGGCACGAAGGTCAATTATCGCGCCTTTGAATTCGCAATAAATTCGCCTGCAGAGGCGATAGCGAGCAGCGGCTCTTCTCCATTATTCTTGAGTTTCATTATTCTGTTCGTGCTGGCTACTGCAGGGATCCTATTATCGTCAAAATTTGTCGGCTGGAAATTTAATAGAAAAGGTCATTGGATGGGCAAAGTTGTGATAAGCTTATTGCTGATTGGCCTAACTGTTCTGGCTATTCGGGGTGGTTTGCAAGATGCACCAATGAATGAGAGTATGGCCTACTATTCGACGAACCCTACATTAAACTATGCTGCAGTAAATACCGAATGGGGACTGGCTACGGATGTTAAAAATGCAAAGTACAACACTAAAAACCCCTTCAAATACTATGATAGTGAGGTAGCCAGGGCTACTGTACAGCAATATTACAACAAACCGGAGGGAGTAGGTATGTCCATTCTAAATACTACACGTCCCAATGTTGTACTGATTATTATGGAAAGCCATACCGGCAACGTTGTTGAATCGCTCGGTGGGGAGCCTGGGATATCTAATTCCATTGAACAACTCCAGTCGGATGGCATTTTCTTCGACCAGGTCTATTCGTCGGCCGGCCGAACAGATAAAGGTGTCGTTTCGGTGTTAAGCGCATTCCCAGCACAGGCTTCCCGCAGTATTATGAAAGAGAACAGTAAGCAGGCCAGACTTCCTGCGCTTAGTCAGACCTTTAAAAAGTATGGTTATACAACACCTTTCTTCTACGGGGGTGAGTCAAGGTTCGCAAACATGAAGTCCTATTTGCTGAGTCATGACATCAAAAAGATTATAGAAAAAAGCAGTTTCGATAAGAAATATTTGAACTCCAGCTGGGGCGCGTTTGATGGTCCGGTTTATCAGCGAATGGGGCAGGAGCTCGCCGGAGAGCGCCAGCCATTTTTTGCAACGATGTTGACCTTAACCAATCATGAGCCTTTCGGGCTGCCAGTGCCGCCGCAATTCAAAGGTGGTACTACCGAGGACAAATTCCGGAGTACCGCTTTTTATGCTGATTCTTGTCTGGGCGCCTTTATAGATTATGCCAAAACACAAGCCTGGTACCAGAATACACTGTTTATCGTAGTTGCAGATCATGGTCATTTTTTACCGCGTACGGATCTGGAAATATTTGATCCGCGGCGATATCGAATTCCGCTGTTATTCTTTGGTCCGGCTGTTAAAAAGGAGTTCAAAGGGCAGACCATCCACCATGTGGGCGGACAAACGGATATTGCGCGCACCTTACTAACACAACTTGGTATGGATGCCAGCCCATTCGTATGGAGCAAAGATTTATTAAACCCCCTCAGCAAGCAATTTGCCTTTTTTAACTGGGATCATGGCTTCAGTTTTATCACTCCAAAAGATACTGTTGCGTTTGACGCCGTAGGTAATCAGGTCTTAGGGAGTAGTATTAGCAGTGAAAGCCCGGAACTTATTGCAGGCAAATCATTTATGCAGGAAGTATACCAACAATATATGGAGTACTAGTGGTGCTCAGGCTGCATCGGTTTCCCCTTGATGTTTGTGCGCTGCACTATCTGCTTTGTTGGAAATTACAAACTGGCGAATTTCCCCTTTTTCCCAGGCATTTGCCATGGGATCAACTGGAAGTGACTTGATGTCCATCCGGTTTTTGCGTTTATCAGCGGTTGATACTTTGAAGCGCTTATCCCGTGCATCCAGTAGTTCTTTATTGATCTGCCCATCTTTTGTAAAGCCCATCATGATCATAGGCGAGCCAACGGGAAGCGTACGTTCCTGGTCTGTNNTGTGTATGGTTTTACCGTAGGTATTTACCAGCTTTTCCATCAATTCATGCTCCGCAACCTCTGGAATGCCTGGTGCGATGAGCGTACCCGATTTCACCTCATGAACATGAGAATGCCAAAGCTTCTTTTCTTCTTCGGTAAGGGTTTTAAACAGCTTCGCCGTAATAATGTACTCGATACCCATTATTTTAGGACTTCCCTCATTTCCATCAAAAATGATTGCCTGGTAAACATCTTCGTTCAGCTGGTTCACATAGTGATGTGCCTCCATTTGAGCAGCAATATTGCCATTATAAAAGTGGAAGCCATCCAAATAGGCATTAAATTTTTTCAACGGCGATTTATCCTGCATCAGGTCCGCGCCAGTATTCAGTACCTTGTCTTTCGACGATTTTTCGTCACCTGGAGCAGTAACATTTGATGGTGTATTTCCGCCACCACAAGCGGCAAAACCAATCGCAAAAATTGAACTGCAAAGAAGTATTTTCTGTAATTTCATGGCAGGGTGTTTTATAGCTTGATACAAGCATAAAACTGTTAGCTATGAAAATAGTTTGAGCCAATTAAAAAGAAGCAGGAGCAGGTTGGTTTGCTTTTACGTTAACAATGGTGCGGTTTATATAGGGGTAAATCGCAATAAGCAAGATGATTACGAGAATACACCAGCTAATCAATTCGTAGTAGTCCATCGCATACCGAAGCTGGCTCTGTACCTTCATAGATTTGCTTAGCATCGCATTAGCAAGCTTAGATGCCTGTTCAGAATTCATCCCTTTTGCAAGAAAAGCCTGTTTATAGCTGGCTAATTTCTGCACTGCGACTGGATCAAGCGCCGTAATATGTTGATTAAAGCGGTCGAGGTGAAGACGCTGTTTAAGCAAGCCATAGTAGTTGATGATTGCAATGCTGCAACAAAAGCCGAAGTATCTGAAGAACACACCCGTAGCAGAGGCCATCCCTCCAAGCTCCGCTGGAACTGACGACACCATATACAAGATGANNCTTGTATAAACAATGGAAGCAGGTATGACCAGTCGTTCGCCTGGTTCGTAAAGGACATGCGCATCCAAATGTGGAAGATTAACAGAAAGCTAAAACCAGCCATCCATATAAAGCGCATCGGTTTTTTAAGTACTACAAGTCGGGCTGTAACGAAAGCGCCCAGAATAATTCCCAATGAATTCACCAGTAACATATACGCCACGTGGACGGGGTCCATACCCATCACGGTGGCAAAATAGCTGTTGGTGACGTTTATGGTACCTCTGCAGACATAGAGTATAAAAATCAGAATTGCACCCACCTTGAAGTTTCGGTAGTTAAACACGTCCAGGCTCATGTATGGTCTTTTCAAATGGCGTTGTCTTAGAAGGTGCAAGGCAAGAGACAGAACTGTCGCCGCCGAGGCGATCAAAATTCGCTTGTCTTCAAACCAGTAATATTGTTGTCCATAGATCAGGATGTATCCAATAAGTAACAACAAGGATGCATAGATCACGAAACTTGGCCAGTCAAGGTTGTACAAGTGTGATTTATCACTCAGTCTTACATTTTTAAGGATGCAATACAACGAGATTGTACCGGGTATAAACAGGAACATGATGCCTTTGTACAGGATGTTAAAATCAAAACTTTCTAATATCGGCGAGGTCACCATCATGCTGATCTGTGATACGCAAAGTAACATGCCGTAGAACACCGAATATCCAATTTCTCTCGCGCGTTCCCCTTTTAGCTGCCTAAAAACCAGGGTGAGACAAATGCTGGTTATAGAACAGTTGGCCATGCCCTGAATAAATCGAAAGATAAATAAGGTGTGGAGGTTTTGAGTGATATAGCAGATGTAGGAGGCTGCAACTTGAATTATGGCGCCCAATAGAAGGTATTCCTTCACTGCGATGTAATTGAAAAACCGTCGCTCCAGGGCAAAAAAGCTTGTNNACTTGAAAGTCCGAACAGGCCCATACTTGGAAGGATAACCATGAAAAGTACAACTTTGGTGAGCCAGCCAGGTACCCAGTCCTTTATTTCTCCTGATGAACCAGTTGCCATAATTAATTCGCTTTACGGATCAGCACCTCAGCATTCATTCCCGAACGCAATACAGCAATCTCGGATGGCTTATCTATGAGGCGAATTCTAACAGGCACCCGTTGTACAATCTTAACAAAGTTGCCGGTGGAGTTATCCGGCGGCAGCAGTGAAAAACTTGAACCCGTTGCAGGTGACAGGGACTCTATTTTACCCTTGAATACCTTGCCTGGATAGGCGTCGGTCTTAATTTCTGCCATTTCGCCTACTTGCATATGGCGTAGCTGTGTCTCTTTAAAATTTGCGATAACCCACTTGCCGGCTTCCTGATCTACAATGTACGCCAATGTTTGACCAGCCTGGACCATTTGCCCCGGCTGGATCGGTCTCCGACCCATTTTACAGTTGTATGGTGCCGTAACGATGNNATGGTGTAACCAACATCAAGTTTGTTGCGGTTAAGCATGGCCTCGCGGCGTTTAATTTCTGCGTCTGCAACTGCTGTTTGTACTTTTGTATCTTTCACCTTCAATTTATCTGCTTCATAGTTCTTTAAAGCAGTCTGATAGTTTGCACGCGCTACTTCAAGCGCGGTCTGCACATTCTCAAGCTGCTGCCTTGTCGCTGATTCCACATCGTACAGCTTCTTATAGCGTGCAGATTCCTGCTCCTCATGTTGCAATTTGGCTTTAGCCGCGATGATCTGCGATTCATTAACCTGAGCACTACTTGCACTGCTTTCCACGTGACTTTTTAAGACCTCCAGCTGTGCTCTGGCATTCGCCAGTTCCGCTTCAGCCTGTTGTTGCTGCAACTCGTATTCACTGTTGTCGATGATTAAAAGCGTATCACCTTTGTTGATGTCCTGGTTCTCTTCAAACTTTATTTCACGGATAAATCCTCCAACTCTGGAGGTAATCGGGTTTATATATTCCTGTACCTGCGCATCATTGGTTTCCTCATATCGGTATAGATCCCAAAGACTAAATGCCCCCCAAATCATTAAAGCCAGCAGGATAACGCCTGCAATCCATGCTGTAACTCGGGTAATTAGCTTGTCTGTGCGGGAATGGTCGGTATTTGTCGTCATATTTAGAGATTGCCTATAATGTTTTGTAATTGATAATATTGCAGCTGCGCCGCGATCCGAGCCGCAGCAAGGTCGAATTGTGTTTGAAGAAGCTGCGTGTTAGATTCCAGCAGGTCAGTGATCAACGACAGCTGATTGAAGTAGGTATTGTTTACGATCCTGGCATTTTCTTTGGCCTGGATCACATTGGTTTTCGCAACCTTAATCCTGTTCAAGGACTCATTATAACGTAGATAACCTTCATTAACCTTCTGCCTGATCTGATCCTGTGTATGGTGATGTTCCAGCTCCTGGGTTTCTAGCGCTATCTTCGCTGCCTTAACTTTGTGCTTATTGTGGTACAATGCATCAACAGAAAAGCTGGCTTTAATTCCCGCCATACCTAATCCATAAAGGTAATTGCTATATGGATAAAACTGTATTTGAGGATAGGAGTAGGCATAGTTGGCAAACAGTCCAAGCTTTGGATTAACATTGGCTTTCACATCTTTTAACTCCAATTCACTGAGCTTGGTTTGTTCTTCAGAGATCTTGTTTTCATATGATCTCGCCATGGCATCTCTAAGATACTCCTCATAGTTCTTCGCCGGCAATGCTTCGGCTGCCGTAAGGGCTGTTGGTAAGATCAACTGCTCATCTGGATCACCCATTAATATATTCAATTTCTGGCGGGCAATAGCAATGTCATTGTTGATCTGGTTAAGTGTTAGATTTTGTCTTGAAAGCTGTAATTCTGCTCGTAGAACGTCACTTTTCAGCACTACACCGTTAATCAAAAGCTGACGGATTTCCTTGAGTTGGTGCTCCTGATCTTCAATGTTCTGTTCAATCAGGCCCTTAAAGGCAATACTGCGTTGTAAATCGAGGTAGTAGGCGGCGGCTTGCAGCTTAACTTCTGAGATGGTCTGGTTTCTTTGCTCCGAACGAATCTCGTGTCTTATCTGCTGACGGCTGATGTTGGTGGTTGTCTTGCGACCGTTGTACAGATTTAAGTAGGCATCGCCACCAACTTTATAAAAAGTGTGTTCAACCGGCAATAATTCCGGTTTATGCAGTAAGCCGTCAACAAACAGTGGAAAGTTACTCACCTTGCCATATTCAGCCTCTGTGCTGATCTCAGGCAAACGTTCAGCCTTAGCATCCAGGATTTCCTCAGCGCTAGCGGCAACACCCAAATCCTGCATTTGAATGAGTTTATTTTGTGCCGCTGCTTTGTCCCAAACCTGCTTAATGGTTAGGGTAACGGCTTGATCCTGACTGTGCTGTGCTCTTGCCTCGACTAGTGAGAAAAACGTTAAAAAACAGGTGAAGGCAAAGCACCTGGGAATTGAAAAAATCTTCTTCATAACAACAATACAAAGGTAAGTCTATGGCCCTTGCTTCGTTTTCTGTAATTTGCCTAAAATTATATCAAATGAGCCAAACTGAAGTTGTAAGGAATACAGAATCCTATTTGCGCTATATCGATGATACACCAGACGCCATTTTCGTTTTACATGAAAAATTAGAACGGCGATTTCCAATTCATCAGCATACTAAAGGGCAGCTAACCTATGTAGATGGGGGAATTGCCTATGTTCATGTTCAGGGAAAGATTCTGGTCATACCTGCAAGACATTATATCTGGATCCCGCCCGGGCTCTTACACTTTCTTACAGTGAGAAGCTCGGCAACTGCTATCCGGACGGTGTATTTCCAATTGGATACTGAAACGCCATTCTATAAACAAATGGGGATCTATCCGGTAGACAGCCTGCTTCTGGAAATGCTTCTATTTACCGAAAGATTTGAATGGGAGGTACGCAAGGAAGATAAATACTATCCTTTTTTAAAAGCCCTTTTTAATATCCTGCCAGAAATCAGTGTTAATCACCTCCATACCGTATTGCCCGTTACCAGGAATGAACGACTTGTGCCGATTTTGAAATACATGGAAGAGCATGTTGCAGAAGAGATCAGCCTCACTCGTATCAGCAAGGCATTTTCGCTCAGTGAGCGTACCTTATCCCGGATTTTTCAGGCTGAACTTAGTATATCCTTTTTACAGTATCTAAAGCAATTAAGGATGGTGAAAGCGGTGGAGTTGATGCTTCAGACGGAGCTCACCCTAAGCGAAATTGCGTATCGGACCGGTTACCAAAGTATCGCAGCTTTCAGTAACACTTTCTATCAGCTCACCAATATGCGACCCTCCCAATTTGCACACGCAATTCGATAATCAGAATACCGGATAGTTTGCAGCAGGGTAAGGATATACAAGCAGCGGGATGTTCAAGTTGTCGGCAACTTCATGCGTGTGGCTGCTGCTAAACAGACGGCCAAAGAAATTCTTCTGATGATGAACCATCACAAGCAAATCAAAGCTTACATGTTCAGACACCCATTTCAACCCGGAGGATACCTGCGCATCCTGTACATAGCGGTAATAAATGTGTGGATAGTTGATCTTACTACTAACCGCACAAAGAAACTGCTGTACCTGATCACGTTTCTCCTTAGATTGCTCCTGTTCTTTCTCCGACGATACGTGGGCAAGCATAATACTTGCATCTCCATGCCTCGCCATGCTTGATAGTGAATGCAGTACTTCCAGGTCATGGTGTTGCAGATCTGTTGCAAAGGCAAACTTGTGTAAACCTTTAAACTGTGCAGCCTGCGGAACAACCAGAACGGGAATTCTAGATTGCTCCAGAAGTTTTTTCATGTGATTACCGGTGATTAAGCTGCTGAATCCCTTTCGGTGATTGGCGAGCACAAATAAAACAATGTCCCTGTCACTAAGCAAAGCCTCTAAATTGTCGGTGATTTCACCTTCCTCACAGCGGGTCTCTATCTTAGGATTAAAGCTCAAACCCGGGGGCGTGGCCGACATGTTACTGAGTTTTGATGCGGCAAGTTCAAGTTCTTTTCGACTGGTTAGCTCCAGGACTCCGGAATTTTCAACTGGCCAGGCAACCTGGGCAGCGTAAGGCTGTGATGCCGGAGTCAGATAAGCATGATAAAGGACGATATTTGCCTGCAGTTCACGGCCAAGCTGATGAGCATATTCACTTGCGTGCGCCGCACGCTCAGAGAAATCTGTAAACACTACAATCTTTTTCATAACACATCGATTTAATCTGTTAATTTCTGTTGCTTAGCTAAAGATCGTGAAAATCAATGGTTAACATAATGATTATGGTGTTAAATTTTTGTGACTTTGATCAGTTATCGGCTATTTGAAATGGGCAAAAACATAATTGCCTTGCACAAGTTGTATTAAAAAACCTTTTATTATGCCATATCAAAAAACAATTGTCATTACTGGTGCATCCAGTGGTGCGGGTAAAGCGATTGCGCTTGAATTCGCCGCCAGAGGTCACCGTCTGGTACTCGCATCCCGAAACCAAACCGCAATGGAAGAAACTGCTGAAGAGTGCCGTGTTCTCGGTGCTGCAGTCAAGTGTGTTGTCACCGACGTTAGCGAACCAACAGCAATGATCAACCTGGCTGCCGAAGCGGACACCTTTGGGGGCAAGATAGATGTCTGGGTGAATAATGCTGGCGTCCTGGCTGTCGGACCTTTTACCGAAACGCCTGTTGAAGTAACTGAACAGGTCATTCGGACCAACTTGCTTGGCTACATATATGGGGCACATGCCGTCTTACCGTACTTCAAAAAACAGCAGTTTGGTACATTAATTAACAATATTTCTATAGGTGGTTTCATGCCGGTACCATATGGTGTAGGTTATTCAGCAAGTAAGTTTGGCATCCGTGGGTTCTCCTCAGCACTTAAGGCTGAACTTAGCGACTTTCCCAATATCCATGTATGTGATGCCTATCCGGCATTTCTCGATTCGCCAGGCATTCAGCACGCAGCCAACTACACCGGAAAAGCATTAAAGCCAGCTCCGCCGGTCTATGATCCACGAAGACTGGCAATGGCAATTGTTAAACTTGCAGATAATCCACGATCAGAGTTGATGATCGGCAGTGTTTCCAGCCTCCTGAGATTAGCTTATGGAATACTTCCTGGCTTCAGCACCACTGTAATTAAGGCCGTGATCTCAACGTATTTGAAACAAGCAAAGCAGGNNTGGCTTTCGGTACTTCAGTTTTTGGCGGATGGGGTTTGCCTGGGCGACCAAGAGCACATCAAAAATACCTTGCTGCAGGATTGCTTCTTACATCGACATTGGGTTTACTGTTGTTGAAAAAACACAGATAATCAGCTGCCTTGTTTGTCAAACATCGCAGGATGGAAGTTAATCAACTGTTCTGAGAAATCAAAATACCGGTCGAGCATTACCACTATGATACCGACGACCAGTACGGAGCAAAGCTGAAACGTAAGCTTCTTCACAGCGGCTTTATCCTTAACGATCTTCCAGACGATAGGTAAACTTACCAACGCACTGGTGAGTGAGGTGACGATGGTGACACTTCCGGCCAATGCTGCGCTGATCTTTTCATGGCTTGCCATCGTTGCAGCGGCAGCTGTCGTGCTGGCACTGCTTACAAAGCCACCGAAGAATCCGGTAGCCATGATGCCATAATTGCCAAACAGCTTGGTAAGTAGTGTTCCGCCAATTGCAATGATTACAAAGATTAACCCAAAGGTAAGCACATTTTTGAGCGAGATCGGAGAGGCAAGCTGAAGCGCAGGTACTTTATTTGGATCCGACTTTTCCTCGGTATAATCCTTCCAGATCCATAATCCGGAAACCACAGACATGGCCAATATCGGAAGGAATGTGGACGTAATGGAAAGCGGGGAAAAAATAAGTAACAGGATCAGATTACGTGCAAACATTGCTATGGTCGTTAGCAGGCACAAAGTGCTTATCCGGGAGGTCAGCCCGGCCTGCTGCACCCGCTGACTGGTTTCCGCCAGTGTCGCCGTGCTGTTTACCAAACCGCCGAATATGGCACCCAAATACAAGCCGTCAGTACTGAATACACGAAGTAAAAAGTAGTTTAGAAATCCGATGCCCGAAATTGCAATAACGCTCACCCAGGCGTCGCCGGGATTAAATAGCTGCCATGGATCTACATAGCGATCGGGCATAATCGGATAAATTACAAAACCGATCAGGCCCAGCAGTACTGCACTGCGAACTTCAGCTGGCTTGAGGCCGCCGGCAAATTTATTCAGTTCGGCTTTCCAGGCCAACAGCATCATGATGGCGATGGAGCCTGCTACCGGAAGGAAAATGTGGCCGAGTCCCACCAGTACGCCCAGCACGTAGGTAACAATCAGCGCAACAGATGTGGTGATTTCTAGTGTGCGGTCTACCAAGATGTTCCTGCCGTTATTTAGTAAAACAAGCAACAGTACGCCGGCTAAAGAGGCAATTACAAAGTTCAATCCAATTACGGAAGAGAGCATTCCTAATAAGGCAACCATGGAAAAGGAGCGGATACCCATTTCCTTGTTAGACCATTTTCGTTCCATTCCAATAAGCATTCCGATGCCGAGCGACACAGCCATCTTCAAAGCTATTGGCGCGGCAGGGTAATGCAAAAATTCATCATTCATGCTTTACAATTTCTTAACCTAACAAAAGCAGCCTTCATTGGTTTTGACCAAATAGAGCTGGAAGGAATTTGGGTGCCATACGTTTCAAACTCGCTTGTTCGTACGCATAGGCGATACTAATTAGTTCTGGCTCGCTATATGCCTTTCCAAAAAACGAAATACCCATTGGGAGATCATGCCAGCTTCCCATCGGTACGGTGATGTGTGGATACCCAGCTTTTGCGGCGGGAGAGGAGAACGAAAAGCCATTTCCATAGTCGCCATTTACCAGATCAATGCAAACTGCAAACCCATTTGTTGGTCCGGTAATGGCCTGCAGCTGATGTTTGTCCATGAGGTTGTCGATGATCTTGCGGCTATCTCCATTAGACTTTTTTAAGGCCTCCAGATATTCCTTGCTATCGAGTCCTCCTTTCGACTGTGCCAGTTCCAGTGTTTCCTGCTTGAAAAAAGGCATTGCTTTATCTTCATTGTTTTTATTGTAAGCGATTACATCTGCCAAGGTTTTCATAACGCTGTTCGCACTGCTGAGATAGTTGTTTACGCCAGCTTTAAACTCATAAAGTAACACGGTGTATTCTGCATTTCCAATTGAACGTAACGCCTTAAGCAGATCGATTTCTACAATGGTAGCGCCTTTGCTACGCATCAAATCGATCGCAGCATTTAACAGCTGCTGGGCCGCCATGTTGCCCGCTTTCAGGGCCGACTTCTCCAATCCCAGGCGCTTTCCTTTCAGGCCCTCCACATTAAGAAAGCGTGTATAGTCCTGGTGGGACTTGCCCCGGCTTTCCAGGGTGAAAGGATCCTTGGTGTCGACACCGGTTAGTGCACCAAGGAGTATAGCAGCATCACTCACATTTCGAGCCATTGGCCCGGCACTGTCCTGCGTTTTTGAAATCGGGATGATGCCGCTTCTGCTCCATAATCCCACAGTAGGTTTAATGCCTACACCACCACAGACGGAACTTGGTGATACAATTGATCCATCTGTTTCTGTGCCGATTGCAATCGCGCAGAGATTCGCAGCAACAGCAGCACCGGATCCTGCACTTGAACCACTAGGATTGCGGTTCAGGATATAGGGGTTCTTCGTCTGTCCACCGCGACTGCTCCAGGCACTGGTCGAGTCAGAAGAGCGGAAGTTCGCCCATTCACTCAGGTTTGTTTTCCCGAGTATCACCGCACCAGCTTCACGTAGTAGTTTAACAATGTGAGCATCTTGCCGCGCCACATTGTCTGAAAGCGCAAGCGCACCTGCACTGGTGTGCATCTTATCTGCGGTATCTATATTATCTTTGATCAGCACGGGGATACCATGCATCATGCCGCGAACTTTCCCCTGCGCACGTTCCTTGTCCAGTTCTTCCGCAATTCGTAAAGCATCTGGATTAAGCTCAATAACTGAGTTTAAGCCAGGACCCTTCTTGTCGATGGCTGCTATGCGGTCAAGGTAAAGCTTGGTAATTGCTTTGGCGCTTAAGGATTTATTCGCCATCTTATCTTGTAAAGTCCTAATATTTACTTCGTTTAACACAAAGTCGGCAGGAAGCTTAACTTGCTTATCGGAATTGTCGCTTTCCGCAACGATAATGCCGCATGATGAACTGGTGAGGGTGCCCAGCGTCAGGGCAGCAAGCGGGCCTGATTTTAAAAAGTTTCTTCTTTGCATGAAATTTGAAGGATATGTTACCTAAGTAACAAAATTATTTGTCCGGTAAACTCAGAAAATGAAAATATTACATAGCTTAATGGCATAAACATGCAGGATAATCAGTTAAATAGCTACGAAGATCAGGTACGTACCGAAGTTCTATTCTGGCACCGTAAAATGACCAGTGCACCTTCTTTTACAGACCGACTATCAAAGAAGGTTCAGGACAAGATAAATGGCTACATTCCGGAGCGGGTGCACAAGGCAATAACCACGACCATGGAGAAATTGTTCAAGGCGGTGCTTTTTGGTGCTGAGTACACCAGCGGTCGTAAAATGACCAATGGCTCTCTGGTGTATCGGGAGGCCTACATCAAAAATCAAANNAAATATCTTTTTATCAGAAAACAGCCTCGCTTGAAGGGGCTGTCACCGGTGCGGGGGGGCTCCTCATGGGACTGGCAGATTTCCCTGTGCTCATTGGGTTAAAAATGAAGCTGCTGTTTGATATTGCAGCGCTATATGGATTCGACGTGAAAGATTATCGCGAACGCTTATATATCCTTTACATTTTCCAGCTTGCTTTTTCCAGTCAACAGCGCCGGAATGAAGTGTATCACCTGATTACTACCTGGGACGAATTCGCCAAAACACTGCCGGAACATGCGGAAGATTTCGATTGGCGCCGCTTTCAGCAGGAATATCGCGACTATATAGATCTTGCCAAGATGGCTCAACTCGTGCCCGTTATCGGCGCGGCCGTAGGCGCCATTGCAAATTATAAACTTGTGGCACAACTTGGCGAAACGGCAATGAACTGCTACCGCTTACGACTCTTACCACCAAATGAATGATAGTTAGACGAATACCGAACACACTTACGATCCTCATAGCAGTTTGCCTGACCTTTTTGGCGGGGCTTGTTCAGGCACAACATCCACCTGTATTCGAAGGCATGAAGATGGACACGCTTTTTATTGATATGCACTCGCTGCCTTTGAAGGTGGTTAAATACAGTTATGGTAAACCAAACGTGAATTTCCTGGTGATCCACGATAATGAAGATACAGGCGTAAAAGCTGCTTTTGAATACATCAGGTTTAGTGGAGGAAGTGTATTTGACTCGCAGTATGGCGACCTGAGAAACTACAACATCAACTATCAGGGTCGCAAGTTTCAGATTGATCCGAACAAGATCTATTCAAGCTATGGGGTTATGGAAGGCCTGGAGTTTTATGGGGCTTTTGACGAGGAGGTGAGTGCCAGTTTAAATACAGCTGCGGAGATGATCTTAAACTTCTACAATCCAGCGTCACCAAAGTATATATTTACACTTCATAATAATACGGACGGCGCCTTTGGTATTAACTCCTACCAGAAAGGGCATGAGCTTGAATTGGTTGCCGACTCCTTGCACATCAACTTCAATATGGATCCGGATGATCTCATCCTGGTCACAGATCCGAAGTTATTCAGTGCTTTGAAGAAACAGGATGTAAATGTNNGGATGCCGCAGATGACGGCTCTTTATCGCTTTACGCCATGCAGAAGAACATTCCATACATCAATGTGGAAGTGCAGCATGGGCATCAGTTGCAAAACCTGCAGCTCATCGAAACTGCTGTGAAGGTTTTAAAAGCAACTTATCCGGAGCTATTTACATCCAGATAAGTTGCGGATTTATCTAAACTACTTATTTAACGTCAACTAAAGTAATATTGAAATCCAGAATGGAGTTAGCTGGAATGGAACCTGTTGCTCTGTTCCCATACCCATAGTAAGAAGGAATAATCAATCTGATCGTACCACCCTTTTGAATTAAAGGCACGCCGATTTGCCAGCCTGTAATTACACCGCCTAGTGGAAAAGCAACCGGTGCTTTACCTTCCGTGGTGTCAAATGTGGCGGTGTTTCCTAATACCCGGCCAGAATAGTCCGCTGTTACGGTTGTACTTGGCTTGTATTCTACAGATCCGGAACCAGGATTGATGATCTGGTAAAATATGCCGGATTCATGTTTAGTTGCAGTGATGTTGTTTTTAACAATATACGCCCTGATCGCAGTTGTGTCTGTATCAAATTGCGCAGCGACATCGAAGTTATCATTGCTACTATTTTTTTTACATGCTGCCAGACCTGCTGCAACGCACACGAACAATAAAAGAGATTTAATTTTCTTCATAATTTCAAAGATAAAACTATTGCCATAAAAAATGCGCTATCCATTCGAATAGCGCATCTTTATCGTTGTTGTATTTATAGCAACTGTGCTAGTGCTTCTTTAGTAAAGCCTTTCAGATCAGCAGTGTGATGGTTTTTCACCTTTTCCGTCCAGTTTGGATCGGCAAGAATTGCACGTCCTACGCCAACCAGATCAAAATCACCACGATCCATTCTGCGCAGCAACTCATCCAACGATGAAGGTGCTGAGCTCTCTCCGGCGAATGCAGCAAGGAACTCTCCGGTTAGACCCACTGAACCTACAGTGATGGTGGCTTTGCCGGTAACTTTTTTCGCCCAACCTGCAAAATTCAGGTCCGAACCTTCAAATTCAGGCTCCCAGAAGCGACGCTGCGAACAATGGAAAATGTCTACTCCGGCATCTGCCATCGGTGTAAGCCAACGTTCCATTTCTTCAGGTGTTGCTGCAAGTTTATTATTGTAGGCTGATGGCTTAAACTGTGATAGACGAATGATTACGGCGAAATCCTCACCTACAGATTTTCTTACTTCTTTGATAACCTCAATCGCAAAACGACTGCGCTCCGATAGTGTCTTTCCACCATAGATGTCTGTACGTAAATTGGTCGGTTCCCAGAAAAACTGGTCGATTAAGTATCCATGTGCACCATGAATTTCCACACAGTCAAAGCCAAGTTTTTTAGCGTCGGCTGCAGCGCGTCCAAATGCAGCGATCGTATCGGCAATATCTGCATCCGTCATTGTATTGCCGTTTTTAAAGTCTGGGCGATTTAATCCTGATGGACCTTCAAAAGGTGTAGAAGGAACCCAACCGGAAGGATGATTATCCATAATCCCCATGTGCCAGATCTGAGGCCCCATTTGTCCACCGGCCGTATGTACTGAATCGATAACATGCTTCCAGCCATCTAGTGCTGCTGATCCATAGAAATGTGGTATGGCCGGGTCGTTTGATGACGAAGGACGGTCAATAACCGTACCCTCAGAAAGGATCAATCCAACCTCACCTGCTGCGCGTCTGCTATAGTATGCCGCAACATCCGATGTCGGTACACCTTCAGGTGAAAAGGAGCGGGTCATGGGTGCCATGACAATTCTGTTTTTAATATTCAAAGATTTCAAACTAAAAGGTTTGAAGAGGCTTTCGTTATTCATATGTATATTGTTATTAAAATATTATAGTTCTGTACCCAAATTTTCCAGTAGTGCTTTAATCCCAGCTTCATCACGGCGATAATAGGTCCATTGGCCAACCCTAACGGAACTGACCAATCCGGCTCGCTGTAGAATGGAAAGATATTCCGACACCGTAGATTGTGTCAAACCAGCTTTGCGCTGTATTTGCCCAACGCATACGCCATGCTCAAAGCCAGCTCCACCTTGTTCTGGAAAGTTAAACTCGGGGTCCTTTAGCCAGCTTAAGATCTGCATGCGGCTCCGATTGGAGAGCGCTTTAAAAATATCGACCTGATCCATGTTGCAAAGGTATATCGAATTTTCCCGATATATCTATTTGTTCTGGAGAGATGACAATCCACTGAATAAAGCACAGTGGCCAAAGTTTATCACGCATTCGAATGCTATAAATACGAATCTTATTACGTGCTTAACCAGTTTAAAACCTGCTGATTATCAGTATTAATTCGGTTTAATGAAGATTCTGGGGGTTTACAAAACATTCAACTGGCTATCGGATTTATATAGTAACCAATTTTCAGTAGATGATAAAAGCAAGCGGTAAAACAAGAGTTATTATCAGTAATGTAAAGCCTGTCGTTGAAGGGGGCTTGTACCCCGCCAAGGCAGTTATTGGCGACACCATCACTTTTTCAGCAGATGTTTTTGGCGATGGCCATGATGCCATCGCAGCCAGCTTATATATCAGAAATGCAGCAGTAAATGAGGTCACTGAAGTACCCATGGTATTTCAGATCAACGATTTCTGGACAGTGGAATATACTTTCATTCAAACCGGAATGCATACGTTTTGGATAGAAGGTTGGGAAGATCATTATACCAACTGGAAAAAAGGATTAAAAAAGAAATTCGAGGCTGGCCAGGATGTTGGGGTGGAATTACAAATTGGCTTGTCACTTCTTGAAAAAGCGGCCGCCGTACTACTAGAACAACAGGCAGCCATCCAAAACTGGGCGGAGCGCATTAGTCAGGCAGATTCGCAGGCAGCAGCCGTAGAACTCGCCTTAGATGAAGAACTTGCCACTTTGGTATATCCTTACCGGTCAGCAGATATCATCAGCTCATCGCCAGTCTATCAACTTGAGATTGAACGCAAACGAGCTGCATTCAGCACCTGGTATGAATTGTTTCCGCGTTCAGCGGCTAAGGAGCCTGGCCGCCATGGAACTTTCAAAGATGTGATCAGTTTGCTTCCGCGGGTTGCGCAAATGGGATTCGACGTGCTGTATTTCCCCCCAATTCATCCCATCGGTGAAAAGAATCGTAAAGGAAAAAACAACTCGCTTGTAGCAACAAAAGAGGATCCAGGCTCACCCTGGGCCATCGGCAACCGGAAAGGGGGGCATAAAGCCATACACCCGCAACTTGGAACGCTTACCGACTTTAAAAAACTTGTGGTCGCCGCAAAAGGCATGGGCATTGAGATCGCCATGGACATTGCTTTCCAATGTGCACCCGACCACCCATATGTCAAGGAGCATCCGGAGTGGTTTATTTGGCGTCCTGACGGTACGGTGCAATACGCCGAAAACCCGCCTAAAAAGTACGAGGACATCCTGCCGTTCAATTTTGAAACAGATGATTGGGAAAACCTTTGGAACGAGCTTAAAAGCGTTATAGACTATTGGATAGATGCCGGAGTGACCGTTTTCCGTATTGATAATCCACACACCAAGGCGTTCCGCTTTTGGGAATGGACCATCGGGGAAGTCCGGAACAAACATCCGGAGGTGTTGTTTCTGGCAGAAGCATTCACCCGTCCCAGGGTAATGGAGCGCCTGGCCAAAGCTGGCTTTAACCAATCATATACCTATTTCACCTGGCGGAATTCTAAAAAGGAACTGGAAGAGTATTTAACCGAGTTGACCAAGACGGAAATGAGGTACTATTTCCGACCGAATTTCTGGCCAAATACCCCGGATATCTTGCCACCAGCATTGATCAGCGGCGGAGAAAATGCACACATTACACGACTGATCCTTGCCGCAACCCTTTCTTCAAGTTATGGGGTGTATGGTCCGGTCTATGAATTTGGGATCAATACACCACATGGTGCTAAAGAAGAATATGTAGATAACGAAAAATATGAAATTCATCATTGGGACTGGGATAAGTACACGCGGATCCGGGAAATCATGATCAGGATAAACCGGATACGCAAAGAAAATCCGGCCCTTCAAAGTACCTGGAACATTGAGTTTGCAGAAACCAGCAGCGATCAGATCATCTGCTATGTAAAAGTTGATCCAGTAACCAATAACAGGCTCATTATCGCTGTTAATATGGACTTCTGGAATACGCATTCCGCAATGGTCAGAATTCCAGAAGCGATGCTTGGCCTTAGCCCAGGTGCGGGCTACCGCGTACATGATCTTCTTAGTGGCGACGAATACCATTGGCAGGGCGAGTGGCAGTATGTGGAACTTAACCCATACTTAATGCCTGCACACATTTTTAGAATAGAACAATAAGCATATACAACGATGGCTGAAAAAAATAACCGGATTGACGAAAACCTACTTTGGTACAAAGACGCAATCATCTATGAACTCCACATTAAGGCCTTCCGCGATGGGAACTGTGATGGTATAGGCGACTTCAAAGGCCTTATTGAGAAAATTCCTTACCTGGCAGATCTTGGTGTCACCGCGATCTGGCTCCTTCCATTTTATCCCTCACCGCTTCGTGATGATGGGTACGACATTGCCGATTATTATAATATTAATCCTTCTTATGGGGATATTAAACAGTTCAAAACCTTCCTAAAGGAGGCACATAAGCGTGGCTTAAAGGTAATTACGGAGTTGGTCATCAACCATACGTCAGACCAGCATCCTTGGTTCCAACGCGCCAGAAAAGCTCCGAAAGGTTCTAATCACCGTGACTATTACGTGTGGACTGACGATCCTACAAATTTTAAAGATGCAAGGATTATTTTTCAGGATTATGAAACCTCAAACTGGACCTGGGATCCTGTAGCCAAGCAGTATTTTTGGCACAGGTTCTTTCACCATCAGCCGGATCTGAATTTTGATAACCCTGCCGTACAGCAGGAAGTGATTAAAGTTATGGATTATTGGTGTAAAATGGGCGTCGATGGCTTCAGGCTGGACGCTGTTCCATACCTTTTTGAACGCAACGGCACAAATTGTGAAAACCTGCCAGAGACGCATGCATTTCTTAAGAAACTTCGCAAGTATGTTGATGATCATTTTCCGGGTACACTGCTACTTGCGGAGGCAAACATGTGGCCAGAAGATTCAGCAGCGTATTTTGGTGATGGCGACGAGTGTCAGATGAACTATCACTTTCCATTAATGCCAAGGATGTTTATGGCTTTGCAGATGGAAGATAAATACCCGATTACAGATATTTTCGATCAAACTCCTGCGATTCCTGAAAATTGTCAATGGGGGATATTCCTCCGGAACCACGACGAGCTCACGCTGGAAATGGTAACGGACGAAGAGCGCGATTACATGTACAAGGTTTACGTGAAAGATCCTAAAGCCAGGATAAACCTGGGGATACGGCACCGCCTGGCACCATTACTTGAAAATAATCGCAGGAAGATTGAGCTCATGAACTCCTTACTATTCACGCTTCCTGGCACACCTGTGATCTACTACGGAGATGAGATCGGTATGGGCGATAACTTCTATCTGGGCGACCGGGATGGCGTACGCACACCGATGCAGTGGCATTCGGATCGTAATGCCGGTTTCTCTGAAGCCAATCCGCAACAGCTCTATTTACCTTTGATTCTTGATCCGCAATTCCATTATGAATCTGTGAATGTAGAACTGCAATCCCGTAATACTTCGTCTCTGCTCTGGTGGATGAAACGCGTGATCAGCACCCGCAAGAAATACAAAGCATTGAGCCGTGGTGATATGAAGTTTGTTCAAAGTGAGAATGCAAAGGTTTTTGCCTTTACACGAACCTTTGAGGATGAAACCATGCTCATTGTGGCTAACCTATCCCGATTTGCACAGGTTGCAGAACTCGACCTCGACGCCTTCAAAGGTTATGTCCCGGTAGAGATTCTGAGCCGTAACCGTTTTCCACTAATCCGGGAGGATATCCCATATTTCTTTACGCTTGGCGCCTACGCTACGCAGAGCTTCATTCTGGAAAAAGTGCATCCGGAACTTGAAAATGACGTACAAATCCATACCATCAAAATGAGTAAATGGAAGGATCTGCTTAAACCAGAGGTTATTGCGCAATTGGAAACAGAAATACTTCCAAAGTACATGATGCGTTTACGCTGGTTCGGCGGTAAGGGCAGGGGTATGGAGAACGTAAAAATAATTGATCATGCAACCGTTCCAATGCAGGAAAGTAATGCATTTGTGCTGTTGCTGGAAGTGTCGTATCGAGATGGCCTGCCAGATATGTATCAGATTCCGGTAGCCTGTGGCCTTGGCCAGTTCTCTTACAAACTTCAGGATAATTGTCCGCAGTCGGTCATCGCATTCCTGAACCTGGATGGTGAAGAAGCGGTGTTATACGATGCGATTTATGGCATTGATCTGCAGCAAAGCATACTGACCAATATGGCCAGCAACCATCACGTGCCACAAAACCGTTCAGAGTTGATATTCCACGGGAACAAAGTACTCCGTAAACACGTGCAGGCGAATCCAAAAACCAAACCTCGCGTGATCTCTGCAGAGCAAAGCAATACGTCAATAACTTATGACAATACCTTTTATCTGAAGATATACAGAAAAGTAGATCGTGCGATAAACCCCGATGTCGAGCTTAGCCGTCACCTGAGTGAAACTGCTGGTTTCAAACATACACCAGGC
Organism: Pedobacter sp. UBA2067; assembly: GCA_002333205.1. Classification (GTDB taxonomy): domain Bacteria; phylum Bacteroidota; class Bacteroidia; order Sphingobacteriales; family Sphingobacteriaceae; genus Pedobacter. Next base: position 20,352 of record DDAD01000110.1, read on the forward strand.
TATATTGGTGCCATCGAATGGAAGTTCGGCAAGGAAACAATGGTTTTGGGTATGATGCAGGAGATGGTAAAAAGTACCAGCGATGGCTGGGCCTACATGCTTGACAGGCTGGATGATTTCAACGAAAAGATTTTATCCAATACCGATGCCACCTTTGTGATGCCGGAGCTGATTGGATCGCTGTCGGCACCTGCAGTGTTTGAGGAAGTTCCCGCTGCGCTCCAGGAGTTACTTGAAGCAAGTGTTGCAGAGAACTGCCATCTATTGGGGCAACGAACCGCAGAAATGCACCTCGCACTTGCACACGACACCGATAACCCTGCTTTCTCCCCCGAGCCTTTCTCCCTGCACTACCAGCGTTCCCTGTTCTCTTCTTTACAGTCACTGGTTCGGGTAGCCTTCTCCAGCCTGAGTAAGAACCTGAAATCGCTGGATCCAGCGATCCGGGCGGAAGCAGAGGAGGTGCTCAGTATGAAGACCGAAATATTAAATATTTTAAAGCAAGTCTACAGCCGTAAGATCGATGTTAACAAGATCCGGATTCATGGAGATTTCCACTTAGGACAGGTCCTGTTTACGGGTAAGGACTTTTTGATATTGGACTTTGAAGGGGAACCATCCAGAAGTTATAGTGAACGTAGACTGAAGTATTCTGCGCTTCGGGATGTTGCAGGCATGATCAGGTCCTTTCACTATGCAGCATTCGGCAGCTTGTTCCTGGACAATCAGATTCGTAAGGAGGATATCACTGTATTATTGCCTTATGTTGAACAATGGTATCATTACATGAGTGGCTTCTTCATCAAATCCTACATGGAGAAAGTTGGTACTTCGGCAATCGTACCCGATAATGCGGCTGATCTGGAAACCTTATTGCAAACCTACTTGTTGCAAAAAGCCATTTACGAATTGAATTACGAGTTAAACAATCGTCCGGATTGGGTCATTGTACCTTTGCGTGGCATCAAAGCAATTGTGGAAAAGAATAGAAGCGTAGCAGTTTAAGATTAGAGGTATGGCGAAAATAAAAGCGGTTAAAAGCAATGTGCCGGTGGAAGCACCGGCATGGTTTTCTTTGTTTTCTGACGATGATATTCAGTTGTTTAAGGAAGGGAAGCATCATAAGCTTTTCAATAAGCTGGGCTCACATCTGGTGGAGCATGCAGGTACAAAGGGAACCTACTTTGCAGTTTGGGCACCAAATGCAAAGCAGGTCAGCATAGTCGGAAACTTCAATGGCTGGAACAGAAATAGTCACCCAATGTCGGTGCGCTGGGATAGTTCTGGAATCTGGGAGTNNACGGCAAGCGTTACCTGGGACCTGAGTTACGACTGGAATGATGCAGCCTGGATGACAAAGCGAAAAAACGAAAAGGCGCTGGAAAGGCCCATGTCTATTTATGAAGTTCATCTTGGATCCTGGCGACGCGTAGACAATGAAAAGCCAAATTCCTTTTTAACCTACCGCGAACTTGCGGAACAATTGCCTGCTTATTGCCAGTACATGAATTTTACACACGTAGAATTTATGCCCGTTATGGAGCATCCTTTCTATGGTTCCTGGGGCTATCAGGTTGTAGGATTCTATGCGCCAAGTAGTCGCTATGGCACCACACAGGATTTCATGTACCTGATCGATAAGCTACACCAAGCTGGGATCGGCGTAATTCTGGATTGGGTACCCTCACATTTTCCAACTGATGAACATGGTCCCGGCTACTTCGATGGTACACACCTGTATGAATGGGAAGATCCAAGAAAGGGTTTTCATCCCGACTGGAAGAGTTTTATTTTCAACCTAAGTCGTCACGAGGTTCGGGCATTCCTCATCTCTAATGCTGTATTTTGGCTNNGCGATGCTCTATCTGGACTACTCCCGTAACCCGGGTGAGTGGGTTCCGAATATTCATGGTGGGCGGGAGAACCTCGATTCCATTAGCTTTTTGCAGGAACTTAATCAGGTAATTCATACCGAATTTAGCGATGTTTTCACCGTTGCTGAAGAATCCACTTCCTGGCCAGGCGTAACCCATCCGGTAGCACAAGGCGGCCTGGGTTTCGACATGAAATGGATGATGGGCTGGATGCACGATACCTTGGGCTATTTGCAAAACGAAACGATATATAGAAAATATCACCAGGGACAGCTTACTTTCAGTACCATGTACGCCTTTTCAGAACATTTCATGCTTCCATTGTCGCATGATGAAGTGGTATATGGAAAAGGCTCGCTGATTAACAAAATGCCGGGCGACAACTGGCAGCAATTTGCAAACTTGAGGTTATTGTATGCTTATATGTTTGGACATCCCGGAGCAAAAATGATCTTTATGGGAGGGGAGTTTGCACAAAGGCATGAATGGCAACACGATTTCAGTCTGGACTGGCACGAAAATAACAATCCTGACCACCAGGGTATTCAGCGCGTGGTTAAAGATCTAAACAAGCTTTATCAGGACTACCCAGCTTTATATGAGTATAATTTCGCGCCGGAGGGTTTTGAATGGATCAATGCAGATGATGCAGAAAGATCTGTTATATCCTGGATACGAAAAGGTAAGCATGAGCAGGATAGCTTGATCTTCGTTGCTAACTTCAGCCCCGTAGTTTGGAGCAACTATCGCCTTGGCGTTCCAAAAATGGGCTACTACCAGGAAATCTTCAACTCCGATAATCTTCACTATGGAGGCAGTGACGTGCGGAACGCAAAAGAACTGGAAACCGCACCGATTCCTTACAACCGCCAAACACACTCACTTTCACTTAAGCTACCACCGCTGGGCGTTATTGTGCTGAAGTATAGCCACACCTACGGTTGGTTTAAAGCCCCGATANNAAGATCAATGTACTTGTCTTTCCAGACATCCTTTTGCTCTTCTGTTCGTTTTTCCACCGGAGAATGCTCCTTAAAACCTTTTTCAAAATCTTCAGGGGTGAATAGTTGGGGTAATTCCTTAGAAAAGTCATGATTGATCACACATCCAATTTTATAGATGATCTCCGGTTTAAGCCTTGGTTGGTTAAACCAGTTATAAACTGATCTTCGGTTTACATTTGTTAACCTCGCCACATCTGTAATAGAGTGACCGTTTCTTCTAACTACTTTTTCAATGATTTCTCCGTGATGTATATCCATATAAGCGAATTTATTTCTTGTTTTAAATGTTGTGAGAAGATTATTGTGTATTCTTTGTTCAGCCGTCTTAAAAACTACACAGTTTGTTTCTTGAATATACACACAAGTTTCTCAATAATTCCATAACTGAGTGAAATCCTGTGTTTTGTCTGCTCACAATGCAAATATTACAATTTTTGTTCCGCCCTAAAAAGGTGTATTGTCACGTAATGGGAAAAATTGAGTAAGAAAACTAGCTTCTATACATAATTTCATAGTATTCCTGTGCCATTCTGGCCGATTCAAAGGTTGGTATCACATTTTTTCCTGAATTTTCAAGTATTTCTACCCATTTTTCCTGATCATCGTAGTACATGGGCAAAATTTCACTTTCGAGCAGGTTCATCAACGCATTATTTTCATAGTGGTCGACTTCTTCTGGTGCTGACTGATCTTCCAAAGGCTCAATTACAAAGGCATTTTGGTTATGTACAGCAAATTCAGGAACCCAGCCGTCCGGCATGGATAAATTTATGGCGCCATTCATTGCTGCGGTCATTCCGCTTGTTCCTGAGGCTTCCCGGTACATTCTTGGATTGTTCAACCAAACATCAGCACCTTTTTTTAAAGCATCAGAGAGTGATAGCTCATATCCCGTAAGTACCGCGCAATTTTTGAAAGGTTTTGCACGTGAAATAATGTGGTTGAAGAGCGCGATAGATCCGTAGTCCCCAGGGTAGGGTTTACCAGCCCAGATAAACTGCACAGGATGCTTTGAATTAGAAATCAGGCGTACAAATCTTTCCCAGTCCTGCATTACCAGATCTGCGCGCTTGTAAGCCGCAAAGCGTCTGGCCCACACGATCGTTAGTACCTGCTCGTCGAAAAGTTTTCCGGTTTGATCGGCAACAATTTTAAAAAGCTGTTTTTTGAGATGTTGTTTTCTAGAACGGATCGCGGTAGCATCAGCAGCGTTTATGGCTGCGTCCATTTCTGGATCGGTCCAGAACTTTCTGTTTTGCGCATTTGTGATGGATGTTATTTCACAAACCCCGGGATTGCTGCTCCACATTTGCCTTGCAACTTCTCCGTGGAGTTTTGACACCCCATTTGCTTTACGTGCAAACTTCAGTGCTGCAAGGGTATAGTTGAAGTCTTCACCATCTAATCCCAGAATATACTTGGCCTCATGCTCCTGTAAGTNNTGGTAGAAAAAGGACATCTCTTTAAGTAAGCTGAAGCGGTGTGATTCATTACCTGCCATCTCTGGGGTATGGGTGGTAAATACCACACGCTTTTTGATTTCCTCCAGGCTCTTGTGCTTCGCATACAGGTAAAAGCCTAAAGAAACTGCATGCCCTTCATTCATGTGGTAAACGTCGGGCGTCATCTGCAGTTCGTCAAGCAGCATCGCACCACCAATGCCCAGTACAATACTCTGTGCAATCCTGGTGGTTTCATTGCCATCATAAAGATGATGGGTTATGCTGCGAGACATTTCATCGTTCTCCGGTATATCTGTAGACAACAGGAACAACGGTGCTGAATTAAAAACTTCCGGCTTGAGCAAATACACCTTCACCTTTACTGGATAGTCGTGTACCGGCACCGTGAGGACGATACCCGTATCTGTGAGAAAGGAGTACTGCTTTTCTACAAATTCTGGTTTCATCAGCGCATCTCGTGTTCTAACCTGGTCATAGTAACCATATTTCCAGAGCATACCTATACCAACAAGGTTTTGCTTCAGCTCGTATGCACTGCGCAAGTGCGAGCCTGCTAAAAAGCCCAGGCCGCCGCTATAAATCTTTAGTGCCTGATCAATGGCAAATTCCATAGAAAAGTAGGCAACCGACTTGGAATATTTTTCATCTGGCGTATAGCCAAAGATTTCGTTTTTACTAAGCATATCTTCAATTTATCAAATTAATGCGGCATTCAAATTAAGCTTCGATAAAGTTTTTTAGCTACCCGACCTGGACTTGGTTGCGCAAGGCGATGTTCGCTACGAAAGCGTCAATATTTTCGAAGCTGGTGCGAGCAATTTGTTCCATAGCTTCTTGGGTGAAGAATCCCTGGTGCGAGGTGATCAATACATTTGGAAAGGAAATCAAGCGCAGAATTACATCATCCTGAATNNTCGTAAACATCAAGTCCGAGGTAACCCAATTGGCCATTTTTCAAAGCGGAGATCACATCCATGGTATTTATCAAACCACCGCGGCTGGTATTGATCAGCATCGCGCCTTTCTTAAAGAGGGCAAGTGTCTCTGCGTTAATCATCTGGTGGGTGCGCTCCATTAGAGGGCAGTGTAGCGAAACAATGTCTGCCTCAGAAAGCGTCTCCTCAAGACTACCATAGTTTACCCCGGCAGCAATTAACTCCGGATCTGGGTAGATATCGTAGGCACTGATCTGGCAGCCAAAACCACGAAGAATGTTGCAGAATGCCTTACCAATGTTGCCGGTACCAATAACAGCAACTTTCCGCTGGTGCAGGTTGAAGCCCATGAGCTTCTCCAAGGAAAAATTGCCCTCCCGTACACGATTATACGCCTTATGA
>DDAD01000111.1 GCA_002333205.1 Pedobacter sp. UBA2067
TAGATGTGAAGGATCTGGCGTGTACAGCGAAGTTTGAAGCGAATCTGACGATCAATGACCTACGTTACCAGAAAGATAACCTGGGTACATTGCGTGTCGCAGTGAATAACAATACAGAGAATGCATTTGATGTGAACGTTGCACTGGCAGGTGTTCATGAGTTCCGCGTAAATGGATTCTACTATACTGGCCCAACAAGCTCCATGGATCTGACCTTGAATATTGACAAGATCGATCTTACTGCACTTGAAAGTCTTTCCATGGGCCAAATTAGGAGAGGATCTGGAACAGTGACCGGTGCATTAAGCATTAAGGGTACCCCCTCCGCACCTAAGGTTTTGGGAGACATCAACTTCAACCAGGTTGCTTTCAATGCAACTTACGTGAATTCATATTTCAGAATGCCGAATGAGCGTATCAGCTTTACAGAGCGCGGTGTAGACTTCAACAACTTCACCATAATCGACTCGCTAAACAGAAAAGCAACAATAAGCGGTGGTGTTTTAACAACGAATTACAGCGACTTTAAATTCAATATGGATATTCGTACGGACAACTTCCGGGTAATGAATTCAACTGCGCTGGATAATGAAATGATATATGGTACAATGTTTCTGACGAGCAACATTAAAGTTCGGGGCGACTTGAACCAGCCAGACGTCAACATGGATGTCAACATATTAAAGGATACTCGTTTCTTCTTTGCATTGCCAACAGCAGATCCGTCTGTAATTGATCAGGAAGGGATTATACAATTCATTGATGCAGATGCAGCACCGTATAATGGTCAGGCGGCACTTGCAACGGATAGTGTTCAAAAATCCCCAGTCACTGGCATTAACCTGACTGCAGCGTTAAAGGTCGCTCCTGAAGCAGAGTTTAACGTAATCGTGGATCCATCTAACGGGGATGCCCTGATGATTAAGGGTGATGCAGACCTGAATGCGACGATGGACCCAAGTGGTAAGATCAGCCTTACAGGGAAGTATGAAGTTGCAGATGGTTCATATAACCTTACTGTTGGTCCGCTTGGCCAGAAACAATTCTCTTTTGTTAAAGGAAGTACAATTGTGTGGACCGGTGATCCAATGTCGGCAAACGTTGACCTGACTGCTTTATATGAAGTAAATGCAGCGCCTATTGATCTCTTGGGTGATGCTTCGAACTTTCAGGCAAAAACCAAATTACCATTCCAGGTTTACCTGATGATGGACAATGAGTTGATGAAGCCTGATATTTCCTTCCGCCTAGATCTTCCCGAAAATGAACGAGGCGCATTAAACGGTACTGTTTACACGAGACTGCAACAGGTGAACCGTGATGAAAGCGAGCTGAACAAGCAGGTATTTGCATTGCTTGCACTAAACAGATTCATTGCCAATAATCCATTCCAAAGTCTTGCCGGCGGTGGTGGCGGTGTGTCCACAATGGCTCGATCAAGCGTGAGTAAGTTGCTTACCGAGCAGCTGAACAATTTAGCTTCCGACCTGATTCAGGGTGTAGAACTTAACTTCGGTGTGAATACATCAGAGGACTACTCTACTGGTTCATTGGAACAGAAGACCGACCTCGAAGTGGGACTATCCAAGCGATTGCTGAACGACAGACTTACCGTCACTGTTGGTAGCTCCTTCGGACTGGAAGGGCCGCAAACACAAAGCTCGAACTCAAGCAATATCGCTGGTAACGTCAACGTGGAATATGCGCTATCTGCTGATGGCCGCTACAGGTTGCGGGCTTACCGGAGAAACCAAACGGAGGCCATTGTGGAAGGTCAGATCGTGGAAACTGGTTTAGGATTCGCATTAGTTGTGGACTACAATAAATTCAAACAGATTTTCCAAAGCAGAAAGAAGAGAACAAGATTACAAGAACAGAGCGAACAAAATGAAACAACTAATTAGACCTTTTTTAATTATCCTATTTTGCCTGGTATGGACGGCTTGTAGCAATACAAAGTACCTCAAACCAGGTCAGATCCTTTACACCGGCGCTGAAGTAGAAGTTAATCCGGATTCGGCAAAAAAGATAGATGATCAAAAAGGTGTTAAATCCGTTCTGGAAGGTAAGACGAGGCCAAAGCCGAATAAATCTATCCTGGGCCTGAAACCTAAACTTTGGATCTATAATATTGCAGGTGAACCGAAAAAACCTAAAGGCATCCGTAACTGGCTGCGAAATAAAGTTGGAGAACCACCTGTACTGCTAAGCCAGGTTAATCTTCAGCATAATAGCGACGTATTAACAAGCCACCTGATCAGTCAGGGGTACCTGCAGTCCGTGGTAACCGGTGATACGGTGATCAAGGATAAAAAAGGTGAAGCAATTTACACCGCAAATACTGGCGACAGGTACAAAATGGCTAGTGTGAAGTTCCCTGAAGATGTAGACTTCCTGACCAGCATCATTGATCAGAATAAGGATAAGTCTGTTTTGGAAGTTGGTAAATACTATGACCTGGATGCTTTCAAGAACGAGCGGGTAAGGATTGATAATGACCTGAAAGAAAATGGCTTTTTCTATTTCAACCCGGATCATCTGCTCCTGCAGGTAGACAGTACCATCGGTAAGAGTCAGGTGGATGTTCGTGTAAAAGTGAAAGATGCAACTCCGGATGCGGCTTTGAAGCCATTTACCATTAATAAGATCAATGTTTATCCTAACTACTCTTTAAGGCGCGACAGCGTTCTGAGGAATTTAACCCCGCTGGAATACAATGGCATGAACATCTACGATGATCGCAATACCTTTAAACCTAGGGTATTCGACCGGTTGGTGTTTTTTCAACCTGATGAGTTGTACAACAGAAGAGATCATAATCAATCCCTGAACCGGATGGTGAACATCGGTTCTTTTCAGGATGTGCGTGCAGAGTTTGTACCGATCGACAGCATGAAAAGTAATCAGCTTGATCTGAACATCTTTTTAACGCCGTTAAGAAAAAACTCATTATCCTTCTCGGTAACCGGTACAAGTAAGTCAAACAACTTCGTGGGTTCGGAGGTAACCTTAACACAAACTACACGTAACGTATTCCGCGGCGCGGAACAGCTGGACATCAGTGTGAGTGGTGGCTTTGAAACACAGGTAAGTGGCGTTTCAAAAGGACTTAACTCCTACTCCCTGACTGCGGAAGGAAAACTAACCTTCCCACAGTTCATCGTGCCATTTTTCAAGTTTAACAGCACCAATGCTTTTATACCGAAGACCATCGCCAGGTTGCAATACCAACTTTTGGAGAGAGGTTCATTGTATGGCTTAAATTCCTTCACAGGAGAGTTCGGCTACAACTGGAAAGAAAATCAGTATAAAGAACATAACTTCAATCCGATCTCCATAACTTATGTACGCCCTACAGTAGATTCATTAAGACAACGTGAACTGTTTGATTCTATTCCAGGTTTAAGAAGCACCTTAGAAAAGCAGTTCATCATTGGCAGCAGGTACAACTTTACCTATACCAATCAAATGGAGACGGAAAGAAAAAACAACATGTTTTTCTATGGTAGCGTAGAGACTGGTGGTAACCTTTGGGGCTTGTTCGTAGACAAGAACGCTGCTGGAGAACGTACAATTTTCAACACACCATTAACGCAGTTTGTAAGACTTGAAGCTGATTTTCGTGACTACTATAAGTTGACCAGAAACGTTACCTGGGCTAACCGTTTTAATGTCGGCTATGGTCATGCTTACGGCAACAGCACATCATTACCTTTCGTGAGACAATTTTTTGCTGGAGGAAGTAACGATATCCGGGCATTTCCAGCAAGNNATCGTTAGGGCCTGGAACCTATCGTGTAGACACAGCCCGATTTGCAGATCAGGCCGGTGATATTAAGATTATGCTGAACTCCGAGTTACGTTTTAAATTGGTGAGTATTCTTCACGGAGCACTGTTTGCCGATGCAGGAAACGTGTGGCTGAGACGTGAGGACACTGGAATTCCAGCTACCGCTAACAATCCAGGTACACCTGGCAGACCTGGCTCTGGCTTTAAATTAAAAAATGCATTAAGTGAACTTGCTGTTGGTGCAGGTGCCGGTTTAAGGGTTGATGCTTCAATTTTCGTGGTCCGCCTGGATGTGGCCTTCCCTGTTCGTAAACCTTGGCTTGCTCCGGGTGATCGCTGGGTGTTTGACGAGATTAACTTCGGAAACAAGGATTGGAGAAGAGAAAACATCATTTACAATATCGGGATAGGTTATCCTTTTTAATTACCGCATGAGTTTAGTAAAGAAGTCTATCCGTTTTTTTAAGAGTTTCGGTAAGTTGTTTGTCGCTGCCGGTAAAGGTTTTGCAGAAGATCGCGTAACCAAGCTGAGTGCCGCACTTGCCTATTATACCATATTCTCGATAACGCCCCTGATCATTATCCTGATATCGCTAACCAGTATTATCTGGGGAAACGATGCAACTGAAGACAAGCTGTTTTCGGAGATCAATGAGTTTGTTGGTGCAGAAGCTGCAAAACAGATTCAGGACTTTGTTGCGCATGCAAGTTTATCCGGAAAGAGTAACATTGCACTGGCGATAGGAATCATTTCCCTGGTTGTGGGTGCTACCGCAATCTTCACCGAAATTCAGGATAGTATCAACCTCATCTGGAAGGTAAAGGCAGTGCCGAAAAAAGGCTGGCTGAAGATGCTTACCAATCGCTTGTTATCCTTCTCACTTATTGCATCCATGGGATTTTTATTGTTGGTATCCCTGGTGATCAACAGTATTGTGGTTGGCCTGGGCAACCGGCTGGAAGATTATGTACCGGAAGTTTCTTCACTCCTGGTGCTGGTGTTAACAAACGCCCTGACGCTTGCCGTGGTCACCGGTATTTTCACGATCATCTTTAAGGTACTGCCGGACGTAATTCTCAAATGGCGCACTGCGATTTTAGGGGCATTATTCACTGCCGTACTTTTTAGCATCGGCAAGTACCTTATTGGAATATATATTGAAAAAGGAGATCCAGGTTCTGCCTTCGGTGCGGCAGGATCCATCATCGTTATCCTGGTCTGGATCTATTATACGTCTATCATCCTTTATTTCGGCGCAGAGTTTACACAGGCTTATGCGGAAAAGTACGACCATGGAATTCAACCTACACCTTATGCAGTACATACCAAAACGGTGGTGATTGAAAAGGATGTAGATGTACTTCCGGCACAGCACCCCGAGGAAACGAAAGACAGTCCGGAGGAAGAAGAAGATTCTAAATAGGCGGGAAAAGACCTCAAATAAAAAAGGCTTAACACTTCATTAAGTGCTAAGCCTTTTTTGTTCCTTCGAAGAATACTGCACCCTTAGGCGCTTAGTTCAACGATATCTTCTGTTACCGCAGCAGTTGCGGCATCAAGATCTGCAGAGATCAATTCCTCGATGGTATCTTTCTCAATCCTTAGATTTTTGATAATGTGTTTCTGCCTGTCTGGTGTATTTTTACCCATGTAATATTCCAGCAGGTTTTTGATTGTTTGTTCCTTTAAAATTACCGGATCTAAGCGTATATCTTTACCGATAAACAAACCAAACTCATCTGGAGAGATCTCCCCCAATCCCTTAAATCGGGTTATTTCTGGCCTGGTACCAAGCTTTTCAATGGCTTTCTTGCGTTCATCATCACTGTAGCAGTAGATCGTTTCTTTCTTGTTTCTAACGCGGAATAAAGGCGTCTGCAGAATGTACACGTGCCCTGCCCTTACCAGGTCTGGAAAGAACTGCAGGAAGAAGGTCATCATCAGCAGACGAATGTGCATACCATCCACATCGGCATCCGTGGCAATCACAATGTTGTTGTAATGCAAACCATCTAACCCATCTTCAATGTTCAGTGCATGTTGNNGGGGTTTACCTTTTAAGCTGAATACCGCCTGGGTCTCTACGTCTCTGGACTTGGTGATGGAACCCGAAGCAGAGTCACCCTCGGTAATAAACAGGGTGGTTTCGTAACGACGTTCATGATTGGTATTAAAGTGAACTTTACAGTCACGAAGTTTCTTATTGTGCAGGGATGCTTTCTTAGCACGGTCATTCGCAAGTTTCTTGATTCCAGCGATATCCTTACGTTCACGTTCCGACTGAAGAATACGCTTTAGGAGTGCTTCAGCTACATCCTGGTGTTTATGCAGGTAATCATCAAGTTCTTTCTTTACGAAATCGTTGATAAACGTTCTAACGGTTGGTCCTTCCGGCCCCATGTTCTGAGAACCGAGCTTTGTTTTCGTCTGTGACTCAAATACCGGTTCCTGTACACGGATGGATATTGCGGCAATGATCGAAGCACGGATATCCGAAGCTTCATATTCCTTCTTGTAAAACTCCCGGATGGTTTTTACAACGGCTTCACGGAAAGCAGCCTGGTGGGTACCGCCCTGCGTGGTATGCTGACCATTTACAAACGAGTGGTAATCTTCACCATATTGTTGACCATGGGTCATGGCAATCTCGATGTCATTCCCTTTCAGGTGGATAATCGGATAACGGATATGTTCTACATCGGCAACCTTGTTCAACAGGTCATAAAGTCCGCGTTCTGAGAAGTATTTCTGACCGTTGTAGTTCACGGTAAGCCCAGTGTTCAGGAACACATAATTCCAGATCATGCTTTCTACAAACTCGGAGATGTAGTGGTAGTTTCTGAAAATGCTTTCATCCGGATAGAAAGTAATTGCCGTACCATTCCTTTGTGTAGTATCAATGATCGGATGATCGGTTACGATTTCCCCTTTTGAGAATTCTACTTTCTTGGTTTTACCGTCACGGTAAGATTGTACGATAAAGGTGGTCGACAAAGCGTTTACGGCTTTGGTACCTACCCCATTCAGACCTACAGATTTCTGAAAGGCATTACTGTCGTATTTACCACCGGTGTTGATTTTGGATACACAATCGATCACTTTACCGAGTGGAATACCACGACCGTAGTCGCGGATATTTACCTTATGTTCAGAAACGCTGATCTCGATGGTTCTTCCGGAGCCCATTACAAATTCATCAATGGAATTATCGAANNTATATACCGTCGTCCTGTGCGGAACCATCCCCCAATTTCCCGATATACATGCCCGGGCGCAGTCGGATGTGTTCTTTCCAGTCTAAGGACCGGATACTGTCTTCATTATAATTCGGTTCTGCCATAGTGTATTGTGTGTATAATTGCAAATTTAGCGCAATTACCGGCTACCACAAACATAATCTGTCAACTTATTAACATATCGGCCAGCTACTTGGGTCATTTTGAAGGGCTTACCCGAAAGCCAAAACTAATACGTACATTTGCAGCGGAACAGGCACCCGCTCGTTCCATTTTCATACTTAAATCATTACATATTGTTATTCGACGAATTAAATCTGATTGAGCCGATTCTAAAAGCGCTGCAAACAGAAGGCTATACACAGCCAACACCTATACAAGAACAATCTATACCAACCATACTACAAAGCAAAGACCTTCTGGGATGTGCACAAACTGGTACCGGGAAAACCGCAGCCTTTGCCATCCCAATGCTGCAGCTGTTGCACAATCCTCACGCTAACGTGAAAGGAAAAACGCCTATTCGCGCCCTGGTGCTTACCCCTACTCGTGAGCTGGCCATACAAATTGAAGAGAGCTTTAAGGCTTACGGCAGAAACCTGCCTTTACGCCACCTGGTGATCTTCGGTGGTGTAGGTCAAAAGGCGCAAACAGATGCATTACACCGCGGTGTAGATATTCTGGTTGCAACGCCCGGCCGTCTGTTGGATCTGATGAACCAGGGCTTCGTAAGCCTTCGCGACATTGAGATCTTTGTACTGGATGAAGCTGACCGGATGCTCGACATGGGTTTCATTCACGATGTGAAAAAGGTTATTGCTAAACTACCTACTAAAAGACAAACTTTGTTCTTTTCGGCAACCATGCCTTCAGAAATTCAGAAGCTTGCAAATACCATCCTGATCAACCCAACTAAGGTTGAAGTAACACCGGTATCTTCTACTGCAGAAAAGATTCAGCAGGCCATTTATTTCGTAGAGAAGAACAATAAAAAGGATTTACTGATCCACCTGTTGAAGGATAAAGAAATTGAAACTGCCTTGGTGTTTACCCGTACCAAACATGGTGCAGACCGCGTGGTGAAAGAATTATTAAAGGTTCGCATTAAAGCTGAAGCGATTCACGGTAATAAAAGCCAGAATGCACGTCAGCGTGCATTAACGAACTTTAAATCCAAGGAAACCAGGGTACTTGTTGCTACGGACATCGCGGCAAGAGGTATTGACGTAGATGAACTGGCTCATGTGATCAACTATGAACTGCCGAACATTCCAGAAACCTATGTGCACCGTATCGGACGTACTGGTCGCGCTGGACTAAGTGGAACTGCATATTCTTTCTGTGATGCTGAGGAGCGCGAGTTTCTTGCGGACATTGAGAAACTAATCGCATTGAAGATACCTGTTGCTGAAGATAATCCTTATGCAATGAGCTGGCAGGGATTGATGGCGAAAGCAGCTACACCTGCAAAATCAAAAGGTCGCGGTGGTGCTGGCGGCAGAAGTGCTGGACCTAGAAACGGCGGAGCCCGTGGTGGAAATGGTGGCGGGAACGGCGGTCAACGTAAAGCAGATCGTGAACCAAACCTTAGCGGCGCTAAAAGAAGCCCTAAGCCAGCCAGAAAAGCTTAGTAACTAATAAATCATATGAGCAGCCCCGGCTGCTCATAGAAAAGGCCGCATCAATGATGCGGCCTTTTCTATGAGCTAACTTGTAGCTATATCGTTTAAACTTTCCTGATGCGGATAATGCGCATCCAGTGCAGGACTTTCATAATTGGGTAGGTTGGATCAAACTCAAACCATCTGCTCGCGAAATTAGGGCTATTTGGCTTTTTGTGGTGATTGTTCTGGAACAACTCGCCAAGCATTAGGAAGTCTAATGGAAGTGAATTCTTACTATGGTCATCATTGTCATGATTCGAGTAGCCATACTTATGACCACACCAGTTCACGATAGCACCATGTAACGGTCCCATCAGGAAGTGAATTGGCAACAGCAGAAACATCCACCATTGTGTAGCAAAACTTGCGTAGAACCAGATGTAAAAGCCTATGAACACCATACGGGTGATCCAGGAATCACCAATCTTGTCAATGATCGGCCACGAAGGATAACGATCCCTGAATTGTTCTTCAGGTTCAATGTTATACTTCGCGTAGTTCAAATAGATGTTTTTCGTTTGGATCATCATGCCCCAGACATCCTTCACAAAGTGTGGAGAATGTGGATCCTTTTCTGTATCGCTATAGGCATGATGCATCCGATGGAGGATGGCATAGGCGCGTGGATTTAGAAATGAGGATCCCTGTGCAAGGAAGGTGAGCGTATAAAAGAAACGTTCCCAAAAGATGTTCATCTTGAACATTTTATGTGATGCGTATCGGTGCAGGAAGAACGTTTGTGAAAATAGAGAGAGAAACCAGTGGGCTAAAAAGAAAACTAAAATAATCATAAAGGGTGTTAGTACTGTAAAATATTGGTACCGCTAAAAGGCGCCGAATTATAAAAGTACTAACATCCCTTGTAAATTAAGTCATTTTGTTATCTTATCTTCCAAAATCGTCCTGTACGCGCACGATATCGGACTCGTCTGAAGGATTTGCAGCATCCGTATGTTGCCAGATTTCGGAAATCACTCCCCAATCATCAAGACCGATTAAGCGGTGTCTTTCACCTTGCTGCAACTTGATTTTGCTTCCGGAGTTCAGCTGTTGAATATCACCCTGCTCATCAGTTGGACTGGTGATTACGCCTACCGTTCCACTTACGACCTGCCAGATTTCTGCGCGACGGTGGTGATATTGCCATGATAAACGCTTATTAGGCGCTACGACAAGGATTTTAGGGCTAAGCTTGCCACCTATTTTTAGGTCCTCGACATTTAGTCCATCAAAGTAAACATTGGCGAACTGTTGAGCCTGCGCTTCATCAATGACAAAAAATCCTCCCCAAGGGCGGGTATCATCAACGTTAACCACATTGAACCCTTCGCTATTTAAGCGCTGTGCAATGCTGTCAAATATTTCTTTTTTCTGTTCTGACATAATAGAGTTATACTTTTTGAAGCCAAATATAAAAAAACCACAAGGTTCTGCAACCATGCCCTACCCTAAAATTGGAACAACTATTGCATTGAGTATGAAAACAATGTTAACCTAAAGAACTATAGAAATGGGATTATTAAAAACAATTATTGTTGGCGCGGCAGTAGTAGCTGGTTATAAGTATGCAACGAAAAAAAGAGTTGAAGACGGGAAATCCTTTCTAGATGATATCCAGGAAAATATCCCAGGTTGGAAAGACAAAGCAATGCAGTTTGCCAACAAAGCAAAACAGGACTACGCGCCTAGTACAACAGACTTACATGGCATGTAGAACCAAATGCCATTTAACATAAAAGCCCGGNNCCGGGCTTTTATGTTAAATGGCTATTTTGATATCTCGTTATCTTATAACCACATCCTCTACTTGCACCGTGTGCGCACTAAAATAGCCCAGTGCGCGATTACTCCAGTTGCTCGGCGGATTCGAGGGGGTTGTAACATCATTTGGATTACCTGAGGCGTACTGTTGTTCCAAAGTTCGCCAGTAGGTGTAGATAGGTTCATCAATACTTTGCATCTCCACGCTCACCGCATCTCCGCTTTCAATCTCCAGGTCTTCATAACCCGAAAGGAATAGGTCGCGTTTTACATAGCGGCCGTCGGTAAAAAAGTCACTGTCTGAAAAGATCTGCCCTACTTTTTTACCATTTAGCACCATCTTAAATAGATAAAAATTCTTCACCTGAGGTGGATCCTGGAAGTTTACAGCAATCGTTTTACGCACTTCACTGCCGAAGGTTTGTTCTGTAGCAGTTAGGGAGTCTAGCGGCACATTGGCTGGCATGGTAGAGCTGGCGGTATATTCCTGTTCTGCAAGGGCAACCTTCAAAGTGTACCGCTCCCCTGCTGTACCGGCCAGATCATAGGCCTCGTAAATTCCCGGCGTTGCTTCAGTAAAGAAGATCACGTTGCCTTTGCTATCCTGCAAGCTAACGGTAGCCCCAGATACCGCTGGAAAGTTATTGGATGCATCAAAAGGCACTGTTCGGGAGATCCTGACCGTTTGTACACCTGCTATATTGGTAAGATTACCTTCAATGACCAATTGTGGCTCTGCCTCTTCCAGGTCCAGATCAAGAATTTTCTTGCAGGATGAAAACATGGCGATGCACAGAATCAGCATTACAGGAAGGAATGCATTGAATCTTTTCATGTGATTAGAATTTGAAATTATAGGTTACAGAAGGGATGATACCAAATAGGGCTGTTTGTTCAGCTACAGTTTTGGTCGGATCATTTTCAGCATCCCTGAAGTTAATTACATAAGGGTTCTTGTGGTTGTACGCATTGTACAAACCAAAGTTCCAGCTCGACTGATAACGTTTGCGTTTTTTGCCTTCGAGCGTTGCGCCAATGTCTAGACGGTGGGTGGCTGGCATCCGGGAGCCATTACGATCGGAATAGTAAAAGCGGGTAACGCCATCCAGCTGGTACTTGCCCGTTGGGAAGGTAATCGCGTTTCCTGTGCCATAAATGAAGGTACCAGAGAAGCTCCAGCGATCATTAAGCTTGTAAATGCCCACCAGCGAGATATCATGTGTTCTATCCTGCCTTGACGGGAAGTACCTGCCTTCATTAATTTCAGCGAACTTCCTTTCCGTTCTGGACAGCGTATAGCCAATCCAACCGTTAAACTGCCCATACTTTTTCTTCAGGAATAGCTCCATGCCGTAGGCTCGTCCGCTACCATATACCAGCTGAGATTCTACGTTTTCGTTGGCCAGAAGCTGAGCGCCGTTCNNTACGGAGAACTCAAATGCATTGTCCTTAAAGTTCCTGAAATACCCTGCCGATACCTGATCCGCAATTTCCGGTTTAAGGTTATTGCTGCTCATGATGTAAAGGTCGGAAGGTGAACTGGCTGTAGAATTTGAAAGCAGGTGGATATTCTGCGTGTTACGTCCATAGGATGCTTTAACAGAATTTGCTTCATTGAACACATAACTTGCGGAAATCCTCGGTTCCAGATACATGTAGGATTTTACCACTTCACCTGACTCGTAGGTTGTAGAACTTGTCACATCACCCGCAGGATTGTAAGTGTTAAAGGTTCCCGGGCCAAACAGATCAAAGCGGCTTAAACGAAGTCCATAAAGCAAATTCAGCTTTTCGCCGATGTTCCATTCGTCAGATATATAAGCCGCGGACTCAAGACCTTTGCGGTTTTCAAGTACTTTCGGGTTAAAGCTTGAGTTCGAAGTCGCAGAAATCCGTCCTGGTGTAATGGTATGCTGAATGGCATTGATGCCGAAGCGCAGCGTATGGTTGCTGCTGATGTAGTATTGCAGGTCTTCCTTGAAGTTGAAATCGCGGATTCTGGATAGCACCCGGAAATCATTCCCCACATCATAGCTCTGCACGGTATAATCATAATCACTGTAGATCAGCGAGGTATTAGAAAATAACCGGCTGTTGAAGATGTGATTAAACCTTAACGTGGCTGTTGTATTCCCCCAGTTTGTACCAAAAAGGTTCTTCAGGCCCAGCACGTCTTTACCAAGGTATCCAGAAAAATATAGCGTGTTCTTATCATTAAAGTGGTAATTCGCTTTTGCATTGATGTCATAGAAATAAAGCGATGCTTGCTTCAGAGAGGTATCAGAAGAAAGCTTTAAAAAAGCATCCGCATAGGTTCGTCTGCCGCTGACCATGAAGGATCCTTTTCCAGAATCTATCGGCCCTTCAACTTTGAGCCGGGAGGCTATTAAACCAATCCCGCCTTGTACGGTGTAGTCTTTTGCATTCCCATCTAACATACTGATGTCCAGCGTTGAGGACAATCTGCCACCATATTGTGCGGGCATTCCACCTTTATATAAATTTACATCTTTAATAGCGTCTGAATTAAAGGTGGAAAAGAAGCCAAACAAGTGTGAGGCATTGTAGACAACCGCTTCATCCAACAGGATGAGGTTCTGATCTGATGAACCGCCACGTACATAGAAGCCAGTGTTGCCCTCACCAGCAGTTTTCACCCCCGGTAAAAGTTGTAAGGTCTTCACCATGTCTTTCTCACCAAATAATACCGGAACACTGTTGATCTGCGCCATGTTTAACTTCTCGAGCCCCATTTGTGGACTGCTTACGTTCTCATCACGGCGGCCTCCTGCAGTAATCACAACTTCCTGCAGGTTATTAGCACCTTTAAGCGAAATGGTAAGCTGCCGGTTCTGCGAAAGATCTATTTCAGTGCTGAAGGTTTCAAAGCCTACATACCCTACTTGCAGGGTGTATTTACCTGCCGGCGCACTAAGGGAATAAAACCCATAAGAATTGGTCATCGTGCCGTTGGCCCGCCCTTCCCCCAGCCTTACGGAGGCGCCAATCAGTGTTTCGCCGGTAGCGGCATCCTTAACTAAACCACTAATGGTGAATCGGGTTTGTGACTTTGCAGCTAAAAAGCTGAACAGAAAACAAAAGAGGACAACAGGAATCTTCAATTTGGCCATACCAGGCAAACATACGGCTTTATATGAAAGGGTTAGCTGTAGCACCTGAAAAATAATCTCTTGATTTACAAGCCAAATTGTCTCGCCCAGGAAACTATTTTAAGAAATCTAAGTTGATAATTGTGTTTATTCCCTAAAATTGCCTTGATGAAATATTTGTCCTTAAAGATTGCAGAAATCAGCCAGCAGCCAGGTGATAATCTGGTTATAAAATTTGAAGATACAGCCGAACAAATTGACTATCTGGCCGGGCAGTTTCTCACATTTATTTTCAACATCAATAACAAGGAGATCAGGCGGTCGTACTCACTATTTAGTACGCCAGGTACAGACGAACCACTCAGCATTGCTGTAAAACTGGTGGAGAATGGAGAGATCTCCAGGCATCTTCACCATAAAACCAGGGTTGGTGATGTGTTAACAGCAGTAGAGCCAAATGGCATTTTCACTTATGTTCCCTATCAGAATATTAAACGCACGGTATTTCTTTTTGCTGCCGGCGTAGGTATCACACCAATATTCTCCATCATGAAGACAGCGCTGCTGGAAGAAAATGAAAGCAAGATCGTGCTCGTGTATAGCAATCGCTCCCTGAAGGACACGCTGTTCTACGATGAAATTCAATATTGGGCAGCGCGCTATCCTGAACGACTAAAGGTGATTTACTTCTTCAGCGATGCAAAGAACATCATGAAGGCGAGGTTAAATAAGTTCATGATAGAACAAATCGTTGTGGAGAATATGGAGTTTGATGCGCAGCAGGCACTGTTCTATACTTGCGGGCCGATTGACTACATGGTGAACTGCCGTATTGTATTACTTTCCCTGAAATACAGCATCGACCAGATCAAACGCGAAACCTATTATATTCCAGAGGATGAACTGGACGAAGATGATACGACAGAAAAGAAGATTGCCGATAAGAACACCTACAAAGTTATACTCAACTGGAATAAAAACACGTACGAAATAGAGGTTCCGTATTATAAAAGAATCCTGGAGGTGGCACTGGATCAGAATATCAACATTCCGTACAGCTGCACCGGTGGGATTTGCAGCACCTGTACCTCGACCTGTGTATCTGGCGGTGTTCGCATGGACTACAACGAAGTACTCACTGATGAGGAGATTGCAAACGGACGCGTGTTACTTTGCACCGGACATCCCACGGCCAACAACACGAAGATCATTATTGGATAGTCGACGTCTAGCTTACATCAGTGCCTATAGCTGTATTTGAGCAAACCACTTGGCGAAAAGCTGCTGATAAACGCCATTTTTCCGGATGGTATGTAGTACCGAATTGATTTTACTTTTCAACTTCAGATCCCCTTTTTTCATAGCGATGGCATATTGTGTATCCGTCTCCGGCAGGAAGGTTCCAATTTTTAGTGCTTTATGCTTTTTCAGAAAGCCTCCCGCAATTGGTGAATCATCGACCAGCAAATCAATATCACCCGCAAGCAATGCATCATACATCTCCCGATTGGTGTCGAGATGTTTCAGCGTGTAGGCAGGATAATGCTTCATCATGTATTTCTCGGCTTCTGCCGCAGCCCTAACACCGATCACTTTATTCTTGAGCTTACTTAGATCGTCCAGATGATCCCGCTGGTTGATCACTGCACATAGACGGAACTGCAAGTATGGATCACTGAATTCCAGAATGCGCATCCGGGTTGGAGTAACGGAAACCGCCGAACAGATCAGGTCCAGTTCTCCCCGATACAACTGCTCGAGTATATCCTTCCAAAGGGAGACTTCATATTGAATCTCCAGATCCAGACTCTTGGCAATTATTCTCAACAGATCAACTTCAAAGCCCTCAAAAACTTCTGATTGGTAATCTGTATGCATTGGAAAGGGTGCCGCGGAATCTAAGCCGACCTTTAATAATTGCTTCATGCCAATAAAGTTATCAGTTTAAGCAAGGAATACAGAACAAAAAACAAATTAGGCTATTATCTACTGTAAAACAGCTTCATTTAAAAACCTCTTTGAACCACTTTAAAGATTTAGTAAAGGAAAAATGTCGAAAACACTAATTTTAACCCTGCAGATAAATAAAGAAGCTGAAGAATCTTTCACAGAACTGCGAAATCGGCACTTTCCTGCAAACATAAACTACCTTAGGGCACACCTTACCCTGTTTCATAATCTTCCCGATGATGAGGACGTTTATCAATCCATCAAAATATGCTGTGATCATTATACCAGGTTCACAATGGGTGTCACTGAAGTTCGGTCAATTGGAAATGGTGTGGCATTTAAAATCCAGAGCGACAGCTTAATGCAATTACATGCGAACCTTCAGGCCAGATTCAAGTCCTTTCTTATTCCACAGGACCAACAACGCCTATGGCCCCATATTACAATCCAGAATAAGGTTCCAGCTACCGTAGCAAATCAGTTAGCAGCACAGTTAAAGATGGGTTTCGAACCGTTTAGCATTGAAGCGGAAGGTATTTCGGTTTGGGAATATTTAAATGGTCCCTGGTCCTTACTGCGAAACTACCAATTTTCAGGAAAGCCATAAAATTGGAAGACCTGCTTTTTGCAAAGCAGGTCTTCCAAAACAAAAATTTAATATTTAGCTACCTGACCAGACTACCAGATTTTAACACGTTTTTCAGGCGCAAGAAATAGCGAGTCACCTTGCTTAACGTTAAACGCTGTGTAGAACTCCGGCACGTTACGCACCACACCGTTCACGCGGAAAGTTGCAGGCGAGTGTGGATCTGTGCTNNCTCAAGGCCTCTGCACGAGCTTTGTGCTGCCACACTTGTCCCCAGCCGATCAGCACCCTTTGCTCACCAGTAAAGCCGTCAAGCGTTGGAGCAGGTTTACCATTCAGACTCGCCTTATAGGCCTTAAGCGCAATGCTTAAACCACCAAGGTCACCAATGTTTTCACCCAGGGTGAACGAACCGTTTACATTTAGATCCGGAAAAACCTTGAAAGAATTGTATTGCGCAACAAGCGCGGTTGTACGTTTCTTGAACTCAGACTGATCCTTTTCCGTCCACCAATTGCGCATCACACCATTACCATCGAAAGTACTACCCTGATCATCAAAACCGTGACCGATCTCATGTCCGATTACTGCTCCAATACCACCATAATTCACAGCATCCTCTGCCTTTAAGTCAAAGAATGGCGGTTGCAGAATCGCAGCAGGGAATACAATCTCATTCATCGGCGGGTTATAATAAGCATTCACGGTCTGCGGCGTCATTCCCCATTCAGAACGATCAACAGGTTTACCCNNAACTCCGTTGCACGTATTGCATTTCCGAACAGGTCGTTTTTCTTCACCTCTAATTTTCCGTAATCCCTCCATTTATCAGGATATCCGATCTTAGGTGTGAACTTGCTGATCTTATCCAAAGCCTGCTTCTTCGTATCCGGACTCATCCAATCAAGTTCTTTGATACTCGATTCATACGCTTTTAACAGGTTATCAACCAGCTTAAGCATTCTTTCTTTGGCTTCAGGCGGGAAATGTTTTTCAACATACAGCTTGCCTACCATTTCGCCCAATGCACCATTTACGCTGTTTACAGCACGGCGCCATTGTGGCATTTGCTCCTCTACACCATTCAGCGTTTTGCTATAGAAATTAAAATGTTCTTTGTCTAATGCGGAAGTTAGTAATGTTGCTGATCCGTTTACAGCACCCCACTTCAGGTAAGTTTTCCAATCTTCAAGTGGTGTATTTTTAATGATTGCATTCAGGTCTTTGGTATACTGTACCTGCGTAACCACCACGCTGTCTGCTTTGGCTACACCTGCTTCATCAAGCATCGTTTGCCAGTCGAAATCGGGCATCAACGTATTAAGCTTATTTACAGCAAACTTGTTGTATAAGCCAACAATATTTCTGGTGTCTTCTTTCTTCATATGTTTAGAAGCAAGTGACGTTTCCAGCGCCATAATTTTAGCTGCGCTTGCTTTTGAATTTGGAATACCTGCAAGTCCAAGCATGTTTTCCACATGCGCCAGATACTTACTTCTAATCTCTGCAGACTTAGCATCTTTAAGCATATAATACTCCCGTTCAGGCAATCCTAGTCCGCCCTGCCAGGTGCCCAGCATATAGTTTTTTGGATCTTTGAAATCCTCTGAAACAGATAGGCTGAAGGGGGCCGAGAAACCAAGTCTATTCGCGCGGGCAAAATAGGCCGCAAGATCTTTAGCGTTTGCGATGGCGTCGATCTTTTTAAATTCCTCCTGAAGCGGTGCAAGTCCGATGGAATCACGTCCTTTTTGATTCAGATAGGAGGCGTAATAATCACCGATCTTTTGTTCATCGGAACCATCTTTCGCCTGTGCTTTTGCAGCATTTTCGATGATCGCACGGACATCCTCCTGTGCCTTTTCGTGCAGAATAGCAGCAGCACCAAAAGTAGATTTGTCTGCAGGGATCTTGGTGTTTTTAATCCAGTTACCATTCACATACTGCATGAAGTTGTCGCCCGGAGATGCCGTAGTATCCATATTACTCAGGTAAATTCCGGATCCAAGTTTATCAGCAGTTTCATTGCTCTTACAGGAACCGAGCACAAGCATTACAGCGGCAAGTGCAGGAAAAAGATGTAGGTTTTTATTCATAATTCCAGTTAATAAATTTTATTGTTTGAAAGCAGTTTGAATTCACTTATTTAAGACATGTGATTTTAAAATTCGTTACGCAACATTAAAATAATAATTCCATACGCTAATAATATTGAAATCTAACACAAAGTCCTGGCATTTACGTTTATAAAGTTGAAGAAATTAAATTAGCCTGCGAAAGAAGAACTGGCGTAATCTCAGGGCTACGAAGTAAGTAATGAATAAACACTAACTATATACCTAATGGAAAAAATTGTAAAGCTTTATACGGCTACAGCAAGTGCTACCGGCGGCAGAAATGGACACGTTAAATCATCAGATGCTGTGCTGGATCTGGATGTTAGAACGCCACGTGAATTAGGCGGTGGAGGCGGTTGGGGTGTTACACCAGAACAGGCTAAATCACTAACCGAGAAGGCACATCAGGTATGTCCTTATTCCAATGCAACCAGAAATAACATTGAGGTTGAACTGGTAAATGTATAACAAGTTTAAAAAGCAAGAATTTATTAGGTAATTTACGCCATAATCCAGAACACATACGCTCGTTTAAATACTAACTTTGTTTCATTAATCAAGAATTATGGCACGTCCTAAAGCAACACCCCCACCAACAATAGAGGATACTATTGCAAAAAAAATCGAGAGCATTAGAAACGAGATTCAGGCTTTGCAGGAGCAGTTAGACCATTGGGAGAAGATCTCCAATGATTATCAGATTAACAGATCTACAATCGAGAGCATTCTGTCTGTGCACCAGGCACCAGATCTTTCTGCAGGACAAAGTAAATCATCAAAAAAGGCATCTAAATAAGATGCCTTTTTTCATTTAACCTCTATGCAGTTTGTTCCTTGGAGTGTTCAATGGAAATTATCCCATCACCTTCAATAAGGAAACACAATAATCCGATTAGTACAAAACTGGAAAGCCATATTTCAGCATATGGCCTTGCAATATCTTCACGTAGGTTTACAAAGAAAACTGCGCCAAAAAGAATTAATAGATTCAGCAGGCATAAGATTCTGGTTTGTGTACCAACGGCAATCATTAAGCCTCCAAGAATGTGCAACACGATAATCACATGTGCCATTAAACTAATGGATGTGGCTTTACCAAGGCTGGCATCTTTCATCAATGCCGTAAAAGCATCTAAGTTGGTGGCAAACTGAATTCCTTTCCACATCAGGATCACGCCAAGAAGAATCCTAAAATAATCAAGCCTTTTTGGGTGATGACGATCACCCCATCTTTGGATTTTTGCTATAAGTTCCATACGCTTCACATTTTGGTTTAATTAAATTTAAACAAACTGAAATTGTAATGCAAGCATAATTTCATTTAAGCATCCTTGAACACAACATTTTAGCCTCAGCTTCAGCAACGAAATACACCTTCTTTAACAGGAAATGTTCCAACGCTTGAACGAGAAAAAAAGAAAATAATGATTGTGAATTTAATCTTATCTTAATGCCATAACTTCTTCCCTTCCACCCTGCCGATACCGCAAATATTTAGCTTACCAATCATCCGGTACATCATGGAAACAACTTCTACCTTGAATACCTATAAAGCTGTATTTGATCAAATTCCAGCTGCCTGTATTCTGCTAAAGCCAGATCATCCGCGGTTTACAATTGTCGATGTTAACCGACAATTTACGAGCACCCTAAAATGGTCTAAGGATAATTATATCGGATGTGCATTTTTTGATGTCCTATTCTGCAATCCTCAGGATGCGGAATCCAAACCTAGCGTGGAGCACCTGAGCAGTCACTTTCTTCAGGCTTTAAACACTGGTCGTCCTGTAGAACATGGCACCCTTATACTGGATGTTAAGGTTCCTGAATCCGGGAAAGCGGAACGTAAATACTGGAACATCATGACTACGCCCATCCTAAATGAACAAGGCAATGTAGAATACCTGCTTAGCGGACCAATCGATGTTACGGAAAAGCAGGAGCTATTTAATCGTGGTATCAAGCTGGAAATGGCAGCAAAAATTCAGCGGGACTTCTACGAATCCGTGTTTATGCAGGCTCCGGTTGGCATTGGCATTTGGGAGGGGCCAACTTTTATTACCCGGATGATTAATCCTGCGCTCGCAAGGTTCTATCAACGTGATGGCGAGTCTTTGATCGGCAAACCAATTTTTGATACTTTCCCAGAATCAAGACTGCTTTGGGAAACCATCATGACCAGCGTGCTGGAAAGTGGAGAACCCTACACTGGTGTCGAACTTGCAGTAGACCTACCCATAAACGGGAAAATACAACGATCGTACGTGAACTTTGGGATTGTACCCTATTATGAACCCGACGGAGCCATGTCTGGCGTACTGGGGGTTAGCATAGATGCTACACAACAGGTCTCCTTACGAAAGGAGCTTGAAAAAAGCGAGCTGATCATGAAAATTGCGGTTGAGTCAGCAGGTTTAGGTATTTGGGATTTGGACTTGAGAACACGAGCCGTTTTTTCATCAAGTCACATCTGGATTGCAGGCTTTCCGATGGAGCGGTCTGTTTATCAGCTCGACGAATTTCTTGAACACCTGATTCCGGAAGACCAGAATAAGCTAGATGAATCACTTATCGGTTCAAATACGCATTTTACAACCGTACTTCGGGCAATTTGNNTCACTGGATTCAACTAACCGGAAACATCCTAAAAGACGAAAATGAGCAAGCCATCCGTGTCGTTGGGACAACCTTGGATATTACGGACCGAAAAGAGTTGGAGCAGCGCAAAGACGAGTTACTCAGTACCGTTAGCCATGAGTTAAAAACACCTGTAACCTCCATCAAAGCAATTGCGCAATTGCTGGAACGCAAGTTTGAACCCATGGGCGATCGCATCACCATAGACCTTATTCATAAACTTGTTAATCAGATCAAGCGATTAACCAATCTGATACATGACCTGCTGGATGCCAGCTTAATTGAGGGTGGTAAACTGCAGTTAAACAAGAATCACTTTCTCTTTGATGAATTATTGGAAGAAGTGGTTTCAGACGTGCAGCGTACCACAAACACCCATCAGATTGTACTACAAGATTGTCCATCCATCCAAGTCTTCAGCGACAAAGAACGCATCCGGCAAGTCATCATCAACATGCTTACTAACGCCATAAAATATTCACCAAAGGCAGACCAGGTTATCGTAACCCTGGAACTAAGAGGCAAATGTGTCCGTTGTTGTGTTGAGGATTTTGGCATAGGCATTCCCAAAGAAAAAGAATCACAGATTTTCGAACGTTTTTACCGGGTCATTGACGACAAACATTCTGGATTTCAGGGCATCGGCATTGGTTTGTACATCTCCAAGCAGATTATAACCCGTTTGGATGGAAAAATTTGGTTTACGGGCAAAGCCGATGGAGGAACCACCTTTTGCTTTGAAGTACCACAATTCTGAAATGGTAAACTTGATCCTGAACTATTCCGGTGGATTTAGGTTCTTAAGCATTGCTTTAAGTCGCCTAACATGCACTTCCAGTTGTTCGGCTCTTTCTGTTTTCCGTCCACTGCTATCATGGATTGAGAATAACAAGTTGCGCCGCTCCTCCATCATCCGGATGGCAGTCCACAAAGATTCTTCAAGGCTACTTAACTGAAGATCTTCTAGAGAGTTGCCAGTGAATGCATGCCCGGTAAAACAGCGGAAGCGTGGTATTGCATCGTGTTCCATCTTATGTAGCGTACCACCGCAATCCGGGCAGGTAAGATCCATTGCCGGGCCAAGTTTCTGCAAATCTTCCGGTCGGGAACTCATCCGCTTTGTAATTTCGGCTTCAATTTTTACATCTTCGGGAATTTCGCCCATGTCACATTTTCTTTTCATCAGCAGGTCATTCAACAGCGGACCCATTTCCGCAATCGGGAGTTGATAATCCACTTGCATGTTGTTAATTACACTAAAAGGCATATTCGGGAACTCTGCTTCTTCCGGGTTTTGGACAATGCAAATTCCGCCACTTCTTTTAATGGCGTACATGCCAGATGTACCATCGTCGAGCATGCCGGTCAGGATAATTCCCGTTACACATGCACCGTAGTTTGCCGCGGAGGAGCGAAATAACACATCAATTGATGGCCGGTAATGGTTTTCATAGGCGCCTTTTTGCACCAGAATTCTACCTTCATCAATCATCATATGATGATCTGCGGGCGCAATATACACGCAATGCTTTTTTATGATCTCTCCATCTATGCCAACCCGGCATTGTAAATTCGTATGCTTTTGTAGCATCTTGCTAACAATATGCGCGTCAGAGTTTCTTGAAATATGAATTACAATAAATATGGATGCATTCAGGTCATCATCAAAGGATGCGAGGAGCCTTGAAACAGCTGAAAACCCACCTGCTGAGGCCCCTATAACAATTAAATTTAGCTGCTTGGAATTTTGCATATCCTATATACCTGTGAGCGGCTAAAAAAGTTTCAATTATAAGGAACTTACCGCAACAGCTACCCTGGAATCTGCACAACCATAGTACAAAAACCACTTCGATTTAAAGTAAACCAATCCTTCAATGAAAACAGTGCCATTGGCATATTGTCCTGCTTTTTCGTAATCCATTTCAGGTTTAAAGAAAGGTTTATCAAGTCTGCCTTTAACCTTCGTTGGGTCTTTAGCGTCAAAAAGCACTTGTCCCGCACTGTACGTCTCCGGCTTCAGTTCCGGATCGCCAACACCCGCTACCCCATTCTTGCCATTATACAATAGTAAAATACCTTTATCCGTAAGTAGCGCAGGTGGCCCACATTCCGTTAGTGCACTATCGAAATATCCTTTTCTGGGAGAAATAAGCTCCAATAGCGCACCTTTGTTATCGAGCAGGGGTTCCCAGTCGACCAGGTTTGTGGAGGTAGCGGCATAAACATGGTTTTCGCCCCAATACATCCAGTATTTCCCATTGATTTTAGTAATCTGTATCTGATCGCCAACCAGTTTAGTCACGATAGAACCCGACTTATGGAAGATATCTTTGAACCGCCCATTATGGGCCTTGGCAAAGGCAGGACCGTGCTTTTTCCAGGTCAGCAGATCTTTTGAAGTCGCTACAGAAAGTCTTGCCACTTTCCGGTTCCAGGAAGTGTACATCATGACATACGTGCCATCTGCGTCTACCGCAACCCTAGGATCCTCACAGCCACCAGGCCAGTCATTTTCCTTCTGATCATCATTACCAGGATAGAATACCGGTTTATCACGGCGTTTCATGGTTACGCCGTCCGTGCTTTCAGCATAACCGATCCGGGAGGTCCGGTAACCAATGCCTACACCAGATTTATCCTCTGCCCGGTACAAGACCACGATCTTCGCGTCTTTTACAATTGCCGCCGGATTAAAGGTGTCGTTACTTTCCCAGGCTACATTCTTGTTGTCCAACACAGAATAGAAGGATGTTGTCGAGTCCGGAGAAATAACCGGATTTTGATCTACACGTTTAAATCCAGACATNNTGCTGCTGGCAAAAAGCAGGAATAAAAAAGGCAGGACAAGGCCCGATTTAGAAATTTGTATCATAGTTCATACCGGTTAGTTGGTTAGGAACCATCAAGATACGAATCTGGTACATATTGAAACGCATAAATTATTTAAACCTGGGCCATTCGCCATGATGTATTCTTTATCTATCATAAAGTCTCAACCTTTTTGAAGTAAATGCGTTCCGGTAAGCCCTTAAATACGTAATTAGTCACTTCGCAAAGCCATAGGCGGAGTATCGTGGTTTCCGATTCATACTTGTGAAGCAAATAATCACCTCCGCCGCCTAGGTTCTTTTCACGTGGGTGCTCCAGTTCCAGCAATTCCGCGTGTTCAAATGGCACATCAGATAGCTTAAGCAAACATTCATTGGCAGTTCCACTAATTAAATCTAACATGGTGTCCGCACCTTGCACCATTTCAAGGTCTTCCTTGGGGCCAGTCCAGCCAGGAAGTTCAACATACCAACGTCCGTCCAGCTCCTTATAAAATCTAAAGTTTTGCGTCATGCCCTAAATATAGAACTAACCTGATTAAAATACTTCAGTACCTAAAAATACCGTATTGGATTTACTAATATTATTAGCAATTTTGCAAGCAAGAACTAAAGCCATGACAGCAGAACGCAACAATAAGGAAAGTGAAGCATACAAAGACAAACGTGAAATTGCCATTAAAGCTTTTAACTTAGGCTGTGTGATCTTTTCACACGACACGAAGAAGGTTTATACACCCAGAGAATTCATGGAATCAGATGAAGTTGTCAGGGTTCAGAAGCTGGGGATGCAAAGTTATAACAACTTCACCCTCCATTATGCGAAGTATGCAATTGCGAAAAAACTCGAGGAACTTCGGCATGCGCAGGAAGAATTTGATAAGTTCATGCTGAAAATGCTGGATGCTTTCCAGTTGAACCCCCAGCAAACAAAGACTAAAAAGTAAAGCACTACCCAGCGATGCGCCGAGAGCTTTGCACCGTCAGAATTGATGCTGCCCCTGAAGAATCAGCAGGCAGCTATCAATACTTTAAAATCAATTCGCCGCGTCAACGCGTGTTTCAATAACATCTTGAATAGATTGTGGCAGATTAGACAACAGGTTATAGCCAGTTGCTTTTTCTATATCCCGAACGGATACGCGATGTCTTTTCCAGTCTTTGTCAAGAGAATTGATGTTTGGCGTGTTGACTGCGATTACTCTTGTTGTGGAACTGATTCTGCTGAGATCGGCATCACCCGCAGGAATAATGACAGCAACCTTCCATACATTTGATGGCACGGTGATCTTTCCTCCGGCAATTGTTGTGGCACTACCGTTGTTTCCAACGCCGCCCGATCCGTAGCTACCCATAATCACATATACTTCATTACCTTCCAGGACTTTTGTACGCAGATAAGATTCCAATTGTTCCCAAGGTCCCTGATTATTCTCAGGCGCTTGTGGAATCATGTTCGTCATTAAGAAAGTCGCGCTATTGGCATCGGTAGAACTGGTCCGATCACCTGAAGGAACGTTGTGTCCCCTATCAAATCCAGAGTTCTGATAGCTGGTACTTTGAACAGCAAAGGCGCCTTCGGGAAGGCTCGCAAAGGCAGCAAAGTTATCCTGGCGTTTAGCAGCGCCTGTTATGGTAGCGGCATCTAAATGCCAGCTCACCCAGTTTGGTGTGCTGCGCGAAGCGCTGTAAGATTCCACATAATAGCGCTGATCCAGCAAATAATTGTCCGCAGTAAGCGTAGTTGCGTTAGAAGGATTTCCAAAAAGCGAATTGCTGTTGTCGCCCGCAANNGCCGCTGTTGGTGTTCCACCCGTAGCTGTACTATCGGCAGGTGAAGTCTCCGGTGCCTCTATGGATATGCCCGGATCGCCGGTTCCCTTGAATGTAATATCGTCGATATTGATTCTGGTTGTTCCAACTTTATTGATCTGAAAGCGCACTTTGGCGCTGGTAGCGACCTGAAAGGAATCAAGTTTCAAGGTGGTGTTATCTTCAATAATATCAGATCCAACTTGAGTAAAGGTTGATCCACCATCTGTAGACATTAACAACTGCCATGTCGAGTTCGCATCTTTACCGAACTTACCATGCTTGATGTACAACGTCTTAACACCGGCTACGTCAAAGTTCATGGTAAGTTTACCGGCTCGAAGTCTTACACTTTTCAGTCCGTTTTTTGGATCTGTATCTAAGTTGCCAACCAGTGCATCATCAAGATTCCAGGTACCTGTTGGCATGCTCACATCAGCAGCAACATAACTGGTTTTAGGAGCAGTGTTTTCAAAATCTTCAACGATGGTGTAGTTAACCGGCGTAAGGCCAGGTTCAAGATCCTGAACGATCGTTTTGGAACAACTGGCAAGTACAACCACAAGGTTGCATAAAAGCAATAATTTCTTCATAGGGGATGATGTAAATAAATAGGGCTGCAAATATGAAGGTTCTATGTTAACTTCACATTAAGGTCTATGTTATTTTTACGATTCAAACCCGTTGAAATTTTCAACTTGCTTTCATGATGTGCAACCGCTATTTCGCAATACCAGCCTCCGCAAGTAAAATCAGCAAAGCCTGCTGAATACCCAGATAGCCCTTATCATTTACATACCATTCGTTCAAGGAATGCGCATTACCTGATTTCCCACCAGAGCCTATGGTGATTGCAGGAACACCCTTAGATATTGGAATGTTGGAGTTCGTAGAGCCCACCCTCAGTTGCGGTTCCGCACCAAGGTATTTCATGCTTGCCATAGCATGCTGCACCAGCGGCAAACCAGGGTCATTGCCACCAGAGGGGCGGTCACCGATCATTTTCACTTCTACGGTAAGGTCTTTCCCCATCTTTTTCATGGCATTCTCCTCTGCCAGTGCTTTTTTCACCGCGAGCTGTAAAAGCTGGTCGACACCGGCAAGACGCTCCTGACTTTCAGAACGCATGTCTACTTCCATCCAGGACTCAAAAGGAATGGAATTTACGGAAGTACCACCACCTGTTACCGCAACATTATAGGTTACCCGAACGCCGCTTTGCAGGGCGAACTTATCAGCTTCCACCACCCAGTAGTGAATGGCACGCCCTAACGCATTATGAGGATTTGCCAGTCCGAATGCGCCGGAAGAATGGCCACCGGGACCTCTAAACGTAATCCGGTAGCGATGTGACCCTAAGCCGCGGTGGGTAATTGTGCCGATAGCAGTCCCGTCTAAAGCGATATAGGAATCAATTTTACCGGGGCCAGCCGCACTAAAAAGATTTTTAACACCCCTAAGGTCCCCCTGGCCTTCTTCACCAGTTGTTCCAACAAACAGCACATCAGCGTCTGTTTTTATGTTGCTTTGGTTTATAACTTTCAGCAAGGTGAGCACTGAAGCCAGCCCCCTGGTATCATCTGCAATCCCCGGTGCATACAAGGTGTCGCCTTTCTTTACAACTTTCACGTCGGTACCTTCCGGAAAAACCGTATCCATGTGGGCTTCCAGCAGGACCCGCTTTTTTCCGTTTTGACCTTTACGTAAGGCAATGACATTTCCGGCGGTATCCGTCCATACCGAATCTACGCCGAGGGCCTTAATCATTTCAGCAAACGTTGCAGCTCTTTTATCCTCTTTATATGGCGGTGCCGGAATTTCGGTAAGCAACACCAGGTTGCTCATGGTTTCCGGCTCAAGGTCAACAATGGTCTGCATGGCCTTTTTAACCTTCGGGTTAGCGGTAATTCTATTGACGGCTTGCTGGTGCTGTTTAGAAATCGTGGCACTTTGCGACTTCTCCTGCGCATAAGTGTTATAACTTGAACTGACCATGATCAGCATAGCGCATACAGGAAGGGCAATTATCTTGGATAAAGTTTTCATAAGCGAGCAATTTTCAAAAGTGTAAGGCAAAGATTGACACAAAGCAAGTCCATCATAAATATCCTGTTGCGTTCAACTCAAATATAATTGTCATTCTCAAATTTCCAACAAACGTATCAATGTTGTTGTATATAAAACATATAGCTTCGCTACCCGAACCGCTACAAACGTTTATACATCATGTGTGCAAGATATACCCTTACCAGAGCCGAAAAAGAGCTTCAAAAACTTTACGAAGTGGAAATGAAAGAAGCGTTTGAACCAAACTACAACCTGGCACCTACGCAGGAAGGATTGGTGATTACTGCTGATGAACCTCACATTGCCCAGCGCATGCACTTTGGACTCATCCCTTATTGGGCTGAAAGCACCAAGCTTAATATCAGTACGCTTAACGCGCGAAGTGAGGATGCTCTTGAAAAGAAAACCTACCGACCGCTGATCCTTAACCATAAAACCTGCCTGGTACTTGCTGATGGCTTTTACGAGTGGGACAGAAAATCTGGCAAGTCCATCCCCTATCGGTTTATTCTGAAAGACCGCCCGTTATTTGCATTTGCAGGGCTATGGAGTCAATGGAAAAGTGCTGACGGCGCAATTGTCTATCGCTCCTTCACCATCATGACCACCGCTGCAAATAGAACCGTCGGCAAAGTTCATGATCCTAAAAACAGAATGCCTGTAATTTTAGATAAACATACCGAGCCCTTTTGGCTGTCTAAAGACATCTCCCCTGCTGAGCTACTGCGCTTGTGCATACCCTACCCTGACGAAAAGATGGAAACATTTCAGGTAAGTACTGATGTAAATGCTGCAGCAATCAAAGGTCTTCTAAATAACAGGCCAGAATTGATGCTGCCGATCAACAGTCAGTGATCCGGANNAAAGCTCATTAATTACCTATCGTGGTTTTGCTCAGCTGGATAATCCTTAGAAATTAATTGTATGGCTACAAAGAACAAGACGGTCTATACCGAAGTAAGTGCTATTGATTTTATCAATGCTTACGTAGATCATGAACAAAAGAAACAAGACAGCTTTCAGCTCATTGAATTGATGCGGAAATGGTCAGGCTTTGAACCAAAGATGTATGGTCCAACCATCGTAGGCTTTGGAACCTACCATTACAAGTATGCCAGTGGACATGAAGGAGATGCTCCGCTGATCGGCTTCTCTCCTCGAAAACCGGAGTTCTCGCTTTATGTTTATGCACCGGAAAGCGATGATCAAGCCAACTTGAAAAATTTAGGCAAGTACAAGATGGGCAAAGCCTGCATCTACTTTAAGAAATTGGCGGACCTTAACGTTGATGTACTGGAACAGCTTTGTAAAAGCACGATCAACTTTCTCCAAAAATCATAGAAACTCTATTTCACAAAGGTCACTCAGCCAACTGGTACCGGATATTTGCTAAGGCTATTCCTTCCGGATTAATCATTGGATTTCCTTCACCTCTAGGATAGAAGTTGATGGTGACCACGTTAAACGTTGGATCTTTCCTTATTCCTACTGGACGCACACTATAGAGCAATGCGCCACCAGGGGATTGTACTGGATGGTCGAATGACCCTCTGGAACCATCTCCTGCAAATTGCCCCCAGAAAACTGAACAATTTAGCACCTCATTTTGCAAGTTGGGCGATAGCTCAAACCCGAATTTGGTACATGGTTTGGACAAAACAATAATGATGGAGCTTTCAAATCTAGATGTAAAGAGCACCTCTGGATGCTCATTTTCTACGTTGGGCAGCGTGTTCCATAGAGGTGTNNCTGGCGTTGTTGGCTTCAGCCTGCGAACAAACATGGGCTTTTCATCACCATCGCCACTATAAAAAGCCATGTTGATGTTTTTATTATTGATTTGATGATAGGTGCTCCCTTCTTCTAAATGATCGATTTTTAATAAACAGGTGCCCTTTATGTAGTCTGGACCTGGATTTCCCCAATTTTCAATATATCCATCCCAAGGCGTAGGCGTTCGCATAGGTGGAAACGGAATTGGCTTACCAGGCTCAATGCCAGGTTTAGGGGTGTACCCTGGAACCTCAGGTATGGTCAAAGTTGCTGCAGTGATTTCTACCGCCGCAGTTTTTGGTGAATCGCTTATAACATCTGATTCGTTTTTACTGCAACTTGTGAGCGCAACAAAACAGAATATGCCCAGGTAGAGTAGCTTTTTCATACTTTTAATTCTCGTATATTGAGAAGTAAATTAGCGAAGGTAAAATCGCCCGGCAATCACTACATGTAGTGATTTGATCAGCTTCAAGAACACTCTATTATTTTTGATTAAATTCGCCGTTATCTAGTATTACACGAACTTATTTTGTTTTCTCTAATAGGGTTGCAGAATTGGCAATATCAACTTGTATTGATTGATCGGGAGATCCTTTCTGATAAACATGTTTAAGTATGTCCATTTCGGTTACGCCTACCAAACTCGCCATCCTCATAGCCACTAACGCGCTTGCAACTTTGTTAATGTTTCTATCAGTGACCTCAACACCATGTACTCTCATAATCTCTTCTAACATCGGTTGAACTTTGGATTTTTTTGGACTATTTTCAAAGGCACCTTCGATCACATCATAAGGATCTTGAAATGCTGATTTAGCTGGTTGAAATGACTTTGTACGAGTATCGATTGCCTCCGGACTGTCATAAACAATTTCTTTCTGTGGCATGGTGTAAGCAATTTCCGGCATTGGATCATTGATTCCTTTGTAAAGAGTGGCTAGGCATTTGCTCTTGTCGTTGAGGTAATCTTGCTCATTCAAATATAAGTAAATCATAAAAATCTTAGCATGTTCGTTGTCTTCTAGTATCTTCTTCTCACTTTCAGCGAGAATCTTCAATGCAATATTTTTAAGCACATTCTTGTTGTAAACTGTGTCATTGTATAACACGTAAGTACTTATCTGCGACTTGCCAGGGATAAAAAGAACATCCTCACTTAGTACAGTGTATTTCGAGGTAGACGTTTCAATGTTGTAGTGATCTCCCCCGCCACAGGAGGTTAAAAACAAAACAGTTAATAGCATAAATATTTTGTTCATGGCTACTTTATAGCTTGTTATATTCAAAGCATTCGATCAAATTTGGCAGTTATGTGTGAGCAACCTGATTATAGAAAATAATACTAATAATGCATTGATAAAAAATATATGTTACTGCTCGCATCTCATTATTCATAAGGTCTACTAACTAGATACTTTACAAGCTGATCACTCACATCGTAACCATATGCATTCAATTCGGAATGGGTTGCCAAAAAATAGTCTTTCCAGAAGTTAGCTATATTATCAATTTGTCTAGAACTTTTACCCGTAGTGCCTATAACATAAAGCTTGCAATTCTTGAGATCAGGAATTCTCCCTTGTTGTTTAAGGCCCTGTATATAAAGCCTACTTTTTCTACTAGATATCCCTATCTTATTATTGAAACTGCACTCAGGAGATTCCTGAATCATATCGCTAAGCACAACTATTACATTTTCAACTTTATACTGCGGACGACCGTTAATAAAGTCCCAAATTTTCTTTTTTGTGCTATTGTTAACGTTTTTTTCCAACATATCCTGACTTTGTTCTAAGGCACCAACTATATCAGTGTAATTAGTATATTTCCTCCTCTCAGTGCTAGCCTCTTGGAGTATGGTTGTAATTTGTGGGGCTCTAGTTTCAANNAAAGTATTTTTTCATGCGCATATTTACACTGTCTTGAGCATGAGCAAAACCATCGGATTTATCACTAAACTTGTTTTGCATCATATCTTCATAAACTAATTTAACTGGCTCCCGTTTTGATCCTTCATCTATTGGCATTACAATCAAGCAATCGTTCGTCCCTAAATTCGAAAAAATATTTTCGTTGATTATCTTAATATACTTGTTTAATTTATTACTAGAGCTGGCGGAATAATCAATTAAGACCAATATTACTTTACGATCCTTTTCTAAAGTATCACAGCCTGTTATAAACATTAAACCTACAAATGTGATAAGTTTAAGTTTGATGATCAATTTGTCTTGCATGATAACATCACTTTTGATTTAACTTTAACTCTTTTAAAATTAAAAAAACATCGTCGCCGAATCGACTGATCGCCTCTTCGGCAAATGTTGAAGCGTTCTTACAATAATGCAACTCGCAAATCTCTTTGGTAACATTATGTTTTGCATTGTAATTTTCTTTGTACAACTTGAAACGTGCGAATACTTGCCAAGCCTTCATTGTACTATATTCTACGACGTCTTTAACATCCTTCATAGTTGCAACGATGCTCAAATCGAGGATATGAATTAACTTACTTGTTTTATGATAGTTTAGCGTATTCTGATATATTTTACCGTGCTGTTCAGATTCCCACTTAAAATAACCGGCAATTACAGGCAGAGCCATTGATAGTAAAATAAANNAATATGCCACCTGCACGTCCCCCTTCAATATCGAGTGCTCTCGCTTCCGAAACTCCTACGATTGCCCACTCAATAGCAATAAGTAAAAATGGCAGAATGATTAGGCTGATTACTCTTTTTGATTTTTCTCTTTTTGAATGAAAAACATCGTCCTCAAATTTCGAATCACTTCCTTTGATTCGAACAGCTTCATCCGGTAATGATCTTGAAAGTAAAGCGTCTGTTACCAGCATACCTGCTATGGCTAGGATTATAGAAAGACCCCATCTTACAAGAATAAATAGAAGGCCATCACCTTGAATAAAAATCAAAGTGGATACGTAATTGAGAAAAATTTCGAATACTATTGCAAAGTAAACGGCAACCATCATACTTTTAGAACGTTTTCTTTTCATTGCAAAACTTCCATCATCCATCCGATCAGATTTAGAACAAGTAATGAATTCCTCTCTTCTCATAGACCGTTCCTCCTTTAAAATTTTTACATAGGATGTGAGAAGATTAGCCTTTGTGACGGCACCTTTACTTACATAGTAATTAATGCAACGTTCTGCGAATAACTTAATACCTTCAGTATTTAAAAAAAATTGCCGGTAAACCGTTGTATAATAAAGGTGTTTCATATTTAAATTTTAGATCGTTTACGATTAGTTAAATAGAATTTTCCCAACGAGAATGTTTGATGAAAACCTCCTGTCCAGTATCCCCACCTTAACAGCCAATAGGTGCCAAAGGGTGTTTTAAGCGTCATGAATTTAGATCGGAAGAGCACACGNNGAATTTATGATAGCCATTAGCTTGGAAAACATTAGTCCACAACCACCTATTGAACTTTCTCCTTCTGTAAGTCATATCAATAAATGTTAAGTAAGATTTAGTATGAAAATTTATTCGGCAGGCGGCACTTATCTGTTTTATGAAAACATATGTATTTGAAACTTCTAATAAACAGATCTATATAAATATATAAACACCTGATAATAAAAACAATGGCTTAGTATTATATTTTGAAATTAGTTTTCTTAGAGCCTAGAACCGAGATCGACCGCCACAATAAAGTTCCAATTAAAAGAAACTATAGAAGTCCACATATGCTTTGTATTGTTCACAAATTAGGCACTTGTATGTACCGCTTAATAAGATAACTCTGCTGTATAAAAACTGTTCTCACACGGTAAACTCGAAGTTAAGTGATAAGTGCTGTCAAGCTCTCGATATGATTGTTCAAACTTCAAACCTACATCTAACCTCGCAAGTGTTCAAAACTATGTTTTTCACAATAAATTTGCATCTCTTCCAAATTTAACTACTTTTGCGACCGATCGGGGGATTAGCTCAGCTGGCTA
>DDAD01000112.1 GCA_002333205.1 Pedobacter sp. UBA2067
TGGTATCGGCAGTAATTTTTTGATTGGTCCTGGTGAGGTCTTTTAAGGCTTCATATGGATTCGGGTATGCCTCTCTTCTTAGGATCGTCTGGATTGCTTCCGCTACCACTGCCCAGTTATTTTCCAGATCTGCATCAATTGCTTCATTGTTTAAAATGATCTTGTTCAATCCTTTTAAGGTAGAGTTGATGGTGATCATGGTGTGGGCCATTGGCACGCCTACATTACGCAACACGGTTGAATCGGTAAGGTCACGTTGTAGTCTTGATATTGGCAGTTTAGCCGCAAAGAATTCAAATAAGGCATTCGCAATTCCGGCGTTACCCTCTGCATTTTCAAAATCAATGGGATTCACCTTGTGCGGCATTGCTGAAGAACCGATTTCACCCTCTTTAATTTTCTGCTTGAAATAGTTTTTAGAAATGTAGGTCCAGATGTCACGGTCCATATCGATGATGATGTTGTTGATACGCTTCAGTGCATCACATTGCGCTGCAAACTGATCGTAATGCTCAATTTGCGTCGTGTACTGTGAACGGGTTAGGCCCAACGTGTTGTTTACAAAATCATTGGAGAAATCTACCCAGTTGATTGCTGGATAGGCGATATGATGCGCATTGAAATTTCCAGTTGCACCACCAAACTTGGCTGCATTAGGAATGCGTTTTAAATTTTCAAGTTGGATTTTCATCCGCTCTGCGAATACCATAAACTCTTTACCCAGTTTAGTTGGTGATGCTGGTTGCCCGTGTGTATGTGCAAGCAGGGGTACACCTTTCCAGTTTTCGGCCAGCTCGGTGATCTTTTCGATCAGCTGCTCAATGCCTGGGTAGTATACTTCTTCCAACGCTAACTTGAAGGTAAAAGGAATGGCGGTGTTGTTGATGTCTTGAGAAGTCAGGCCGAAATGAATGAATTCCTTGTATTCAGATAAACCTAGATTGTCAAACTTTTTCTTGATGAAGTACTCAACAGCTTTTACATCATGGTTGGTTACCTTTTCAGTATCCTTCACTTCCTGAGCATCAGCATCAGCGAAATTCTGGTAANNGACAGTTAGTCCTGGAAGTCCGGCATTACACAAGGCGATAAAGTACTCTACTTCTACAAAGACGCGGTATTTGATAAGTGCAGAGTCAGAAAAGTAGTTGGCTAAGTTTTGTGTGGTTGACCTGTAACGTCCATCTACAGGTGAGATTGCTTGAAGTGCAGAGAAATTCATGAATAAGGGTCTATTGATACCCTACAAAGGTAGCATTAATTGTTAATGCATAAAAAAAGAGGCTTCCGGTTAGGAAAGCCTCTTTTTTTATGAGTAAAGTTAAATTATGGTTTAACTTCAGTTTTAGAAGTTTCAACTTTAACAGTAGTATCTTGAACAGTTGAGTCAGTGATAGTAGTGTCAGTTGCAGTAGTATCAGTGATGATAGCTGAAGAATCAGTCATTGTAGTATCAGATCCTGAACCAGAACCTTCAGAGCTACAAGCTGCTACTGATAAAGAGATTGCTAAAGCTAAAAAGCCAAATTTAAATAAGTTTTTCATTTCAATTCTGTTTTAAATAATTAATTAATTTTACTGATTAATACCCATAAGGATAAAAGGTAACCCAGCATTTGAAAAAAACTTTTAAAAATATTTTTGTTATGGTTGGGTTACCATTCAGGTTTAAACGTATTAATTAGTGAATAAGAAGTTAAGCAATTCAGTTCCAACAGATAGAGAGGTCGTACTAGGGATATTAAATGATTCTGAGGATGCGTTAAATAAATTGTACACTGGTTACTTTCCGATGGTACTGCAATTTATTTTGAATAATAATGGTGACGAGGATGATGCTAAGGATGTTTACCAGGAGTGTATTATTATATTATATAATAAGATCAAAACAGGTGAATTTGAATTAACAAGTAAACTAAAGACCTATATATATTCTGTTAGCAGACGTATCTGGTTGAAGAAACTAGCGCAGCCCGGGCGGAAATCGAGCAACATTGCCGAGTTCGAAGACATTGTTGCAGTGGAGACAGATGTGGAATTGCACGAGGCTAAAGACATCCAATTTGAAAAAATGGGCTCTGCATTGGAAAGCCTTGGTGAACCTTGTAAGACGATTATTCAGGATTTTTATATTAACAATTTGTCCATGCAGGATATCTCGGAAAAATTTGGTTATACCAATACGGATAATGCCAAAACCCAGAAATATAAATGCTTGCAGCGGTTGAAGAAGTTGTTTTTTCAGATTTAGTGTATGAGAAACGAGATAGAATTAGAAGTATTGATTGAGAATTATTTAAATGGGCGACTTAGCGAAGCTGAAGTTCGTGCGTTTGAATTTAGACGTGCTGAGGATCCGCAGTTGGATCACAAGGTGGTTGCTCATAGAATGTTTCTGGAGTCCCTAAGTGATTTCGGGATGCAAAGTTCTTTGAAAGACAAGTTGAATAAGATACATTCAACAATTGACGTGGACTCACTTGCTGAAGAGTTAAGACCGCATCCTTCTTTCATTGTAAATCTTTGGAGAAAAAATAAATCTGCTTTTGCGGTTGCCGCGTCGTTTTTGGTATTGACCTTCGTTTCGATTTACTCTATTTCACACAGTACCAAGCAGAATGGTAGTTATGAGATGATGCGTAGGGAGTTGGTGAAAATCCAGAATTCGCAAAACAGATTGATCAGAAATGTGAATTCCAATAATCAAGCTGCTAAAGCTCCTGTGAATCCAGCGCAATTTGGAGGAACAGGTTTTGCACTTACATCCAATGGGTATCTATGTACCAATTACCATGTGATTGATAAAGCGGATTCCATTTACGTTCAGAATAGTAAAGGTGATTCTTATAAAGTGAAAGTTGTTTATCAGGATCCTCAATACGATATTGCGATCTTGAAAATTGTAGACAGTCAGTTTACGGCTTTGAACACCTTACCATATAAATTAAAGTTGAACAATGCTGGCATGGGTGAGCATGTATACACGCTTGGTTTCCCTAAGGATGATGCCGTTTTAGGTGAAGGTTACCTGAGTTCGAATACCGGTTTCGGCGGCGATACTCTTTCTTACCAGGTTGATATTCGGGTGAACCCGGGTAATAGTGGTGGTCCTTTGCTGGATAATCAAGGTAATGTTATTGGCGTAATCAGTGCGAAAGAAACATCTATAGATGGAGCTGCATATGCGATTAAATCTAAGTACATACTTGAAGCGCTTCGAGCAATTCCACAGGATTCACTAGGGAGCACTGTGAAGGTTAATAAGAAAAATCCGCTACAGGGATTACACAGGACCGAGCAGATCGAAAAAATTCAGGATCACGTTTTCATGATCAAAGTATATAATTAGGCTTCGCTGAATTAACGGAAGATATTGAACCCCCGGAGCGCAACTCCGGGGGTTTTTTGTGCTTTTTGGATTAACTTATAGCGCGGAGACTATTGTTTCTGGAAGATGGCATTGCATTTTCGTAGTGTTTATGGGCGGTGGGCATGTTAGTTGCTGAGGTTTGTTGAATTACGCGCCGGCCGTTTGTGCTACTGCACATCACGTACAAATTGCACATCAAATTCCCGCTCGCTTCTTGTTTTTATCATAAGATTCTTAATTTCAGGTACTAAACTTAAAACCAAAATTATGAGTATCAGAATAGGCGACGT
Organism: Pedobacter sp. UBA2067; assembly: GCA_002333205.1. GTDB lineage: Bacteria > Bacteroidota > Bacteroidia > Sphingobacteriales > Sphingobacteriaceae > Pedobacter. Next base: position 3,661 of record DDAD01000112.1, read on the forward strand.
TGCACCGAATTTCCAGGCAAAAACATCCATTGGGGACATTGACTTTTATGAATTTTTAGGAGACAGTTGGGGTGTATTGTTTTCCCATCCAGCTGACTATACGCCAGTTTGTACCACAGAGTTAGGGCGAACTGCTGCGTTAAAAGGCGAGTTTGAGAAGAGAAATGTCAAGGTCCTGGCATTGAGTGTTGACTCTGCCGAATCTCACAAGGGCTGGATCAACGATATCAATGAAACCCAGAATACCAATGTTGATTTTCCGATCATTGCCGATGAAGACAAGAAAATTGCTGATCTATACGACATGATACATCCAAATGCATCTGAGACTTTGACAGTAAGGTCCTTATTCATCATTTCGCCAGACAAAAAAGTTAAATTGATGTTGACCTATCCGGCGTCAACTGGTAGAAACTTCACGGAAGTTCTGCGCGTGATCGATTCACTCCAACTCACTGCGAATTACAGCGTTGCTACTCCGGCAGACTGGAAAGATGGTGATGATGTGGTTATTATGAACAGCATTAAAACGGAAGATATTCCTGAGCGTTTCCCTAAGGGACATAAAATCATTAAACCGTACTTAAGAACCACACCTCAGCCAAACAAATAGCGCTCGCTAGTAGTGTTGTAANNCTGTTTTTCGAACTTTAGTGAAGATCAGGAATTCTTTTCCGGAAGATTTGATTTTGAAAGCTTTTATCAATTCTTCCGCTTTCGCAGGATAATTTCTGACAATAACATTCCCGGTTAGTTCCTTTTGCTTCTTTAGTTCTTTTTTAGTGAACAAATCTTCAAGAATGAAAATTCTACCTGGGAACTTTGGGGTAAAATGATCTGCTGTATATAGTTGTGTCTGTGAATCAAGCTTCTCCAGATTAAATAATTCAGCAATCGCATCAAAAGCGCCACTTTTTAGTAAGGCAACGTCAGGTTCATACAAATATGTCTTCAACCCATTTTCTAATGCTTTGGGTAGTGTGTTGCCGATGGTTTCTGTCCGACTGGTGGGAGTTGCTTGAGGCACCTCGCTTAAGATTGACAGCCGAGAATCAACGACGCTTTTTGCGAAAGTTACTTTTTTGATCGACTCATTGATTGTGACGCTGGTAATTTTTGTGGACTGCTCCTTAGCACCAGGCTCAAGAATAAACAACAGTTCTTTACATTCATTTTTTACACTGATGATCTGAACTTCTGAGACATCCTTTAATTCTCGAATGCCGGCTGAAATGTCTAACAATGGCGAGGTTTTGATGATTACCCGCGATGCTTTTGTTAGCAGCAGATCAAGTTTTTCTACCACATTCGGGCTGCAGTCTTNNATGTTTTTGTTGTGGTTTGTAGATATTCGAGGCCATCTGTATTTAGAAATTCGATATTGCTAAGCTTAAGCATTCGTGCATTATGTGCCGCAATTTCCGAAAGCTCCGGCAACAACTCACAATGGGTTACAGTTTCTGCGATTTTGCTGAAAAATGCGGAGTCTACTCCAAAGCCACCTGTCAGATCAAGCACTTTGCGGCCCAAAATAAGTGTTGATTTGTATATGGCAGTTTTTTCGGATGAACATTGTTCAATCGACAACAGTTGGGGGTAGTAAATCCCAGCAGTATTAAACCACAACGGGAGCTTTTTCTCCGACCTGTTTTTAGCCGCTATTTGGCCTGCAAGTTCTTGAGCAGTGACTGCTTCGAAGGGAGTGCTAGACATGGCAATTCTATGTACATCATCTTTCAGATGGGCATTGATATACTCCTGTACTGCTGTGTCTAAGATCGCTTTGTTCAATTCGCTTTATCTTTTTAACCGGAAAAAGTCCGGTTTGGTATCGGTTAGAATACGCTGTCTATCTGCCTGAGTCAAATGCTGACGGATGGAAGTGTTAGTTAGCAGCCGGCTTGTTTTTCATCAATAGTTGACAAGTATGCCTGCTTTTAATCTCCAGGAGAATGTCTTTATTTAACGTAACCCTATCTATAGTACTTTGGTTGTAGTATCTGATTGTTACAAGTTCTACGCCGGTGTTGTACTTGATATGATACCTGTTGGAAAGTTCAGCAATCAGTTTATGAATTTCATTTTCTTCATAGTCGGCACTTATTGAAAAGCTTACTGCTGAGTTGTGCATGNNAGCCGTGAAAGATTTGAAAGATGTCGCTTAGGTTCTCTTCAATAATGAAGGATAAATCTTTAGGCATGATGGAAATCAGTACCTGGTTGACTTTGAAAATGAAAGACGGAATACTAACTGGCCCTGCCACGCTGCTGATTCTGGTTCCTGGTTCAGCGGGGTCCTTGAATGATCGCACGAACAGGGGAATATCACGGTTTTGAAGTGGTTTAATTGTTTTTGGGTGGATCACAGTGGCCCCATAATAGGTAAGCTCAATAGCATCGTAATAGGATAGTTCTGGTATTTTCTCTGTACGTTCAAACCATTTTGGGTCAGCGTTCAAAACACCCGGAACGTCCTTCCAAATTGTCAGTGCCGTAGCATTTAAGCATGCACTAAAGATTGCTGCAGAATAGTCGGATCCTTCTCTTTCCAGTGTAGTCGTAAAGTTCTCGCTAGTGCCGCCGATAAATCCCTGTGTAACCACGAAACCCTTGTTTAAGATAGCTGGTAAGGTCTTCTTCATCTCCATCTCGGTCTTGTGCCAGTCCACATTAGCCTCCCGATAATTGTTGTCTGTCTTGATGTAATTTCTTGCATCTACCCAGGTCGATTGGCATCTAACTTCATTTAAATACGCAGCCACGATTTTACTCGAAATAACTTCCCCGATGGAAACAATCTGGTCGTAAATGTAATCCGGAGTGTCTGCAGGTTCTTCTTCTAGAAGCCACTCAACTTCTACGAAGGCATTGCTAACCTCATCAAATACACGAGGGTTGTTTGTGCCAAAAAGTTCCTGTAGAATGTTAAAATGATCCTGTTTAATTTCCTCAAGTAAGTTATTTACGTCTGACTGCAAATTCAAGTAAGCATTCGTGAGGGAAACCAGCTTATTTGTCGTCTGGCCGATTGCGGAGATGACAATCACAAGTTGATCTTCATTAACGCTTTTCAGGATCTCGCCAACGTTCCGTATCGCATCTGCGTCTTTGATTGAGGCACCACCAAATTTATATACCTGCATTATTATTAAGTCTGTAGATGATTGAATTAGGTTTGATTAAGTCTTTGATTGCTGTGTAGGGGATAACCAATTTTGTGGTGCCTGCTGCATATGGCTTAATTTCATAAGGATTATACAAGAACTCTATGCCATTTTTTGTCAGGTTGAAGTTTGCGTTCAGGTGAAACACATCTTGATCAAAAAAGTATGCATCTGCAAGGCTTTGCGTTGGGGTCAATCCTTCATTTTTCCGGAAGATTTGCTCCGCTACACGCTCTAGTTTGGAAAAAGTATTTGGCTTTAGGATGGAGTCTAAAGTTAATATCGTCTTTTCCTTACGATCGTAATTCAGGTAGCTGAAGCTCGAATTTGGATGGGCTCCGCCCATGTAATCCGCTTGGGTAAATCTTAATGCCAGTAGCTCCTGCGTTTGTAAGAGCACATCCACGTTGACATCCAGAAACCAGGTTTGGATGTTATCTTCGTTATAGCTCAAGTAATCATCAAAACCTTTGATAAAGTTGTCTGCTAGTTCCTGATATGTTTTGAAGCTCTTGTCAGGCGTAGATGCATTTCGGCATACCCGCGCTTCAACCAGTTTGTTCAAGTCCGCTTCTTGAAACCTAGGAAAAGTAATTACTGCTTTAGTGGTGTCTGAAAAATTTTCCTCGATAGGGACTACATGCTTACTGACGACCTTAACGGAATCATAGCTATAGGTTAAAGAATCTGACGTAACTGCATCATTTACATTTGCAGCTGAATCCACGTTTTTATTTTCCTTATTCTCACTCTGGCATGCGAGCATGCCGAGGCAGATAAGCCCTATAGCTAATTTTCTCATCGCATTTACTTTATAGTTGTTCAGTCGAGAACGAAGCATTTAACCAACCGCCTTCCAGATTAGCCTGGTATTTATTGTAAAAATTCATAGCCGGGGCATTCCAATCCAGCACCTGCCAGGACATTCCGTTGTAGCCTTTATCTTTTGCTTCCTGCATCACGCGTTCAAACAAGATTTTTCCGATGCCTTTGCCGCGCTCTTCATCAGTAACGATAAAATCTTCCAGATACAATCTGCAGCCCTTCCAGGTAGAATAACGAACATAGTATAAGGCAAACCCGAGGATTTTGCCGTTACGTTCGGCAACGAAGGCTTTCCATATAGGATTGGCGCCAAATCCTGCATCTACAAATTCCTCCAATGTTACGGTTACTTCCTGCGATGCTTTTTCATACAAAGCAAGTTCATGAATAAGTTCGAGCAATCGCTCACAATCCGCTTTGACAGCATACCTGATGTTAATATCCATTAATCTGTTTTCGTTTTTCTTTTACCAAAAATGCTGCTGCCAATTCTCACCATGGTGCTACCTTCCTCGATAGCAATCTTGTAGTCGGACGACATACCCATAGATAGTTCTTTGAAAGAATCTTCTTTTCGGAAGTAGGAGAGCTTAACACCGTCGAATAACACTTTTAGTTCTTCGAACTCATCCCGAATCTGTTTCTCTGTGTCGGTATTACTTGCAATGCCCATTAATCCTATGATCCGCACATTTTTCATTTCCTGGAATTCCTCTGATCTAAGCAATTCAACAACTTCATCGAAACCGAGTCCGAATTTANNCACCCGTTTGTTTTTAAGCGCTTGTTTGTTGATTTCCTGAAGCAGCTTCAAGCTGTCTACTGACTCAATTACCGAGATAAATGGTGCGATGTATTTGACTTTATTTGTTTGCAGATGTCCGATCAAATGCCATTTGATATCGTTTGGTAAAACTGCCTGTTTCTCCACGAGTTCCTGGACGATATTTTCACCGAAAACGCGTTGCCCGGCATTGTAGGCTTCAAGTACCGCATCTGCATCCTGGAATTTAGAAACTGCAACAAGCTGTACTGCGCTTGCGTCAAGTTCTTTTTTATATTTTAATAAGTTATTCGCTATGCTCATTAATCAGTATTTTTGGTAAAATTAACAACCTTAGTCTACAATGGCTAAGAAAACGTAATGTTTTAAATAAATGAGGAAATTTCTCTCGCTAATTTTTATCAGTTTTTCTTTAATCTGTTGCAAATCCAAGGAGATCCCAGAGCAGATCATTCCGCCAAAGCAAATGGAAAAGATCCTGTATGATATCCATATTGCTGATGCCTATATCACAACCATTGGTGATGCAGATTCTGCCAAAAAGATTTCTTCTGCCTTTTACAAAGGCATATATAAAAAGTTCAAAACAGACTCTGTTCAGTACAATAAAAGCATGGACTACTATTACAACCACCCTGCACTACTAACGGACATGTATGAAAAGATTAAGACAGATCTGGAGAAAACAAAACAAAAGCAAGACACAGTTTCCGTTAAACCGGTAGCCGATATATGATATACCCCGAAAGTTGTTTAGAAAGACTTGGATTTGATGAAGTCAAACAACGCATAAGCCAATACTGTCTGAGCCCGATGGGCCGGCAATTGGTTAGCAAAATGCAGGTCATGACAAAGTATGACCAAATCAATAAATTTTTACGACAGACCAAAGAATTCAAGAGTATTCTGGAAAATCAGGAGCCGCTTCAGATTAGTGCGTTCTATGATTTAAAGTACCTTGCAGATAAGATTCGTGCAGAAGGAAGTTACCTCGTGGAGGAAGAACTGTTCCAGATGTATACATCGCTACAAACCGTATTCACGGTTATTCGCTTTTTCGAAGACCGGCAAGAAATCTATCCAAATCTTGAAGCGTTGTTTGAGCATCTTCCAATGGAGAAAAATATCCTGAAGAAGATTGAAACGGTGTTAGATCCCAAAGGCAAAATTAAGCCAAATGCATCTCCAGCCTTACTAGAGATCATTGGAGATATTGCTAAAGGCGAGCAGGAGGTACGTAAACGCATGGACTCCATCTATAAAATGGCAGTTGGTCGTAACTGGGTGGCTGACGGAAGCTTAACCATACGAGATGGCAGAATGTGTATTCCGCTTCTTGCGGAGAATAAGCGTAAGCTGAAAGGTTTCATTCACGATGAATCTGCGAGTGGACAAACGGTGTACATGGAGCCTGAAGAAGTCTTTACGCTCAACAATAAACTTCGAGACCTAGAATTCGATAAAAGGCGAGAGGTTATACGTATTCTGATTGCGCTTACTAATGATTTAAGACCATACACCGCATTGCTGCTGTCCTATCATGGTTTCCTAACCAAACTGGATTTCGTACGCGCAAAGGCTTTATTTGCTATTGAAGTTGAAGCAGATATGCCGGTTTTACTGAAAGAGGCGAAAACAAGGTTGATCAATGCCAGACACCCTTTGCTGCTATTATCCTTTAGGGAAGAGCAGCGGACGGTTGTACCTTTGAACATCCATTAGGATGAACGTCTACGTGTTTTGCTTGTCTCCGGACCGAATGCTGGTGGAAAATCAGTCTGTATGAAGACCGTGGGTTTACTTCAGATCATGATCCAATCAGGTTTGCTAATCCCTGTGGATGAGGCGTCAGAGGTCGGAATCTTCGACCAGATCTTCGCGGACATCGGTGATGACCAATCGATTGAAAGCGATTTGAGTACTTATAGTGCACACCTTACAAAGATGCGCTACTTCGTGGCTCACGCAACACCAAAATCACTTATGCTTATCGATGAGTTTGGTACAGGTACGGATCCACAATTTGGGGGTCCGATGGCTGAAGCGGTTCTAGAAGTTTTGAACAACAAGAAAGTACGTGGCGTTATTACCACACACTACTCCAACCTGAAACTGTTTGCTGGTGATACCGAAGGGCTGGAGAATGCTTCCATGTTATTCGATAATACCAGGATGCGGCCTTTGTACGTGCTTGAAATAGGAAAACCTGGAAGCTCTTACGCTTTTGAGATTGCACAGAATATCGGTTTGCAGAAGGAAGTTCTAGAACTTGCCAGAAAAAAGACCGGAACCAATCAAAATCGGATTGACAGCCTTCTTGTGGATTTGGAACGAGAGAAGAAGGAGATCTATGATAGAAAAGTTCAGCTTGCTAATCAGCAAAATAAAGCAAAGAATCTTGCGGCAGAAAATGAGAAGCTAAAGCAGTACCTGGAAGAAAATAAAAAGGTACTGATTAAGGAAGCGAAGCTTGAAGCCCAGCGTATCATCAAGGACGCCAATAAGCTGGTGGAGAACACAATTTCTCAAATTAAAGAGCAGCAGGCAGATAAGATTGTTACAAAGCAGCTGCGTCAAAACTTGCAAAAAGAGCTGCTTAATCATCAGGTTAAAGAAGAAAAGAAGCCTGAACCTATTGTGGTGAGTAACACTCCGATCGAAGTCGGTGACTGGGTTCAACTGCGAAATACAGAAACCACTGGGCAAGTGCTTGAAATCAATCGCGGTAATCTTTTCCTTGCCATTGGGGATCTTCGCTCGGTAGTAAAGAAGGACAGGGTAGAGAAGATCAGTAACAAACAGGCGAAAAAGGTGGTGCAAAGTAACTCCTTTTCCGGCCGGATTTCGGATGCAATTACCAACTTCAATGCGGAACTGGATCTCAGAGGCATGCGGGGGGAAGATGCGATTTACGAAGTAGAGAAATACTTGGATAAAGCTATCATGCTTGGTTTTCCCTACGTGAAAATTATACATGGTAAGGGTGATGGTATCTTGAGAAAGCTGATACGAGAATATGTTAGAAAATACAGCCAGGTGAATCGGGTGGAAGATGAACACCAGGACCGTGGCGGAGATGGCATCTCTTATGTATATTTTAATTAAATTAGCCGCAAACCTAAATATATGATCAACAAAGTAGTGTCGGGTGCCGATGAGGCAATCCAAGATATAATAGACGGACAAACCTTAATGCTAGGCGGCTTTGGTCTTTGCGGCATTCCTGAAAATTGCATCAATGCATTAGTAAAAAAACGTATCACAGGACTTACTTGTATTTCCAATGATTCCGGTGTAGATGATTTCGGAATAGGCCTGCTGCTTAAACAGCGCCAGGTTAAAAAAATGATTTCATCCTATGTGGGTGAAAACGCCGAGTTCGAGCGCCAGTTGCTCAGCGGCGAGCTGGAGGTGGAACTGATACCTCAGGGCAACTTAGCCACGCGGTGTATGGCAGCGGGTTACGGGATGCCGGCAATTTTTACCCCAGCAGGTGTCGGTACTGAGGTAGCCGAAGGTAAAGAAACCAGAACTTTCAATGGTAAAGAGTACCTGCTGGAATACGCTTTTGAAGCTGACTTTGCATTGGTGAAGGCCTGGAAGGGCGACACTGCAGGTAATCTGATCTACAAGTCCACAGCCAGGAACTTCAATCCCGTTATGGCAACTGCAGGTAGAGTCACTATCGCTGAAGTGGAAATACTCGTTGAGGCGGGTGAGCTTGACCCAGATGAGATTCATACGCCGGGTGTGTATGTACATCGAATTTTTCAAGGTGAAAATTACGAGAAACGCATTGAGCAACGTACGGTTAGATCCAAAAATCCTTAATTCCAAAAACATGTTAGATAAGAATGGTATCGCAAAAAGAATCGCGAAAGAGTTAAGAGATGGCTTCTACGTAAACCTGGGAATCGGAATCCCAACTTTGGTTTCCAATTATATTCCCAAGGGCATCAGTGTTGTGCTCCAATCAGAGAACGGCTTACTTGGAATGGGACCTTTTCCCTTCGAGGGAGAGGAAGATCCTGATCTAATAAACGCGGGTAAACAGACCATCACAACGTTACCTGGAAGTTCCATCTTCGACTCTGCGCTAAGTTTTGGAATGATCAGGAGTCAAAAAATAGATCTGACCATCCTTGGTGCCATGGAGGTTTCCGAATATGGCGACATCGCGAACTGGAAAATTCCAGGAAAGATGGTAAAGGGTATGGGTGGAGCGATGGATCTTGTAGCTTCCGCAAAAAACATCATTGTTGCCATGCAACACGTAAATAAAGCAGGTGAAAGTAAGCTTTTGCCAAAATGCACTTTGCCACTAACAGGTGTAAACTGCATTAAAAAAGTCGTCACAGAGCTTGCTGTGCTCGATATACTACCTGAAGGTGGCTTCCAATTGCTTGAAAGAGCGCCAGGGGTAAGTGTAGAATACATAAAACAGGCCACCGCCGGCCGTCTGATCGCACCAGAAAATACACCAGAAATGCAGCTTGATTAAGCGTCTTCCCGAACTTCAAGAAGGTGCTTTAACTCATCAGAGATCTGTTGAGAAGCAACAATGATATCATCTGCCACATGCTTATTATTCATAATAATCTTGTGGCAGCTGTCTTTATATGGAAGTAGGAACTGTTTGTAAGCTGGTAGAACATGATTAACCCACTGGTACATTACCATATCCCGGGTGTAACCACGTTCAATTTCATCTCTGGAAATTCGTCGATTTAGTGTGATTTCCTCATCGGCATCCATGAAGATCTTCATGTCAAACAATTCTGCGATCTCTTTGAAGTGAAACACAAATAATCCTTCAACAATGATTATAGGTGCAGAGGCGATATTCAAAAGCCTTGCATTTTCTTCATTAACATTAAACGTATATTCCTTTTTCTGTATCGAATCTCCTGCAATAAGGGTTTTAAGATCGTGAAGCAAACGAGCATCGTCTATGCCTTCGGGCAAATCAAAGTTGATCCAGCCATTTTCATCAATCTTTTGTTCCTGCTTTGGTCGGTAATAATCATCCTGTGATATCGGACTAACCTCTTCTGGTTTAAAATGGTGTAAAAAACATTTAAGGAAGAACGTTTTACCTGAACCACTACCACCTGCTACGCCTATTATAAAAGGCTTCTTACTGCTCATTATCTTGTCCGCTGTACGTTATATTGCAAAAAAATCTTTTATCAATTGCACCTATCGAATCTGCAACTGCTTTGGTCATTACGATGATCACATCTCTTGTCGACTCGTTTTCGGTGTATTTTCCGACAACTTTCGCAAAAGCTGATCTGTTTGTCATTGGGTTTGTTATTTTCACTATTGTTCCTACTGGAGCAGTACGGTGTAGCACGAGCATCTTTACAGGATCTAAATCTTGATCCGTGATCCAGATGGCAGTACCTTTTTCGTCAACTTGATTTAATCCATAACGACTTGGATCACCTCTCAATGAAGGATCTTTGATCGTTGCATCATCCAGGCTATCTGCCACCGGTTGGGTTCTCGATGGATATTGTCCACTAATCAATAGCTTTTGTCCAACCCTTAAGGAGTTGTTTGTTAAGTTATTTTTAGCTTTCAGCTGATCAATGGTCATGTGGTAGGTTGTAGCAATTGAATACATCGTCTCATTCGACGCCACGGTATGTTCAATAAATTTTTCTTCGGCAGCAGCTTTTTGGGCAGCACTGTCTATAGGTTTGGTTACGGGTTTAGCAGCGTTATCTGATCCCGGAGGCAAAATTGGTTTCGGTTGTTCAATTAGTTTTCCAGGATAGGTGGTTGTGGTAGAAGGAGCAGAAGCTACATTCGAAGGCTGGCTGGCAGGCTGAGTACTGCTCTCTGTTAAAGGCACTTTTAAAATCTGACCAATTCTTAAGTTGATGGTCCTTAATTCATTTATTCGCTTCAGTTCGTTAACGGTGGTACCATGTACACGTGCAATGCTGTTTAAGTTATCTTTCGGCTTAACTTCATATTCGATGAAAGTAGATTCATCCGAGTTGGTAGAAGGGGAGCCATTCTTATTTGCACTTCCCGAAGTAGCCGGGCTTTCAAATGGCATTTTAGTGGGAATCTTTATCAACACACCAACTTGAAGGTACTTGTTTTCGTTGAAAGTCATGATCTCTTTTGGCGATACATTGTATCTTCTTCCAACCGAGTAGTATGTGTCATTTTTTACGATCTGGTGGATAATCACCTTTGTGCCATTCAAGTTCTCTACGCCAATAGAGTCAATCACTGAATTAGCTTTTATATTGGACAGAAACATTAAATTAGCCGCCAATAGAACAGTAATATATTTATACATTAATTATTTTAATAAGTTAATCGAATGAGTAAATCTTAGTTGATCCTTATTCCGAATAGTAAACGAGGAAATTACCGCTCTATTGTATCAAATTGCTCGTGGTGGAAACCATTTGAAAGAAGCTTTGTTATAATTACCTGTTTCAATAATATTACAAATTAAAAAATAATAAACCATGGACGCAAAAGAAATAAGCTTAGACGAGCAAGAAGTTAAACCAGTTGTTGATCTTTTAAATGACTATCTAGCTAATTATCATATACATTACCAGAAATTAAGAGGATGTCATTGGAATATCAAAGGTCAGAACTTTTTTACTTTACATGTTAAATTCGAAGAGTTATATACCGAAGCTCAGACTACTATAGACGAAATTGCGGCNNGCGGAACGTGTATTGACCTTAGGTAAGCCACCACACAGTCGTTTTGCTGATTATATCAACGAATCGCGTATTAAAGAAATTGATACAATTGGTATGCAGGACATGGCCATGATCGATGCTATCTTAGATGACATGGCACAGCTGATTGAAATGGAACGTGAGCTGTTGGAAGCAACTGAAGAGGCAGGAGATGAGGGTACGAACGATATGGTTAATCGGTTCATGCAGTTCAAAGAGAAAAACACCTGGATGCTTAGATCATTTGCAAATAAGAAATAGGAATACCATAACAAAAAAAGCCACGCCACAAGCGTGGCTTTTTTTGTTATGGTATTTTCTAAATGAATAGTTTATACCTTTGATCCTGATGGGATATTCAAGTTTAGCAGCATGCGTTGAAGATTTAGAAAAGCATGGTCATTTAATCCGTATAAAAGAACAGGTTGATCCTCACCTGGAGATGGCTTCGATACATCTGCGGGTGTATGAGGAACAAGGGCCGGCAATCTTCTTTGAAAATATAAAGGGATCAAAGTTTCCAGCAGTATCCAACCTTTTCGGAACCCTGGAGCGATCTAAGTTTATGTTCCGAGATAGCCTGAAGAATGTTGAGCAACTGGTAGCCTTACGCTCCGATCCTATAAAAGCCATCAAAAACCCGATTAAAACCGCAGGAGCGGGGCTTACCGCATTGTCTGCCTTGCCGCTGAAACAAAGCTTGTTTAAGTCAACCTTTAAAAAAACAACCATTTCGGCACTGCCGCAGATCGTAAACTGGCCGATGGATGGTGGGCCATTTATTACAATGCCGCAGGTCTACACGGAGGATATCGAAAAGCCAGGCGTGCTTAATGCTAATTTAGGGATGTACCGGATTCAGCTTGCCGGAAACGACTACATGCAGGATCAGGAAATTGGATTGCATTATCAAATCCACCGCGGAATAGGGGTGCACCAATCAAAAGCTAATAAAGCCGGAAAGCCACTGAAAGTCAGTATCTTTGTTGGAGGGCCACCTTCTCATCCATTAGCCGCTGTTATGCCACTACCGGCAGGTCTCTCTGAAATGACCTTTGCAGGTGCTTTAGGAAACAGGCGTTTTCGGTATTTCTATGATGAAGAAGGCTTCTGCATCTCAGCAGATGCCGATTTCGTGATCACAGGGATAGTTTACCCAAATGATAATAAGCCCGAAGGGCCATTTGGTGACCATCTCGGCTATTACAGTTTAACGCATCCTTTTCCTCTAATGAAGGTGCATAATGTATACCATCGGGAAAATGCGATCTGGTCTTTTACCGTTGTAGGACGGCCACCTCAGGAGGACACCAGTTTCGGTGCGCTTATACATGAAATCACAGGCTCTGCATTGCCGAAAGAAATTCATGGCTTAAAAGAAGTTAATGCCGTCGATGCTGCCGGCGTGCACCCACTGCTTTTTGCGATCGGAAGTGAACGTTATACGCCGTACCTGAAGGAGCGAAGACCACAAGAAATCCTTACCATTTCGAACCATATTCTAGGTAAAAACCAACTTAGTCTTGCTAAATACTTATTTATTGCTGCCAGGGAAGATGATGAAGAATTAACAACACACAACCTGCAGCATTTCCTGATGCATGTATTATCTAGAATGGATTTTACACGTGATCTGCATTTCCACACCCAAACCACGATTGATACCTTAGACTATACCGGAACGGGATTGAATTCAGGATCTAAAGTCGTGTTTGCAGCTGCTGGTCCGGTCAGGAGAACCCTCTCCAACCAGCTACCGAATGCGATTAATCTGCCGGCTATTTATAAAACACCACGTATAGCGATGCCTGGCGTGATCACCTTAGAGATGGAGACATTTAGTACTGCTGAAAAAGCGGCAGATGATATACAATTATTGGAGTTAGCGTTGACAGGCGCNNAACTAATTAGGGATCCTGGCGTGGAAGAAAAAACCAGCAAAATATTAGGCAAACTGCAGTTCAATAGATAGACAGGAATCCAAGTACTGCGAAGTATAAATAAAGACTAGACGGCTTTTAACTTTATTCGTCGTACGCTGAGATCTTCAGACGCTGTAAGAACTAAAATACAAAAAAAAGGTCCTGGGCATCAGCTCAGGACCTTTTTTTGTATATAAAAACTTAACAGTTTAGAATCTCACTCCAAAGGTTAAAAATACATTGTTCTTTGCAAGTTTAACATTTGCGGTAGGCTCCGGCCCAACTGGGTTGTTGTCCGCAAGAGTATAAGGACTGAACAAATTATTTGTCTCTAC
>DDAD01000004.1:0-7540 GCA_002333205.1 Pedobacter sp. UBA2067
TCTTCGTTCAACAGCCTGATTGGTTCACCTGTGGGCGCTTCTCCAATGATGATGTTGTAGCCCACGAGTATAATCGCAAGCGTCGCTGCAGCGTGAGAGGTACTTAAACCAAAAATCAAATTGCCCTCAGTTTTACTCAAGTTGAACGCCTTTTGTGTCAACTTAGCAGCAATGTATTTGGTCACAATCGCAACAACGGTGATGACCCCCGCAACTTGCAAGGCGCCCCAGCCTCGCACAATTATGGACACATCAACCAACATTCCTACACCTAGCAGAAAAAAAGGTATGAATAGCGCATTCCCAACGAAGTTGATACGGTTCATCAATGGTGAGGAATGTGGAACAAAGCTGTTTAGAACCAATCCGGCAAAGAACGCTCCGATGATCGCNNATTGCGACACACTGTCCTCATACTTCTTGAAAAACCACCTGATAACCACGGGAAATAAGAAGAATACAATGCAGACAAAAATAATTGACGAAAAGCCGAGCTGAATCCAGAAAGCCCCAGAAACATCGTCTTTCGTAATTCCGGCCACCCCTGCAAGTATAAGCAGTGCCAGAATATCGGTGATCATGGTTCCTCCGACCGTAAGGGTCACTGCCTGCTTGCTGGCGAGTCCGTACTGGCTCGCAATTGGGTAGGACACGAGCGTATGGGTAGAAAACATGGATGCTAACAGTATCGATGATAAAAATCCATACCCAAGGACATAATAGCAGGCTAAAATCCCCACGCTCAATGGAAGCACAAACGTAGTCAGCCCGAACACGATAATCTTGTTTTTGTTTTTTCTGAATTCCGAAAGGTCAATTTCCAGACCTGCAAGAAACATAATATACAGCAGACCAACAGTCCCGAACAGGACGATGCTACTGTCTCTTCTAAGCAGATTTAATCCATGAGGACCGATGATCACTCCTGCGAGGATCAATCCAATGATATGTGGAACTTTAATCTTGCTAAAGAGGATCGGGGCAAAAAGGATAATGAATAGCACGATCGTGAAAATGATCACGGGGTTTGCAAATGGCAAGGAAAAGTCTATGTTCAATAATATCATATGTCTAATCCTATAGTTTACTCAAATTTAGCCTGTAGAAGATTTTACATCCTCCTGCCTGTGTCACCTCTCTGCGTCCCACCATAGTTCCGCCTTCTGCAGGTGTCAGAACTATGGAGATTGCAGTCCCTGTAGCCGTATTGTCTGAATTTAATTGCAGCTCATTGCCATTATAAAGGCCGGTGTAAAGGGTATTTACTGCGCCGTTAGTCAGTCCTTCAACTATAAATAAGTCATTCCGGTAAGACAGATTCCATTGTTCATTCCGCACATCTCCTATGGCCGAGCCCGTACAGTTCGTTTCAACACAGGTCATTCTAACCTGCCATTTACCAGTAAGATTTGGATTTATAATACCTTCAGGAACATTATTATTAGTCGTATCCAGCATCTGTTCGCGCTTTTCCAACTCTTGTGCTTTTAGATCAAGTTCACGTTCCTTAACCAAAAGCGAGTCTCGCAGCTTTTCAAGGGCAATCCCCCGAGCTTTCATTTGTTGCGTTTCCGCGTTGTTACAGCTAAACACAATTGATAAAAAAAGTAAAAGATAAATCTTTTTCATACGTCCTTAAGTAATTTAGGGTCTCTACAAATATTATAACTTAACGGGAAAAACGCCACTTTGTTGAGTAGCAATGCTCCCGCCGACTATATTCCAGATAAAATGGATTAAAATTTGTTTAACAGGTATTCTAAAAATATTTCAAATGAAAAAAATCAAGCTTTTTGCCGCTCCGGAGATTGATGTACTACAATCTGACGTTAACACCTGGTTAGCGGAGAACAAAGAGGTACATATCCTTGAAACAAATATGACAAGTTTGACCTCTGGCGCAAGTTCGATCCGATCTGAGATGACCAAAGCAGAATATGCTTTTTACATCCTTTATACTCCAGCAAGCGAAGGTGAAGAAGAAAGTGTAATCGCTGCAACTAAACAGCTACCTGAAGAACTTACTCAGGTCATTACAAACATTTCAGAAGCTAACTAATCCCTCCTATCTTCTAAATTTTTCAGTCAAGTACCTCCGAACTGGCAAGTCATAGCATTTCATCGTAAGGTACGCAAATAGTACTAAGAATAGCGATCCACCAACGATTATGCTCGTTAGAAGCATACCCTGAGGCTTATAGGTTGTAAAATAATTCAGGAACATAAACATCACTGCATAGTGCGTCATGTATAAGGGATAAGAAATATCGGCTGAAAATTTACATATGCTCTTTGCTGCCAGTCCGGTGATCGCACCGGCACCCAAAATGATTATTAATGGAAAATACGCAAGAACAACTACGAGCTCAGCAAGCCAACCCCAATTTGCGGGCATTAAAAAAGCAAGAATAAGTAAGAGCGTCATGCCCAGAAATCCCAGCTTATTTCGGACAATCAACTTATAACGGAAGATCAGTATACCGGCTAAAAAGGAATAGGAAATACGTGCAGCGCCATCCCAAAAGTTGGATCCTGCCCATCCTCCCAGCAGTGAGCCCGCACTTGATGCAACATAAGCCAACCAACATCCTGCAATGATATACAAGATTAATAACAAGCGCCTACTAAGTTTTACTAAAATTAAGGCATAAACGATGTTGGCAATATATTCCCAGAATAAAGACCAGGAAGGCGCATTCAAACCAAAAAGGTTAAAAAAACGATCTTCCATAACCGGGAAGGGGATCATTAACATCGAACAAATGAAAATTAACAATATCCTCCCTGTGCTGTAGACATCAGAACTTCCGCCAAATGGATCAAATAGAAAAGCAAGAAGCCCAAGAATTGACCCAAACACAACCAAAGGATGTAGTCGAATGATTCTTGCTTTGAAGAACGTCGACAATCCCATCTTCTCTATCCTGTCATCGTATGCATATGCCATAACAAACCCTGACAAACAAAAGAAAAAATCCACCGCCATAAATCCATGTCCAATAAAGTTTTGGGTCGGATCTGGAAAAATGATTTCCATGAAATGGAAAATGACAACTGAAATTGCGGCCACCCCGCGTAATCCATCAAGTGTATCAAAATGGTGTTTTGTCTGTAGGATCTCTGCTTTAGAACTGGTATTGAGCATATTTATATTCTTGTATTTTTCCTGCAAGATAGTAAACGTTGATAAAACAAGATGTTTGATTCCAAGGTGAGCAAGTATAATCCAATTGCAAAAATCAGCTTATGTGATCTCAACTAGTCGCCCTGAGTTTACATTTTGGCACAACAAATGAATGCTCATTCCGCTTTAATCCTATCCTTATTTCTACTACTTTATGGATGGCTAACCAGCATATACATTTGACCATTCTTTTTAACATTGATCATGAAATACTTTGTAAACGAGACTTCTATTGTTCGGAGAATTTGGGGGAAAGGCGACACCATACTGTTCATATTCGCTGGAGCCGCTGCAGAATTTGCACTCAACAAGGCTGTTGACTGGCTATACTATACTGGTCGTCTTCCTGCTGATCCTTTGGGTAGACTGTTCTCAACAGTCTCTTACGCTAGAGGTATCGTTTTCTCTGAATATGACAAGGCGCTGCAGGTAATTGACAAGATTTCTTCCATACACGGAGCCGTTGAAACTAGCCGAGGTGCAAAAATACCAGAATGGGCTTATCGGGATGTTCTTTTTATGCTAATCGATTATTCTATAAGATCGTTTGAACTTTTAGAACGGAAGCTTCAACCAATCGAAAAAGAAGAGGTTTTTGAGGTGTTTAATCGAATGGGTATCCGGATGGGGATCGGGAATCTACCCAGCAGCTATGAAGAATGGTTACCAATGCGGCATGAGCATCTGCATCAGGATCTTCAGAAAAGCAATTTTACGGAAGATCTATATTATCAGTACCGGAAGCACCTAGNNGGTCCAGCCCGGTACTGGATCCTAAAACAAGCACAATTGCTGGTCGTGCCAGAACAGGTTCGTAGTGAACTCAGATTAGGAACGCTTCCCCTGCTTCGGCCTGTTTTGCAGGTTTACAAAATTAGCCGGATATTCAAGCTGGATCAAACGTTACGAAACATCATTCTGCCTAAAGATTATAAAGCCCAGATCATTGACTTAGATGTTGTATAAGCTGCCTGAAAAACATTAAAGCACTTATTTCACGAGATCCTTGTAAATGGCAATCCGGTGAGTCCTAAGCTGATAAGGTATTTTGTCTTTGCTATTACTCTTTTGGAAGCCTATTACGTTAGAGTTCTTTTCCGGCATATGGCAGTCGATGCAGTTTTGTTTGATAAGTGCCTGTTCTACCCCTTTTAATTTTGGGTGATTATCTCCCTGATGACAGGTCATACATTTGTTTGAATACAGCGCAACACTTTTTGGCTTATCATCATGAATGTCATGGCAAGAAATACAGTCTGCTTTGCCAATAATAAAGCAAGGGCTGGCTTTCAGCAGTTGCATCTGGTTGCCATGTACATCCGGTTCACCACCATTGAAGGTGTTAAACTGGGGTATATGGTTCAGTGTATCCCCAGGCTGAAAGGCAAATTTCGACCCGTTAGCTTGAACTTCAGTTCCTGAATGACATAGGCCACACATATCTAGTCTTCGACTCAGAGGCAGATCCTTGTATTTGATCATGTGTGAAGGCCGCTTTTCCTCTGGATTTTCCAGGTGGAATTCGACGTGTTCGGCCGCAGGACCGTGACACCGCTCGCAATCGATCCCTGAGATCATTGAGCCTTTCACGAACTGCTCTTCTTCATTAAACTTGTTCACCGGAGTTGCCTTTTGTTCGATGTAAGAACTATGGCATTCTAAGCAGCGGGCGATAATCGGTCGCCCAAAATAGATCTGATCATCTGGAAAGCCGGGACTGTTTGCCCACTGATGTGCCTTGGTCAGGTAATTAAGTGGCATTTGCATCATCTGATCACCATACCAGAATCCAAAGGTAAAAGCACGTCTGCCAGAGCCAAAAACCACCTCAGTGCGCTCCGCTTTAACCTCACGGCCGTTAACGTATGCTACTTGATAAAGTGCACCCTGCCGGCGCTCAATGCCAACCTTTGTGCCTGCATTAAATACAAACTCACTTACCGGTAAGTCTAGAGTATCCAAATACTTTTCATTTTTCACTGTGCCGCTGTCAGCAAGCAAGTCCTTTGAGGTTTTGAAATGTGCATTATGCGCATAATTGCTACTAATATCCTGATGGCATTTTACACACGTGGCACTCCCCGCGTAAGCGGCACCACGTGGATCGCTGCTTTGTATTTGTGTGCATTGTACAATGACCATAAGTATGGTCGTTAAGACAAAAAGCAGGAGGACTAGACGCCGTAGACGCATGAAATAGCTGGTTTATATAGAATGGAAATTGCTGGGTAAATTACAAATATTTTAAGGAAAACCAATCGCAGCCCGCCAATGCCAGTCAGCCCTATGTTCTGCAGTCCCAAACAAATTTCTTTTGGCGAATGTTAACTTTTAACATATGGAAAAGACGCAGAACTACCTTCCAATAGAAGATTACGGGATCATCGGGAACATGAAAACAGTGGCTATTGTCTCACTTGAAGGGGCAATCGACTTTATGTGTTTCCCGAACTTCGATTCTCCGACGATTTTCTCCAAATTGTTGGATCATGATAAAGGCGGTAGCTTTTCCGTTACGCCTCAGCTNNCTCTATATTCCGGGAACAGCAATCCTGCTGACCAGATTTTTTTCAGATGACGGCATCTCGGAAGTTACGGACTACATGCCCGTGATCGGCAATACTGCAAGCAGTTTTTGCGCCATTGTGCGTAAAGTAAAAACGATCAGAGGAAAAGTAACTTACAAAATCAGATGTGCCCCTCGTTTTGATTACGGTCGTGCAAAACACGACATTGATCAAAAAGGTGAGAACGAATTGAATTTCTGTGCCGTGAACGACGGCGATGCTATGGTTCGTCTGATAGCGAATTTTCCACTACAGCATAATGAGCAGGACGGCTATGCAGAGGTAACGCTAAATCACGGCGAAGAAGCCTTGATCGTATTGGAATCTGTGAAACGAGATCAGTCGGATTTGCTTCACGACCTTGAATTTTACAAGCACAAATCTTATCAGGATACCGTACATTACTGGAAAAAATGGATTAGCAAATCTACTTATTCAGGGCGGTACACTGATCTCGTTGTGCGTTCTGCAATTACGTTGAAACTTTTAACCTCAACTGAATATGGTTCTATGGTTGCCGCGCCTACATTTAGCATTCCGGAAAGCATGGAAGGCGACCGAAACTGGGATTATCGCTATACCTGGATCCGGGATGCAGCATTTACGATGTACGCTTTTCTTCGGCTTGGTTTTACTGAAGAAGCGGCTGGATTTCTAAAATGGATTCAATTGCGGTCAGCTGATCCGGTACTCCATCTAATGTATGCCATCAATGGAGACAAAGTGATGGAAGAAACGGAACTCGAGAATTTTGAAGGTTATATGGGCCGTGGGAAAGTGCGGATCGGAAATGCCGCACGCGATCAGTTTCAAATGGACATCTATGGTGAACTCATTGACACCATCTATATCTATAACAAGAACCACACAAAGATCAACTATGAGCTTTGGCTAACCATCCAAAAGCACATCGACTGTGTTATCGATTACTGGGAAAGACCTGACCACGGAATTTGGGAGTTCAGAAATGGGGAAAAAGAATTTCTACATAGCCGGTTAATGTGTTGGGTAGCTATGGATCGAGCTATAAAGATAGCTACAGATCGCTCCTTTCCGTATCCCGGTCCGGAATGGAAAGCCATCCGAGACAAGATCTACAAAGATATATATGAGGGTTTTTGGAATGAGGATCTTGGCGCATGGGTACAATATAGAGGTGCAAAAGTGGTAGACGCTTCGGCCCTGCTCATGCCACTGACACACTTTATTACCGCAGACGAACCCCGGTGGTTATCTACTATGCGCGTAATCGAAGAACAGCTTAGTACCGACGTGCTGGTTTATCGCTACCACAGTAAAGACGGCCTGTTGGGTAGGGAAGGCACATTTAATATGTGTTCCTTCTGGTTTATTGAAGCTTTAGCTAAGAATAAGGAGACTGACAAAGCCCTGGAATACTTCGAGAAAATGACCGGATATGCAAATCACCTCGGACTATTTAGCGAACAGATTGGGAAAAGAGGTGAGCACCTCGGCAACTTCCCTCAGGCTTTTACACACCTGGCGCTCATCAGCGCTGCATTAGAATTGGATAAACAACTTGACCGACTTTGACGACGGAGAAGATTTTTACAACCTAAATAGGATGAAACATGAACGAAATGGATGAATTTGAATTCGAAGCTTCAGAACAGCCCGAGGAGGCCTTCCACATTGAAATAGACCTTTACGAAACTGGCGACTACAGCAACTTGCTGGTTGTACCATGTAATGACACCTATATTTTAGTTTCGGGTGATGAGCACCTTTGTACGTTACAGAAAACCTGCGATGAACCGGAATGTTGGGA
>DDAD01000004.1:7574-8014 GCA_002333205.1 Pedobacter sp. UBA2067
TGGTTTATTGGAAGATGAGCTGGTAGAGCGAATAGGATCAGCAATTAGTAATTATATCAGCCAGCAGTAAGATGCTCGCTGATATAACTAGTGGAAGCTGTTCGTTTAATAGTTTAGTCTAACCGCACCACCTGACCGGTTTTTACGGACTCGTCACTTGCAAATGCGACCATCAAACTATTGATGGCGTCAGCGGTTGGTTGGCTGAGATCAAGATCTTCTTTTATTGCTTTTAGGAAATGGCGCTGCTCCCTATTGCAGAGTTCTTGATGATCTGGCTCGTCACTAAGATCAATCCAGGTGTCGGGACGGGAGAACTCATCACGTTCATTCAAGTCTGCATAGTGAACTTTCAGTGATTCTGTTTTAGTATGTGCGTCAATAATGTCTGAATTGCCGACAGAACTGGCTTGTTTTGCAACAATCGATACTGCACCCTT
>DDAD01000004.1:8112-19944 GCA_002333205.1 Pedobacter sp. UBA2067
CCCAAAAACATCTTTTACAAAGAACGCTGTTTCGCTAATCATTGGTCCCCAACCTGCCTCATACCAGCCGACAGATCCATCTTCAAAACGAATCTGCAAGTGTCCGTAGTTGTAATTTCCAGCTGGGATTTCCTCTGTTAAACGTGCACCGATCGCCGTAATTTCTATAGGTTTGGAGTTCGTCATTTGACACATGACATCAATGTAGTGTACACCACAGTCAACGATCGGACTCAAACTTTTCATCAGGTTGCGGTGGACCGTCCACTTCGCCCCCTTACTTTGCTGGTTCAAATTCATTCTCATAACCAGCGGTTTTCCCATGTCCTGTGCAACCTCTATAAATTTCTGCCACGAAGGATGATAACGCAGGATATAGCCCACCAAAAGCTTACGATTGTATTGCAAGGCTGCAGCAGCCACACGTTTCGCACCCTCCAATGTATCTGCAAGTGGTTTTTCTATAAACACGTGACAGCCTTGCTCCATTGCTCGGATTGCAAATGCCTCATGTGTGTCCGGATAGGTCGATATACACACGGCATCTGGTTTCGTAGCTGCAAGTGCGGGTTCATAATCGGAGAACAGTTCATAACCCCCGCCGAGTTTTTCATTTAGTCTGTTTTTGCTTTCGCCTGTCGATACTAATCCGCAGATTTCAAAGCCCTCCAGTTGGTGGTAGGCCGCGGCATNNATTCTCTTTTTACAAATTGGTTTACATCATCAAAGTTTGTTACCCGCAAGTTTTCTTTATCCCATAGCAGTTTAATGTCCCGGCCAGGATAAGTAAAGCGCTTCCCGTCTGCTGTTGGTTTTTGAACATCTGTACCGCGAATAGCGAGATTAGCAATCAATAAAGTTTCCGTAAGTGGACCTGCAATCTCAAATGGAGAGCTTAATTCCTTGTTACCATATCCGGCAATACAGGCTTCCACCCAAGACCAATAATGGCCATCAACGCCACCTGGAACACGTTCCACACTTTGTTTAACCCGAACCTCATTTGTGCGTGACAAGGGAAGTAGTCGAGGGTTTGCGCCATAGACATCGCAAATCATTTTTCCTTTTGTACCTTCAAACAACAAACCGTTCGCTCCAAAGGGCTCATTCGGTGCAAGTTCCTCCGGTCTTTCCGGCTTAATACCACCGTCCATCCAATGAATCTTAAGATCATCTTTGGTTTTTTTCGTTTTCTTGAACGTCATGATTACATGGCTTGATGGTGGACAGCTGTCTGGAAAATAACCACGTTTAAATTCATCAACATAAATACTTCCTACACTGCATTGTACTTCTGTAGGTGTATCAAGTTCAAGAATCCGGAAAGGTGGTTCAACTAGATGTGCACCCATATCTCCAATGGCTCCGGTACCAAAATCCCACCAACCACGCCAGTTAAATGGCACCAATTTATCGACATACGGACGGAATGGGGCACTACCTAACCAAAGATCCCACTCCAGTTCTGACGGTATTTGCCCGGTGGTTTGTGGCCACAAGATCCCTTGCGGCCATGACGGACGGTCAGTCCAGCAGTAAACTCCCTTAACTTTTCCAATAACACCCCCGTTTACCCAATCTTGCAACTGTCTAACGCCATCGCCTGAAGCACCCTGGTTTCCCATCTGCGTAACAACTTTATACCGCTGGGCAGCTTCGGTAAGCTTACGTGCTTCATAGATGTCGTGTGTTAAAGGTTTTTCTACATATACATGTTTGCCGAGCTGCATGGCTGCCATAGCAATCATCGCATGATTGTGATCTGGAGTTGACACCACTACAGCGTCGATATTCTTCCCTTCACGATCTAACATTTCCCTATAATCTTTGTAGTACCGGGCATTTGGAAAGTTTTTGACCGTTGTCGCAGCACGACGATCGTCAACATCACACAGAAAAGCAATATCAGCCTTGCCACCTTTGTATATGTTGNNGCGACCTGAAGCCGGTCGCTGGGAGCAGTAAATCCATTTCCACCAAGTACATGCCTTGGCACAATCATAAATCCAGCTGCAGCAATACTCGCAGTTTTAATAAAGTTCCTTCTTGAACTTAAAGCTGAATTTTCTTTCTTTTCAGTCATTTTAACGTTTATATATTTAGCGGGTGATTATTTTTTACTTAGTTCCTTGATCCGGATGTTTCTGAATTTTACCGGAGAGCCGTGGCCCAGGAAGCCAATATGGCCGCTGTCACGTTTCAATCCAGGGTGTGGTTTACCATCTGCAGCTCCGTTCTTACGAGCTTCGGTGATATCAGCGTCCAGGATCTTGGTGCCGTTTAGGATCGCCTGGATTTTAGGACCTTTCACAATCACCTCCTCATAGTTCCATTCGCCTGTAGGTTTTAAAAATCCACGCTTTGCGGCTACCGTGCCGTAGATAGATCCATGATACTGGTAAACATGCAGGTCTTTATAGATCGGGGCATCATTGTCCAGAATTTGCAGCTCCATTCCTTCATAGGCTGCATCTCCTTCAAGGGGCGCACGAATACCAAGGCCGTTGTTTGCTCCAGGAGTTAACTGGAACTCGAAACGGAAGATAAAATCGCTGTACTGATCCTTGGTAAATAGATTACCGCCAGAACCTTTACCTGGTTTTGGACGAATGGCCATGTCACCATCTTCAATCACGTAGTCGGTCGTGTTACCAATCCATTCGTGCATGTTGGTGCCATCAAAAAGCACCTTGTAACCTTCTTTTTTCTCTTTAGCACTAAGCTGGAAAGGTTTTACCCTGGGCAACTCACGAATGTAAATGTTGCGGTATGCAACCGGCGAACCATGTGCCTGCAGTTCGATTTGCTCTTCAGCAAAGATTGGCAGCTTTCTGTCCCAGTAGTTCTCCAGAATCACGTTGTCGGTTACCAGTTCTCCATTCAGGTAAACCGTCACGCGGTCACCCTTCATCAGGATTCGGAAAGTGTTCCACTCATCCAAAGCATTGTCGGCCACCTTTAATGGTTTACTTGGATGAATCTGGTTGTTGTATAAACCGCCTGAACCAACCTGAGCGCCGTCTTTCACGCGGGCAGTATCCCAGATCTGTACCTGCGGGGTACCTCTAAGGTAAATACCGGCGTCGCCTTTTTGCTTTTTGTCGTCAATGATCTTCCAGTCTACCAGCATCTCAAAGTCGCCATACTTTTTTACGGTAGCCAGGTTTTCCCCTTCGATCTGGAAGCGCAGTTCGCCATCTTCCACTTTCCAGCCTTTGTGCATCAGCTCATCCGCCTTCAGCTGTGCTGCAGCTAGGGTTTTGGCATCCATTTTGGCCCTTTTGATCGGGTTTTCTACAAGCCCTTTCCATCCAGTAAGGTCCTTGCCGTTGAATAAAGGCACAAAGCCCTCTTCTTTTGGCATTTCGTTCAGGTATTTGACAATGGCCTGCTTCTGATATTCACTATCACCACCCTGAAGGGTATTCATGGTCTTATTAAGCAGTTCTTTTACGATTGTACCCTGATAAATGCTGTCAGCGAGAATAATGGACATTACCGTTGATGCGGCACGCTGTTTCAGCTCCGGATCATCCAGGTACTTGCCTGCTAAGACAGCACCATCGAAGGTTTTAGCCTGCTCCAGGTCTGCAAGAATGGTCTTGCGCTGTGAAGGGGTTTTCGCTACGGCCATAGCATCGCTTAGTTTTAAGAACTTCTGCTCTGGGGTAAAAGTAGCCGCACGTACCAGGCGAAGGTAGCCGGTTAAAGCCTGATCCAGCTCCTGATNNCAGATCTTTCCAGGATCCAAGCGCCAGGATGGCGGCCTGTTTACCTTGGGCATCCCCGCTTTGGTAGGCTGCCTGTACAGCTTGCAAGGCCTGGGTTCCACCAAGGGCAGCAAGAATTCTGTAGTAGGCCGGTTTCTGCTGCTGGGTTGCAGCATTCATTTCCTGCAATACCAGTGCTGTTTGGCTTTCCGCCTGCTGTGAATCCTTTAATGCTGCAATAACAGCATCCTGAAGTGCAATCGACTCAGGCCCTGTTGCCCCCTGCTGTTTCAGCAAGCTGAACAGTTGTGGGATATCCTTTTGGGTAGCAACATTTTTTAGTGCAGCAAATGCTGCAGTACTTACCGATGGATCTTTCGCCTGCAGGTAGGTGTAAATTTCTCCAATATGTGCATTAGCGGCTCTGGCTGCAAGCACATTTAATAAGGCCACCTGCACCGCTGTTTTGGCTTTTGGCAGGTAACCAGCTAGCTGATTGGTAATGCCATCACCTTTCATGCGCAGCAATGCATCCGTACTGGCCGTAATGCTGGTACTGTCGCCTTTGCGCATCACTTCATAAAGATCAGGGATCACTGGGACACCGCCAATGCTTGCTGCACTTTGAATGGCAGCCTGCTTTACCGAGGCATCTTTATTTTTCATCAGTTTAACCAGCGCCGGCAAAGCTGCTTTGGCATTTGCCTCGCCCAGCATACGGGCAATGGCAGCTTTAGTCTGATCATCGGCTTTACCCATCTTTTTAACCCATAAAGCGGTATTTGCATCATTTAGATCAGCGCCTGCAAGTTTCAAGGCAGCAGCTNNTCATGCCCTTTGCTTGATCCGCATGGTACATGATGTTCAATGCTGCAGTACGTACATGCAGCTGGTTTTCATCCTTTGCATCATCATGCAGCTGCTTTGCCGTACTTAAAGCAAGGCTGCTATTGCCCTGCTTCTGCAGATTTGCTGCATATTCAAGCAATGCAGCAGTTGCGCCACTTTGCTCATATTGAAAGTTTGACTTTTTAGCTGCCGCATAAAGCAGGTCTGCAGATGCAGGATCCGCAAGTTTGGCCAAAGCATCAAAGGTCACCTTTTGCAGTTTGGCATCAGTACCCTGAGCAAGGGTGTTTAAAGCGGAGGCCGCGGCCTTTGTGCCGCTAAGTCCCAGCGCCTCAACAACCGACAGTTTAGCTGCGCCGGAAGCTGCAGGCAATGCAGCAAGTAGTGTTGATTTAGCTGCTTCGGTATTGATTTTTACCAAAGCCCTGGATGCAGGGTCGGCAAGCTGCTCATCGGTAAGGTAGCCTTTCAGGCTGCTAACGGCCTCATCATTGCCTACAAGTTCAAGCTGGCTGATCAGAAATGATTTCACCTGCTTATCACCTGCTTGTTCAAGTGCGGCAAGATAGGTCTGAATGGCCTGGCTGCGCTGCGCCTGTTTGCCCGGCTGTGATACGTAAGCAGAGTAGCCACCAATGGCATATTCCAGGGTGGCATTGTTGCCCTGACCAGCACTGGAAAGACCGGAGATTAGTTTAGAGAAGCCCTGAGGTCCAAGCTGTTCAATTTCCAGCATATTGCCCTGCAGCTGCTTTGCATCCCGTNNCAGCTGCGCAAGCAGGTCGGCAATTTTGGTCGTGACCGTCCTTTGGTCCGTGGGCGCCTGCCCCTGCACCTGAAGCTGAACAGTAGCCAGGCTAAGCAGTACAAATAATATTTTTTTAAACATGATCGTCGTAAGTGTTTTGAAGGATTGAGTGAATTGAAAGGCCGTTTATATGATGTATGGCGCACGCATCACCGGACTAATCATCCGGTTTGCCGCATCATCATCCACAAACACCTGCTTTTGGGGATCAAACTTCAGGGATCTGCCAAGCCTTAGGGCAGCAAGTCCGATATTGATCAGCGTACAGGAATGGTGGCCATTCTGCTCATTAAGGGCAAACTGCTGCCGGTTTCTTACGGCCTGAGAAAAGTCTGTAATCTGCTCGGCTGGTTCAGGGAATGCTGCAAGCTTACGCTCCAGGTTTGGAATGTCTGATTTGAAGCCCGGGTATAGCTTACCTTTAGGGCCTTCGATATAAGGTACATTGGCATCCTTGCCTTCCCCGTCCAGAATAATCTGGCAACCATCAGCATAGGTGTAGGTAATCCGGTTCCAAATGCCCACAGCATCGGTATGCTGTTGTGGCGCATCAATCTCTACAGACACCGGACTGGTATCATCTTTACCTAAAAAGTACTGGATTGGATCCATGTAATGTTGTCCCATGTCACTCAGGCCCCCGCCATCATAGTCCCAGTATCCGCGAAAGGTCTGGTGTACCCGGTGGGCATTATACGGCTTATAAGGTGCCGGCCCGAGCCAGGCATCGTAATCCAGTTCTGCAGGCACCGGTTCAGGTGCCAGGTTATCTTTTCCTACCCAGTAAAACTTCCAGTCAAAGCCGGTGTGTTTGCTTACAGTAACCTTTAGCGGCCAGCCTAAAAGANNGATCGGTTTCACCGGGGTGCCCATGCCATAGAAGTTGTCCTTAAACCTAAACCAGGTATTCAAACGGAATATGCTTCCATGCTGCTGTACTGCCTCCATCACGCGTTTACCCTCACCAATGGTATGTGTCATTGGCTTCTCGCACCAGATGTCTTTTCCTGCATTTGCAGCATCAACGGCCATAATGCCATGCCAGTGTGGTGGGGTGGCAATGTGTACGATGTCAACTTCAGGCAGTTTGATCATCTCCCGGTAATCGCTAAAGGTCTTCACGCCTTTATCAAGCATGCTTAAGGACTTCTCGATATGGCGTTTGTCCACGTCGCAAATTGCAACCACCTGAGTACCGTCATATGGAAAATGGTTCCTGCCCATGCTGCCTACCCCAATAACCGCTTTGGTTAGTTTATCACTTGGTGCAATAAAGCCCTGGCCACCCAGCACATGCCGTGGCACAATGCTGAAAACGGCAAGTCCGATAGCCGACTTCCGGATGAAGTCTCTTCTGGAATTTTGTTGGTTGTCGTTCATTAGTATTATAAAATTTTGGTTAGGAATGAACATATTTTTCGTTCCTTTCGAAGTTAATGGAAAATCTTTTTGATCCGCGGTCTTTTTAACCCATTTTCCACTAAATGCATGTAGAAAAT
Source organism: Pedobacter sp. UBA2067 (assembly GCA_002333205.1). GTDB lineage: Bacteria > Bacteroidota > Bacteroidia > Sphingobacteriales > Sphingobacteriaceae > Pedobacter. The sequence continues at coordinate 14,979 of DDAD01000004.1, forward strand.
CTGTGACGTACCAATCTAAGATTGTTCAGCTAGCGCAATTGCGAGGAATTTCAAACCCTATTTAGCCACTGGTGTTAGTTATGTTGAACCACTTATAAATTTTGCACCATGGTAAACCCAATCAACGACTACGAGCAAAACAAATTACGCAGCAATACCACACAGACTGTGATTATTGATGAAACTGAAACAGGAGAAACAGATGAACTAGATCCTAACTTTCAAAGCGATGGAGATCCAGACTCTGAACCGGATTCCCCGGAGCTCGACGGAGAAGGAATTGATGAGTCGAAAGCGGGCCTAAACAACGACGCTGATGATGCCGGAAGGACAAGTATGGATGACCCCGGGCTTAATCATAGCACGGAGGATGATCTTAGCCTTAATACGCCAGACAATGATATTCTCTGATTCGTTTAAAACAAGTTTAGACCAGATTGAATGCTACTGCGAATTTAATAAGCCCCGCCAGCGAGTTGACCTCTAATTTGTGAATGATATTTTTTCGATGTGTATTTATCGTGTGAATGGAACGGAACAGCAATCTGGCTATTTCATAGCTGCTTTTCCCCTCAACAATCAACACTATAATCTCCTTTTCCCTGGGACTGAGCATACTGAACCTATGAAAGTTTTTTCTGATGTAACCATCTGTTTCGATCATATTGCTCATCCTGTAGCCTGCGAGATTAAGCGTGTTCACCGGAACAGCGATATTGACGAGGTTTGTAGACATTGGATCCAATGGTGAGGCTATCAGGCGCGAAGTTGTAAAATACCATGAAAATTCGGAATTTGTATCCGGACGTACACGCTGGAGAAAAGAATGCACTTTGCTTCGATCATTGAGCATCACCAACTGAGTTAACGCAGCCTTATGCAGCGCAAGTTCATCAGTAGGAAAAAACCGCTGAAAGTATTCTGGACCAAGCATCCTCAGTTCTTCACTACTAAGGTGCAATATGTCGCAACCAAACTTGTTCATGTAAAGATTAGACATTGCATTCAGGTCCTGAACCATTACACTTCCCGGAATGTGATCACCAATTTCAGTAAAGGTTAGGCTTTGTTTCCCCACCTGATTACCTAAACAAAAAATATCGGATTGCAAGTCGAGTACCTGCTGTCTGAGGGCGCCGTTTAGAGACATTTCTACGAAATTAGAAGATGTAACATTTTTATGTTTATAAATCCTAACCCGTAACTAAAATACTAAATAAACAATTGATTTCCATGGATAAACCAGCTTATTTCAAAACTTTTTTCTTTGTAACGATCATAATATGAACCATCTAGCGCTGAGCTTGTTCATCTAATTCAAAGCTTAGCACATATGGTCAGATATCTTGTAATAACCCTACTTCTAAGTGCTTTTGCGCTGCTAAAGACGTATGCACAATCGAACCCGGAAATAACGGGGAAAATAGTGGATTCTACCAACCGAAAACCGCTTAATTACGCGNNACGCGAGTGTTGCACTGCTTAATCAAGCAGACCGCAAGCCAGTTCAAGGCATGCAGACTGATGAAAATGGATTGTTTAACTTTAAATCCATTCCACCTGGCAGCTATATACTTCGCGTTGGCTTTGTCGGTTATCAGACCTACCAACGTTCTGGAATCGTCATAAATTCAAATGCGCCAATAAATTTAGGTGAGATCAGGTTGCGAACTTCGGGGGCAAATGTTTTAAAGGAGGTTGTTGTGGAAGGTACAGTGCCGGATATGCAGATCGGGATTGACCGGAAAGTCTTCAATGTTGATCAAAGTCTGGTCTCCCAGAGTGGTTCGGTAACAGACTTACTCAGCGACATACCATCTATTTCTGTTGATGCAGATGGCGCAGTAAGTCTCAGGGGCTCCAACAGTGTCAGAATCCTGATCGACGGTAAGCCCTCAGCAATGGCCGGCAGCGACATCACACAAGTGCTACAGTCCCTTCCATCCAACTCGGTACAGCGTGTTGAGGTTATCACAAACCCATCTTCTAAATACGATGCAGAAGGCCAGTCAGGTATCATCAATATCGTGCTGAAGAAAAACCTTCGAACCGGGCTAAACGGCGCAGTAACTGCCTCCGGTGGCACTTATCGAAATTACAACGGAGGCATAGCACTTAACTATCGCGATAGTAGTTTCAATTACTATGGCAACTACGATTTTCGGAAGTTCCGAAGGTTAAGTGAGGGATACAGCGATACCAGGTATTTTGAAAACAATGGTATCATAGATAACACAAATGAAGGTGATCGCTCGGGTAATGCCCATACTGCTAAGCTTGGATTCGACTACTTTATCAATCAAACGACTACCATTGGACTATCTGGAAATGTGAGTATCCGTGATAACCAGCGGAATGAAGATATTTTCTACAGGTATGAAAACCTGCCAGATTTGGAGGGCACTAGTACAAGGTACTCCAGGCAAACGGAAGATGATTTTGGATATGACTTGAACTTAGATTTCAAGAAAGAGTTTAAAAGACCTGGCGAGGTGTTGACTTTCAACGGTGCTTACGGTAGAAACAAAGAAGACGGTGTAAACACCTTTATCCAAGCTTTTAGTAATCCTTTAAGCCCGGCGGACCGTCAGATCAACGATACGTATGAACGTGGTAACAACATTAACCTGCAGCTCGATTATACCAGGCCAATTAACGAAGACAGTAAATTTGAAGCCGGTTACCGCACCACAATAGAACAGGATGATGAATCTCAGATCTCAACAAGATTCGATCCCGCAAGTAATCGTTTCCTTCCAGACTATAACGTAAGCAACAAGTTCAACCTGGAGGAAATCGTCCATGCGGGCTATTTCAACTATCAAAATAAATTGAATAAAAACCTCGGCTACCAAATAGGCTTGCGTGCGGAACAAGCTTACCTGAATACAATTACTGAGAATGTAAACCCGGCTACGCCAGAAAACGAACGTTTTACACCAGGAAGATTAGATTATTTCAGAGTTTATCCAAGTATCTTCCTCACACAGTCGTTCTCCAATGAACAGCAGCTTCAACTCAGTTATACCAGACGCGTAAACCGCCCCAATGGCTGGCAGGTAAATCCGTTTATCAATATATCAGATCCCTTGAACATCAGGCAGGGCAATCCCAACCTGAAGCCGGAAGACATTCATTCCTTTGAACTTGGGTATACCCAGGAGATTGGTAATACAACGCTGACTTCTTCCATCTACCATCGTCGGGTAAATGATGTCATTCAAAGTATTACCCAGCGGATCGAAGGCAGCAATGCAGCAACGATTTCAGAATGGCGAAACATCAGCAAAAACGAGTCTACAGGCTTCGAGCTTATTTCAAAAAGTGGCATTGGGAAAGCGGTCGACGTCACAGGCAACCTGAACGTCTTCTACAATCGTTTTGAAGGTGCTACCGAATTCAACATGCCTCCACGTGAAGGTATCAATTGGGACGCCAATCTGTCTACGAACATTCGTTTCAGCAAAACACTTTCTGCGCAGATCAGGGCTGATTATCGCGCGCCAAGGGTGCTGGCGCAAGGACGCTCAATCGGCAACTTCGCTACAGACGCTGCATTGCGGTGGAGCATACTAAATAACAAGGGCAGTCTTTTATTTAATGTCCGAGATGTCTTTAATCAACGCCGCTTCGGTGGGTATACCCAAACCGAACAGTTTATCCGAAACTTTCGTGATCGAAGGTCTCTGCGTATGGCTATGCTAACCTTCAGTTATCGCTTCGGTGGAACGTCAGATCGAGACAAGGACACTAAGGAAAACTGGGAGGATGGTGAGGAGAACAATCAGGAACCATAGCAATTAATCGTTCAAGGTGATGCCTTCGTGTTCATATATTTTCAGGTCAAAATAAGTGGCTGCAGCTAAAAGATGATCGAATATATCAGCCATTATGTGCTCGTACTCTACCCACTTTGTGGTGCCTGTAAATACATAAAGCTCTATCGGCAGACCAGTAGGCGTTGGAGCCAGCTGCCTTACCATCATGGTCATTTTCTTGTTGGTACCCGAATGGTGTGCGATATAGCTGTCGATGTATTTACGAAACAGGCCAGCATTCGTTAAATTTCGGCCATTTACAAGCAGGCTTTTATCGATTCCATTCCGGGCATTACTCTTATCGATATCTTTCTGGCGATGATCAATATAGCTGGTTAACGACTGTATCTTGCGGAATTCTTCCAGCTCTTCTGGTTTGATAAAGCGTATGCTGGTTTGCCGAATGTATATAGCGCGTTTTATCCTCCTGCCACCAGACTCACGCATCCCCCGCCAGTTGTGAAAAGAATCTGATATCAGCGCATAAGTTGGAATGGTCGTAATCGTTTTATCGAAGTTTTGAATCTTTACCGTGGTAAGGTTAATTTGAATAACATCACCGTCAGCTCCATACTTCGACATGGTAATCCAATCGCCTATTCTAACCATGTCATTGNNTTGTATACTAGCCACAAAGCCCATGATTGTATCTTTGAACATCAGCAACAACACCGCCGACAGTGCACCCATAGCGGTAAAGAAGGCCACGGGCGATTTTCCTGTTAATGTTGAAAATATGATAACAGCACCAAGGATCATCAGAATAATCCGAATGATCTGCAGATAGCTATCAATGGGTTTTTCTTTAAAAGCTGATTTTTTTCGAAGGGTATCAGCTCCGGATCTTATCACCGACATGATCATCCAGATCATCACCAGGACAAGATATACATCAGACAAGGCACCAAATAAACGTGTTAACTGCGGAAAATCGATAAAAACAACCGGCAGTGCTACGTTGATGATTACAATCGGAATAATTAGTGCCAGGTAGTAGGCAAATCTATTTTCCAGAAGAAAATGGAAGAATTCTAATCTGGAGGTCTTAACAATTCGGATCAGTGCAATACGGAGCAGTCTACGTATTAATTGGTGAACAACATAGACCAGAACAATGGTGATGACCGCTAAAAGGAATGCATTAAGAA
>DDAD01000004.1:19992-20845 GCA_002333205.1 Pedobacter sp. UBA2067
TTTGCGCTACCGTAGCAACGTGCGCACCTGCCTGAATGGAGCATGCCAACGCTTCTTTCTTACGGGAGCGTATGCAATCGAAGAAGTTTACCATGTGGTTGTTTAATCCATTATCGGAAGACTTTACCAACGGCATCGAAACTTTCTGTTCACTTTGTTTCTCTTCAATGACTTCCCAGCCATTACGGTTAAGGATGAGTGTTCCATTATTACCAAAATAGGCGATGCCGTGATCACGGTTGTAGGATCCGTTATCGATGCCCATTGCAGAATCCCACACCAAATTGAACTTATCGAACTCATAAAGGGTGGTTAAGGTGTCTGGTGTCTCTTCATAGAGATCCGGGTAGGCAAACCGGCCACCTAAAGCGGAAATGGTTTTTGGTACCGGGGATCCCATGCCAAGCAAGCCATAATCCAGCAGGTGAACGCCCCAATCCGTCATTAAACCGCCAGCATAGTCCCAGAACCAGCGGAAATTAAAGTGATACCGGCTGGCATTGAAGGGACGCTTCTTTGCCGGACCAAGCCAAAGATCGTAGTCCGCACCTTTTGGAGGGGCCGAGTCTGGCACTACAGGTCCGGGTTTCATCCAGCCTTGGTAACACCAAACCTTTACGGTACGAATATTTCCAAGCTTGCCGCTTTGCACAAAATCCACGGCATCCTTGAAATGTTGCTGGCTGCGCTGCCATTGTCCTGATTGTACTACTTTATTGTATTTCTCCTGTGCGGCAACCATACTTCGGCATTCCATTATGGAGTTGCCTACAGGTTTCTCTACGTACACATCTTTCCCCGCCTGCACCGCATGAATCATCATCAATGCATGCCAATGGTCAGGGCTGCCAAT
>DDAD01000007.1:0-54638 GCA_002333205.1 Pedobacter sp. UBA2067
TCTTAAAGAAAGCCTGTAAGTGTAAACTTGCAGGCTTTTCTCGTTTATACGGGTTTTTCACAAAATCCGATTGTTCTCAACCTCGGAAGGTCACGATTCTAGCTGATTTGCTTATCTTTCGAACATATTCCGGTAAACACTTGTATCATTTTGATCTAAACTTGCGTTTAGTTGCCGGTTTGAATGCTCTTGCCTTAGGTACAGAGCACCATTTACATCAGCTATTTATTGTTATACTGTTTATATCTACCTCAAATGAAATATAGATTTCTTTGTTTACTCATATTGATTTGCAGCATCAGTACTCAGGCTCAGAATAAAAAAGTAAAGCTGCCTGAAAATTGGTTTAATCTGGATGTTATTGAGGATGGTTATTTCGGTATCAGTACAGAAAAAGCGTATCGGGAACTGTTGAAAGACAAAAAAGCGAAACAAGAGATTATTGTTGCCGTAATTGATGGCGGTGTTGACATCAACCATGAAGACTTAAAGGGTAAAATTTGGACGAATAAGAAAGAGATTCCAGGTAACGGCATCGATGACGATGGCAATGGCTACGTCGACGATGTTCATGGCTGGAACTTTATTGGTTCTAAAGCCGGCAACCTGGTGTATGACAATCTTGAGCTGGTAAGGATTTACCGGAAATTGAGTCCAAAGTATAAGTCGACCACTAGTACGAAAAATTTGGATAGCCTCGGTAAAGAAGAGTTTTCTTTATACAGGCGGGTGACCGCCGAATTGGGCCGGAAATATGATGATGCTGATCAGAATTATAGAGTCCTTTTCGCCATCAATAAATTACTTGATTCCGTCTCTGTTGTAACGAAAAAGCCCATTCCTTCTCTTGAAGATATTGAAGCCTATAAACCCGACGACGGAATTGAGGAACAGGTTAAAAAGATCATTCGTAAAGGTAGCCGGGAAAGCGGCAGTTACCTGGAATTTTATAAAGACATCAAGAAGGCTTATGAGGGTACAGAGATTACGCTCAAATACAACTTAAATCCCAAATATGATGTACGCGACAGTCTTGTGGGCGACGATTACGCAAATGGTAATCAGGGTAACTATGGGAATAATGATGTTACCGGCCCACGTGCAGAACACGGTACCCATGTTGCTGGGATCATCGCGGCAAATAGGGACAATGGCATTGGAGTAAAAGGTGTTGCGCAGAATGTTTTAATTATGCCAATCCGCGTAGTTCCGGAAGGTGACGAACGGGATAAAGATGTCGCAAACGGGATCCGTTATGCGGTAGATAATGGGGCACGTATTATAAATATGAGCTTTGGTAAAAATTACAAATGGGACAAGGCCGTGGTTGATGAGGCTATTAAGTATGCTGAACAAAAAGGTGTCCTGTTGGTTCACGCTGCCGGAAATGATAATCTCAATAACGACAAAGCTGATGTATTTCCAACTAAGTATTATGACAGTGAAGCATCGGTTGCATACCAGCGAAAGGTTAGGAAGCCAATTGAAGATCTGTTCAAACCGCCAGTGCTAAGGAGCGACAGAAATCGAATCCCACAGAATGACCCCAGACTCAACAGATCAAAGTTACCGCTTAAACAGCCGTTAGATACGACCAAGTTTGATCTTCCGCATGTAAAAACCTGGATCGAGGTTGGCGCGAGTGCTTACAAAGAGGATGATGAGCTAAAGGCTTCTTTCTCGAATTATGGCAAGCATACTGTGGACGTATTTGCCCCTGGATTCATGATTAATTCTACGGTACCCGGTTCCAAGTATGAGGAATTTGATGGTACAAGTATGGCATCACCGGTAGTATCTGGTCTGGCAGCGCTAATCATGAGTTACTATCCCGAACTTACTGCTTTGGAGGTGAAAGATATCATCATACGATCTGTACGTAAGGTTGATCGTAAGGTGAAACATTCGGATGAAAAAGGCGTATCCAGTCGCATCCTTTTCTCGGAGCTTTCCCGAACTGGCGGTATTGTAAATGCTTATGAAGCACTTAAATTGGCATCGGGCATAAAATAACCTTTATGCCGGTTAGGATAAGTAGTCCTAACACTTTTATTTAGAATTTTAACACAATATTTTCCAGAGGATGTTTTAAAAGAAAAATCATCTTTATGGAATCGAATGAACAGCAACAAATTACGGTAAATAAGGCATTCGAAGTGCCTGTGGAAGATCTGTATCAAGCATGGACCGAAGGCTCACAGCTTAAGCAATGGTGGAAGCCACTGGGCATGACCCTGACTGATGTTCAAAATGAGCTTAGTGAAGGCGGAAAGATTGCCTATCGCTTTGAAGGGGCAGACAGTCAAGGCTTAACCATTGACGGTTCCTACCAGGAAGTTAAACCACAGGAACGTCTTGTTTATACCTGGAACTGGCAATTTCCGGATGAAAAACTAAATAGCGCATACAAGCTTGAGGTTGTTTTTAAAAGTTCAGGAACAGGCAGCAGCATTGAAATTGCGCAACAGCAAAATGAGCAACAAGAATCGGTAAAACCAAAAGCCTCTGCCTGGGAAGAAGAGTTAACTCATCTGGCTGAATTTCTAAGTTCAGGAAAGTCATCGTCCAACAGTAATGATGCCAGCAGTACAGCGATGGATCAGGAGGGTAAGCCGGATTATGGCAGTCAAAATCCTTTGCAAGATCAACAATAACCTAAACCTATATATATGAGAAAATACGTTTATACCTTGCTGGCTATCGCCGCAATCGGATTAGCTGCTTGTGGTGGCAATCCAGAGAACAACGATACTGCTGCAGACAGTACAGTGAATGATACTGCAGCACTTGGTACATCATCATCGGATTCATTGCAACTGGTTGATAGTGCAGTTAAAGAAAGTACAGACGGTTTAACCGTTGATTCAAGTGGTGGATTAAAACCCGTTAAGAAATAGAAATCATACATTCCAAAAAAACCGATCAGCCCTGCTTATCGGTTTTTTTATGTGCCAAGTGGTTGTATTGACAATCAGATGGTATTTTCCAGGAAACAAACACGCCCTAAAGCCGTTTAAAAAACATGAGTAAAATAGCATTAGTTGTTGGTGCCAGTGGCATTACCGGGAGTAATTTAGCGGAGAAGCTGATTGCTGATGGATGGACTACCTTTGGCCTTGCAAGAAATCCAAATATAGAAATTGATGGCTTACAGCCAGTACAGGCCGACCTTCGTAATGCTGAAAGCTTGGAAAAAGCGTTAGCAGAAGTTTCGCCCACTCATGTGTTTATAACCACCTGGATGCGTAACGAAACGGAGGCTGAAAATATCAGGGTCAATAGCCTGATGGTCCGTAATCTGCTTTCGGCTTTATCACCGAAGCAGTCTGTTAAACATGTGGCATTAGTTACCGGCCTAAAACATTATCTGGGTCCCTTTGATGCTTATGCAAAGGCAGGAACCCTACCTGAAACGCCAGTTCGCGAGGAACATCCGCGTCTCGAAATTGAAAACTTCTATTATGCACAAGAAGATGAAGTTTATGCGGCAGCAGCTCGTGATGGTTTCTCTTGGAGTATACACCGTCCGCATTCGGTTATCGGAAAAGCTGTGGGTAATGCGATGAACATGGGGACGACACTTGCTGTTTATGCGAGTATTTGCAAAGAAACTGGTCGGCCTTTCCGTTGGCCGGGCTCTGAAGCGCAGTGGAATGGCCTTTCGGATGTTACCGATGCTCGTATTCTTGCCGAACAACTGATCTGGGCAGCTACAACGCCGGAGGCAGCCAATCAGGCTTTTAACATTACAAATGGAGATGTATTTCGCTGGAGCTGGCTTTGGAAGCAACTTGCCGCCTGGTTTGATGTGGAGGCTATAGGCTATGACGGTGAGATCCATCCCTTAGAAGCTGAGATGGCCAGAGATGGTGTGACCTGGCAGGAGATGGCACAAAAGTATGGTCTGAAAGAGGATGAGCTTGAAAGACTTGCATCTGCATGGCACACAGACCTTGATCTAGGCCGACCAATCGAAGTGATGACAGACATGTCGAAAAGCAGGAAGTTAGGATTTACTGCCTATAAGAGTACAAGGGACTCTTTCTATGAGTTGTTCGAAACCTTGCGTCAGGAACAATTAATTCCTTAATATCATCAAAATATGATTCGCTTCGAGGGTATCAGGCGGTTTAAACCTTCTGATGCTGTTGAAGCGAATCAATTGCAAACGTGTATTAGACGTTGTTCCTTCCTATTTGTTTTTTAGTTTTATGCTAAACTAAAGGAACTTGATAACGCGCTTAATTCTATTTGTACTACCTCTTTTCGTATTACTTTCCTGTACAAAGCGGGATGCCCCTTCAGCAGCCGTCACTGCAAATCCTTATTTTGATCGTGCAAATACCTTTCGCGATAATGGTGACAGCGACAGTGCTTTTGTATACTTTAACAAAGCGAAAGAGTTATTTCTACAGGAGAAAGATAGCTTAGGGGTTGCAACCTGCCTCGCAAACATGGGCGCCATTGCAATCAATAGCGGCGACTATTTTGGCGGACTGGAAATCTCTTTAAATGCGCTTTCTTATTTTGATAAGCTTAACTCAGATCAGTATGGTTACATCAGGTTCAACTATGGAAACCTTGGCCTTGCGGCTGAAAATCTAAAGAATTATCCTGATGCCATTCGTTTCTATGAACAAGCGTTAAGTTATCAGCCAGATAGTACAGCAATATTCATCATTAGAAACAACATTGCGAATGTATATCGTGATTCTGGCAAGTATAAGGCTGCTATTCAGTTTTATAATGAAATACTTAAACAGGGTGTTTCCGGGATACAATATGCCCGTGTAATCTCAAACCTCGCTGCCACGCGCTGGCTGATGAACCCAAATTATAATGCAGCAATACAGTATAAGCAGGCGCTAGCTATTCGCCTTCGTGAAAAGGATCTTTGGGGTCAGAATTCATGTTATGCACATCTGGCAGACTTTTATATAAAGCGGCAACCTGACTCGGCCCTGCTTTACAGCCATAAGATGTATCGGGTGGCGCAGCAGATTCAAAGCCCGGACGATGAATTGGCAGCCCTTCAAAAGCTGATCCGGCTGAGTCCGGTTGATCAGTCCAGACGTTACTTTGAGCGTTATGAGCAGAAAAGGGATAGTTTGCAAACAGTCCGGAATGCTGCTAAAAACCTCCGTTATGAAGCAGAAAAACATAAGGCGGACTACTTAAAGTCCAGTGCTGAAAATGTTCAGAAACAGAACACCATTCTGAGAATTAGCATACTGGTTGCCGCACTGGCAACGTCCCTGCTTGTAGGATACTTTTACTATCTGCGTCGCAAAAAGCATTTCAAGATGGAGAAAGAAATAGAGGTGAAAAATACGACGCTCAAGTATGTGAAGAAGGTTCATGACCGGGTTGCTAATGGTGTTTACCAGGTAATGTCTGAGCTTGAATACGCTGATCAGGTGGACGTTGACGAGTTGTTGGATAAACTCGACGTACTATACCAAACCTCCCGAGATATCTCCTATGAAGACACAACTTCGGCCACAGCCGGGTCTTTTGAACAGCAGCTGATGTCGATGTTAGCAGTCTTTTCACATGAGCATTTGAAACTTGATGTTCAGGGACATGAAAAGAGCATATGGCAAGGGCTGGAACCCGCCATCACATCGGAAATATACCTGGTGTTACAGGAACTTATGGTTAACATGAAAAAGCATAGTAAGGCAACACGTGTTGTATTAAGCTTCAGTCGGCAGGGGAGTAAAGTTCATATTCGCTATTGGGATAATGGGATTGGACTGGCACCGGAACTTCGTTTCAACAATGGGCTGTCGAATATGGCAAACCGGATGAAAAATATCAATGGAAACATCAGCTTTGATCATGGAGATGTTAGCGGTACTGGTGTTCACATCAGCTTCAGTACGACTTAGAAGCAAAACGACTTGCAGGCCACCTTACCGGTGGAATAACTTTAAGTTATTCTACAGCGGCGATCGTAGCTTGTCTCGCTACCGATTTCCATTCCCCATTACGTTTCATCCAGATGTTGGTAAACCTCCTCGTCAATTGCTTTCCGGCATGATCCGTTACCCCTTGCGGCGCTATTTCTTCTCGTCCCATCACGATTGCAGTGTTATCGATGATTGATACTTTCTCAATCACCCGGTTAAACTGCTCGTAATTAAGTTTACCTGATCTGATTAGGGCCGCAACATCACTTTTCGTTACCACAATATTCGCTGGATTATTAACCAGGAACTCGGGTGCCCAAAGTTTATTGAAGAGCGTTGCCGTATCGCCTTTTAAGACGGCTTGCACTTCAGCTTGTTCAAGATTTCTGATGGTTTGTTCAGTAGCTGATTTCGACTGTGCAGCTACATTTAGGGAGTAGATTGAAGCAATTAGCAGCAATCCTATTAATCTTTTCATGACTTTATGTTTAAGTAGATGTTTTCAGTCATTTTTCGAGCATGCAAATACATTCAAAATGAGGTATTCCCAAGCATCATTTCTATAATAAATATACTTATTTGCTTGTAAATATGTATGTTATGTTTTTGTTGATGAATGCTGGTTGGTTCAATGTAGGGAATCTTCGAGATGCGCNNTCGAACTGCCGACCTCAGGGTTATGAATCCTGCGCTCTAACCATCTGAGCTACCCCGCCGGGTATTGTGGTTATTTTTTAAAGAGTTGCAAATATAGAATAAATTACTTTTCTTTAGAAAGAAAAAAATTAAAATTGTTCGATTAAATTCAGGAAGAGGGACTTACAATGTCAGAAAAGAAGAAATTTACGTTAGAGTACGAGCTAAAATCGTCACCGCGTATCTTATTTAGCTTTATAAGCGAACCGAATGGACTCTCGCAATGGTTTGCTGATGATGTATTGTTCCGTGATCAGGTTTACACTTTTAGCTGGGATGGCGAAGTGCAGAAAGCGAAGTTGCTAAGTATAAAAGAAAACAGGCTTGTGAAATTTAAATGGCTTGAAGATGATCCCCATTGTTATTTCGAAATGGAGATTGTACAGGATGAGCTCACAAATGATGTTGCGCTTTCCATTACTGACTTCGCCACCGATGAAACATTAAACGAACGTACTCAAATCTGGGACAACCAGATTACCTATTTACATAGCGTGATCGGTGCCTGATTTTAAACACCTTTGCGTACCTTTGCATCTTGAAAAAGATTCATATCCTATTGATTAATGCCTTTGTAAGGCCTTTCATCGTCACTTTCTTTGTGGTGATGTTTATCTTGCTCATGTTTTTCCTGTTTAAGTACGTTGATGATTTAATCGGGAAAGGTTTTGAATGGTATGTAATTCTGGAATTGATGTTCTATGCATCTGCCGCGCAGGTGGCTATGGCCCTTCCGCTGGCCGTACTGCTGTCTTCTATTATGACCTTCGGTACGCTGGGTGAGAACTATGAGCTTGTTGCAATCAAGTCTGCAGGTGTTTCGCTTCAAAAAGCGATGATGCCGTTGTTTGTTGTCATCATCATGCTGTCTGTAAGTGCATTTCTATTTTCCGAATACATGCTCCCGAAGACTAACCTGAAGTTCGGTTCTTTGCTTTGGGACATTCGTAATAAAAAATTGGCCTTCCTGATCAAGGAAGGGGTATTCAATAACAGTATCNNGTCGTCTGGAGGGCATCATGATCTATCAGGCAAATGACAAAAATGATATCGCCAACATCATTATGGCCAAAGAAGGGACCATGAATAAAACGCCGGATAATAATACGCTGCTGTTGAAACTTAAGGACGGCGTACGTTATCAAGAATCGCCGGGAAAGAACTCCTATTATAATCCCCGTCAGGAATTATACCGCATACGTTTTAAGCAAACAGATGTACCTTTTGATTTGTCGAGTTTTAAGATGAATAAGACGGATGAGAACAGTTTCCGATCGAACAATGCGATGTTGAACCTGAAGGGCCTTGTTCATAAAAAAGACTCCCTGAGTAAAGAGCTGGATAGTATCAATCGATCATCTAAGGAAAATATTGGCAGCTATTACAAGCAAAACAACTACACTAAGGGCTACACCAAGATAAAAATTAAGCCAGTTGCCATTAAAGGCGATATCATGAACAACATTCCGAAAGATGAACGAGCGATGGTAGCACAAAGTGCGCTGGATATTGCGAATGCCGTTCATCAATCTGCAGTAGTGCGGAAAACGGAACATCAGGACAGGTCAATCAACCTCATCAAAATTGATATCGAGTACTGGAAGAAATATACCCTTGCAGTATCTTGTATTTTGCTGTTCTTTATTGGTGCGCCACTTGGGGCCATTATCCGCAAGGGGGGGATGGGGCTACCAGTTGTGATGGCGGTTATATTCTTCTTGATATACCACATCATTTCTACTGTTGCCGAGAAATCTGCCGTGCAGGGAAACCTACAACCCGTAGCGGGTGCCTGGATGGCTATTATCTTGCTTAGCCCACTTGCAGGTTTCCTGACTTACAAAGCGACAGTTGACTCCGCATTGTTTGATGCCGGTTACTACAAGAGCTTACTGGTTAATCTTTTCAAAAAAAAGAACAAGGCCGCTGAATAGCCGGCAGCAGTGTTTTTTAAACATCAGACCGGTTGCCTTGCAATTGCTTTAAACATGCTTTTGCAGCCCAAAATGCAGGCTTATAATGTCAAATTACGCATTGATTTTCTTCAAAGGATTGATTACTTATCTGTGATATAAATTGCCGGAAAATATCTTTTAAGGTTGTAACTTTGTATAGGTTCTAAATAGGCCTGGTTGGTTATGACCAGTGCTGGAACTTTAAAATTCTAACAATGGATATCAAGTTAAATACGATAGAGGAAGCAGTTCAAGACTTAAAAGCTGGTAAAGTAATTATTGTTGTAGATGATGAAGACAGGGAAAATGAGGGTGACTTCGTAACCACTGCCGCGAATGCCACGCCAGAGGTCATTAATTTCATGGCAACTTACGGTAGGGGGCTAATTTGTGCGACCTTAACTGAAGAGCGCTGTGACGAGCTAAACCTCGAGTTGATGGTCGGAAAAAACACTGCTGCGTATGAAACGAATTTCACTGTATCTGTCGATTTGATTGGTCATGGATGCACCACCGGCATCTCCGCTTCGGACCGATCAAAAACCATAAAAGCTTTAATTAACCCAAATACGGACCCTAAAGAATTGGGTAGGCCGGGCCATATTTTCCCTTTGCGGGCGAAAGATGGCGGTGTACTTCGTCGTTCAGGGCATACTGAAGCGTCTGTTGATCTTGCCAGACTAGCGGGTATGGAGCCTGCCGGTGTACTCGTAGAGATCATGAAAGATGATGGCGAGATGGCGCGTCTTCCAGATCTGATGAAAATTGCAGCACAGCATCAGCTAAAAATTGTCGCAATTAAGGATCTGATTACCTATCGTCTTTCTAAAGAGAGCATGGTTATTCCAGAGGTTACTGTGAATTTACCTACAGAATTCGGCGATTTTAAAATGACTGCCTACACTCAAATTGATAATAATGCTACGCACCTGGCATTAAGTAAGGGTACCTGGGCTGAAGATGAGCCCGTGCTTGTGCGTGTACATAGTTCATGTATGACAGGCGACATCTTTGGATCTTGCAGATGTGATTGTGGTCCTCAGCTGCATAAAGCGATGGAGATGATTCAACGTGAGGGTAAAGGACTGATTGTTTATATGAATCAGGAAGGTCGCGGTATTGGGCTTGTAAACAAGCTTCGCTCTTACAACTTGCAGGATGCGGGCTTTGATACAGTTGAAGCGAATATTAAACTTGGGTTTAAAGGTGATGAGCGCGATTACGGAGTAGGAGCGCAGATCTTGCGTGCACAAGGTGTTACCAAGATGAAGTTAATGTCTAATAATCCAACTAAACGTGCCGGGTTACTAGGCTATGGATTGGAGATCGTGGAGAATATCCCGATTGAGATTCAAAGCAACGTGCACAATGAACAATATCTCAAAACTAAAAGAGATAAAATGGGTCATCATATTATGAAAGGCTAAGCTTACTTTTTCTTTTGTCTATCTTCAAGAACCGCCTCTGTATTCAGGGGCTGTTCTCGTTTTGGAACTTCCCGATCGTTACTCCTGGTGTTGTTAGCACCATTGACAGCTGATTGCTTTGCGTCTTTCTCCCTAACTGCTTTCTCCTTTTCCTGTTGTGCTTTTTTATCTGCAGCCTCTTTCTCCGCCAGTTCCTGCGCAGCCCTTTTCTGTTGATTACGGCGGAATTCGCCAGTGATCTTCTGAAGGAACTCCTTAAAGGAATCGAATTGCTGGGTGTAGATCAGGCCCAGGGAGGTTACATTATTATTCTGGTTTGTACCAGAGCTGATTAACACGTTTTGCTGTGTTGGAGGTTTATTGGCCAGCTTGCCAACCAGCGAGCCGTCTTTTCTAATGAGCGCAAGTACTTCAACCTCGCCACCAACATTGTTCTTGGAGAACCCAATTAGTGCAAGGTCGTTGCTGCTTCGCTTGTCAACAATACCTGCGTTTAAAACAATCCGGTCGTTGAAGAACTTGAAAGACGCATTGGCTTCACTTAGGGACCTGATGTTGATGTCAACGAAATCCAAATTAAGAGAGGACAATACGTTGTTAAACTGATTAAATAGCAACTCCGTTGCTGTGCTGGTTACACCTGAAGTTAACTGCTCTCCAAGGTCTGCTCCAGTTCCCGGCGCAAAGCTCCTTCTGATGATTAAACTTAATGCCTGCAGGTTCAGGTTATTCAAGTCGTTGAAGTATGCTTGAAATTCTTCCTTATAACCCGGATTAGAAGGGAAAAAGATGTCGAGTTTGATATCTGGCTGCAAAAGCAGTCCAGATAAACCCATTTCTACTTCTGTAAGCACACGTTCCGGGTTGGTCGCAGTGCGGTTCGCTGCCGTATAAAGGTCGTTCAATGCCGCACGAAGGGAATATATCGCTTTAAGCTGGATCTGCGCATTTAGTGGATTTCCTGTCCAGCGGATACTGCCACCCTGTCTAATGGTAAATTTCTTGTTAATTACTTCCTGTGCGGTAAAGTCGAAGTTACCAGACTCGATGATGTAGTCACCAGACATTTCGAAGTCTCCATAGCTGTTAATTTCCAGGTTTAAGTCCGCATTTCCTCTGCCACTCAGATTACCCAATGTCGTGAAGATATTTGCAGTTGTATTTGGATCAATGGAAAGCTTGAAGCTCATGGTTAACCCCTCGAACGTGGTAGCCTTTTTAACGACCTTAGCTGTGTCTTTGGGTACAAAGGTGATGAAGTCCTTGCTGGATACCGTTTCTGAGCTGTTGAGCGGTAGGTTGAAGACAGTTCCTTTTTCAGCTTTTGCATCTATACCGATGAACATTTGGTTTGTAGGCCCTTTAAACCGGAAGTTTCCTGATGCGAATGCCTGTCCAAAGTACAGCGGGTTATCTTTAGAACTGGTATTTAGTGCCATGAAATTCTGTGCATCAATATCAATGTTGAGCACTGGATTGCTGATGTTGTTTAAATCTACTGATCCGTTCGCGGTAGCAATGTTGCCATTGATATCCTTTAGACGAAGATCATCGATTCGGATAACGCTATTATCAACTTCTACAGACTGCGAGATAGTATATGCTGTTTTAAGGTAGTTTACCGTGAGCTGTGCCTGGTTTAAGCTGATTTGTCCATTAATTTCAGGTTGCTCGAAAGAACCACGCACCTTGATGTCGGAAGAAATACTTCCTTTCAGATCCGACACCAGGCTTTTCACGAAAGGCTCAAGGACGGCGAGCTTGCTTTCATTCATGATCACATCCAGATCAATCTGTTTCTCGGCAAGGTCCAGTTGACCGTCAATCCTAAAGGTCTCGGAGTCGTTTGTAAGTATCCTGGTGTAGATATTTTCGGCTTTCTTTGCACCATCAAAAGAAGATGTGTCAATCAAGCTGCCGATGAAAGTCTCATTGAACATCAAGGAGTCGATTCTAAGACTGTCGCTGATCTTAGGTGAGGCCATCAGGCTGGAAAGTCTGGTATGGCCATTTGCCTTGCCGTACAGTTTAATGCCCAATGTTTTTACAAAAGGATTGAGTGTTTCCAGGCTGAAGTTTCTAAAACCAAGATTTAGTAAGTCTTCAGGATCTTTAGACAGTCCTCCGTTGATGCTCAGCATCTGACTACCATTTGTAAGCTCAAAGTTTCTGATCTCTGTTTTGCCGTTTGCAAAGTTGATCCTTACCTTTTCTTCAATTTTCCAGTCTTCGCTGTTTATTTTAACCAGAGAAGGCAGTATACTGACCCTGGCTGTCGTATCACCAGCAAACTCGACCAGTCCGTTCAAGTCGAGCTGATTGACGTCGTCCGAGTTGGAGAGCTTGATGTTTAATGCCAGGCTGTCATTCCGCAGTACATTCGATATATTGACGTTTTTAATGTATAAACTATCATTGAGGTCAACACGGTCTGAAGTGATAATGNNCTGGTTGGTCGTGGTGTTTTCATCCAGGATCAGGTTGTTGACAGTTATGCCCTGATATTTGATCTTACGCACAAATCCATTGAGTGTTGCGATGTTTGCTTTGGAGTTGAAATTACCCACCAGCACTGCCTGATCTTCGATTTCCAGCCCCGGTGCTACAAGCTCTGCAATTGGTTCAAAGCGCTTAACAAGTAGATTAAACTCAAAAATTTGGTCGTTGTACTTGGTGGAAGAGGTCTTCAGGGAAGGGATGTACGTCTTTGCCAGCGCCTGATAATATGCAGGAATGGAATTGAGGTCATACTGACCTTTAATGCTGGCGTCAAAAATGTCCGATCGAATTGAAAGCGTACGATCCGTACCCAAACCAGCCGCATTAAGTTCAAGGGAGTCGACGTTGTAGACGCCTTTGGGGTTGGTGAGCTTAATGTGCGATATCAATAGGTTACCTTGAATGTTATTCAGATTGTTACCACTAAAGTTTGTCGCGAACACGGCATCAACCTTCAAGGAATCTTCAATAAGCTTAATCGACTTTAGCTTCGCCTCCTTTAGTGTTNNAATTAAACACCGGCAGCTTTGGATTTAGATCCACTGTGCCATCAAAAACGAGGTTGATGTTCTTATCATCAAGCTTCAGACTCCCGTCAAAAAGCTTTTTGTCGAAAGTGCCGTTAACTACAGCATTCCTAAACCTGTAATTGTTGAAGTCTATATAGTCGATTTTCCCGTTGATCTTTTCCTTTAAACTTTGAATTTCGAAGCCTACACCTTCAATATTTACACTTGCTGACACCCGTGCTAAGGATTTTTCATCCAGCAGCTCGCCAATGTTGAAATCATAGCTCTTAACATTTCCAGAATAGGAAGGAATGCCTTGCTTGCTGATCTTCATGTTTACATCAGAAACCAGTCGGCCAAGTTTAGTTTTAAATTCGCCGAATGCAATGAAATCATTCTGAAAGCCTGTGNNGACCATTGAAATTCACATTGCCGAACTTGGAGACAATTGCTGGAATTACCTTTACTGACTTACCCGTTGTTCTCGTAAACAGTTCGTCAAGATCTTTTTTATTGGTCCCCAGCATATCCACCTTGAGGTCCATGTACGTGTCATTCAGGTAGGGAAGTCCTTTTACCACAAAATGACCTTTGATGTAGGTAGCTTTACCTGCCTTAACAGATAGTGCTTTTGCATCCAGGCTTTTTACGAGCCCCTCAATCCTGCCATCAATATCCAAACTCAGGTTCATCTCCGAAAGTTGCGGTGCAAAGTAGGCGATATCCTTAGAAGACAGGTGGCTATCCTTGAAGTTTGCCTTCATGCGTACTTTGTTGATGTAATCATTGAAGTCATTAAACGTTTTGAACTTCATGCGGAAGTAATCTCTGAGCCTACTTTCGTTCGTTACCAGTAAAAGCTTTTGGAGTTCAATCTGGTTGGAGTCTATTGTTGTAAATGCAGAAAGATTCTTTAGGTAAAAGCCACTTTTCTCTTTGAAGGTCAGGTTTTTGATATCTGCCTGCATCAGGTGGTCCGTTGTGTTCAGCTTTTCAAATATGCCGTTCAGCGCAGATAGCTGCACATCGTCAAAATTTACACCCTGAACCTTGGCCAATGACTTCTGGTTAACATAGCGGAAACCAACGTTATTGAGGATTACTCTTCCAAACGAGATTTTATAAGGTGCTTTCTTCTTTTTAGGTGTTTTCGGTTGCGCACCGGAGTCAAAGTAATCTATGATAAAGTCCAGGTTCGTGTTACCACTTTTGTATTGTTTCAGATAAATGGTACCGTCATTAAGCTGAACGGTGTTCACGTCAACTATGCGTTTTTTGAGCGAAAACTGGTTCATGTCGACCATGAACTTGGGCATGTTCAGCAGGGTATCTTTTTCCTGATCGAGCACGACCAAGTTTTCCAGCACTACAGACTTAAATGGCTTTAAATATAATCCAGTGACCGAGATCGTCGTGTTCAGCTCTTTAGAGAGGTATGACGCTGCTTTTTTTGCGACATACGTCTGTACCGGTTTAAACTGCAGGGAGAATAAAAGAACAGCAACCAACAGTAAAACCGATGCAATCAGCCAAAGAATTATTTTTAATAGTTTTTTGATATTTTTGTAGCTTAATAAATAAAAATCGTGTCTATAATTCTTGCTATCGAGTCTTCGTGTGATGAAACATCCGTTGCTGTCTGTAACAACGGTAAAATTACGTCCAATGTTATAGCAAACCAAACAATTCACCAAAATTATGGCGGTGTAATCCCCGAACTTGCATCGAGGGTTCATCAGCAAAATATCGTGCCGGTAATCCATCAGGCATTAGCCGATGCTAAGGTCGACAAAAAGGATATTGATGCTGTCGCTTTTACCCAAGGCCCTGGTTTATTGGGGGCTTTATTGGTGGGTGTTTCCTTTGCAAAGTCCTTTGCGCTGGCGCTTAATGTGCCCCTAATCTCCGTAAATCATATGCAGGCCCATATCCTTGCGCACTTCATTGATGAGCCTAGACCCGCATTTCCGTTTCTATGTCTGACGGTATCTGGTGGACATACGCAGATCGTCCTGGTAAAGGATTATTTTGACATGGAAATTGTGGGTGAAACCCTTGATGATGCAGCAGGAGAGGCCTTTGATAAAACAGCCAAGATCCTGAATCTGCCATATCCTGGCGGGCCTTTAATTGACAAACATGCGAAGCTGGGAAATGCCTTAGCGTACAAGTTCCCAGTTCCACAGATTAAAGACCTGGATTACAGCTTTAGTGGTTTCAAAACTGCAATTCTCTATTTCATCAGGGATCATGTGAAAGAGAATCCGAATTTCATCCCGGAAAACCTGGACGACATCTGTGCTTCTGTTCAACATAGCATTGTACAAATTCTGCTGGGTAAGTTAAAGAAAGCCGCTGTACAATACGGTATCAAGGATATTGCAATTGCCGGTGGGGTTTCTGCAAATTCAGGTTTGCGGGCAGCATTGAAGCAGATGGAAGAGGAGTTGGGCTGGAAAACCTACATTCCCCAATTTCAATATTGCACCGACAATGCTGCTATGATTGCGATGGCTGCGCATTTCAAGTACATCAAACAGGATTTTGTTGGACAAGATGTTGCGCCACTATCCAGAATGCCATTTTAGAAAATACCAATGGGTGCTTGAGCACGAGGCTTTTCGGAGCACAAGCCCTTTGAATATCCTTTAAAAAACAAACAGGCCCGCATAATGAATGCAGGCCTGTTTGTTTTTAAAAATAAGTATGCTGTTGAATTCGCTTACTCAGATTCTTTTTCTTCTAGTTTTTCACCAGTAACTTCTTGTCTGATTTTAGCTTCGATCTCATCAGATAACTCTGGATTGTCTAAAAGCAATTGTTTAACTGCATCACGACCTTGTCCAAGTTTAGTGTCCCCATAAGAGAACCACGATCCAGCTTTTTTAATGATGTTAAAATCAACACCAAGGTCAATGATCTCACCAACCTTAGAAATCCCCTGGTTAAACATGATATCGAATTCCGCAATACGGAAAGGAGGAGCCACTTTGTTCTTAACGATCTTCACTTTGATTCTGTTACCAGAAACCTCATCAGAATCTTTGATTTGAGAAGTTCTGCGGATGTCAAGACGTACCGAAGCATAAAACTTCAATGCGTTACCACCAGTCGTAGTTTCTGGGTTACCGAACATCACACCAATTTTTTCACGCAATTGGTTGATGAAAATACAGCAACAGCCGGTTTTAGCGATTGTACCTGTAAGTTTACGTAAAGCTTGAGACATCAAACGGGCCTGAAGTCCCATTTTGGAATCACCCATTTCACCTTCAATCTCCGCTTTAGGTACCAATGCAGCTACCGAGTCAATAACGATCACATCAATTGCACCAGAACGGATCAGGTTATCTGCGATCTCAAGTGCCTGCTCACCATTATCTGGCTGAGAGATCAAAAGGTTCTCTACGTCAACGCCAAGTTTCTTTGCATAAAATTTATCAAACGCGTGCTCTGCATCGATAAACGCAGCTACACCGCCTTTTTTCTGTGCTTCCGCAATAATGTGTGTAGCCAATGTGGTTTTACCTGAAGACTCCGGGCCATAGATCTCTATAACACGACCTTTAGGAACACCACCAATGCCTAAANNATAGAACCTGTAGAGATCGACTCAATTTGTTCTATTGCGGCATCGCCTAGTTTCATAACAGTACCCTTACCATAAGATTTTTCTAACTTATCCAGGGTAAGCTGTAATGCTTTTAATTTTTCTGCGTTTGGGTTCATATTGTTAAAATTCTTTGAGTAAATATAGAATATCTATTGTTTTGAAAACAATTATTCAGTCTGTCAGTGCTAATTACTTTAGCAAAAGTACGTTTTATTTTATCAATAAAAAAGTTTAAAGCCCTAAATAATTATATTTTTTCAGCCTTTAAACTAATGTTTTTAGTTGGTTTTGTAATCCTTTCATAATACCTGCACAGCTGCGTAATTTCGCATATGCTGCATTTCGGAGACCTTGCAACACAAACATATCTGCCATGCAGAATCAACCAATGGTGTGCAATGTAAATCAGCTCCTCGGGCAAGTTCTTCACCAAATCTTTTTCTACAGCCAGCACGGTCTTCCCATTGGTTAGTCCAATGCGCCTCGATACCCGGAAAACATGCGTGTCCACTGCCATTGCAGGTGCATTGTAAACCACAGAAGCAATCACGTTTGCTGTTTTCCGGCCCACGCCAGGTAACTTCTGCAGCTCCTTAACGTCAGATGGCACCTGATTGTTGAAGTCGCTAACCAGCATTTTTGCCATGCCTACCAGGTGTTTTGCCTTGTTGTTCGGATAACTCACGCTCCGAATGTAGTCGAATACAATGTCGGGTGTAACATCCGCCAACGCCCTTGCATCTGGAAAGCGTTGAAATAAAGCAGGTGTGACCTGATTGATGCGCTTGTCTGTACATTGTGCGGATAAGATTACAGCTACCAGCAATTGATATGGATTGTTATAAATGAGTTCAGTTTCAGCATCCGGTTGTTTGGCAGCAAAGTGCGTCACAAACTGCTGATACCTTTCTTTTTTAAGCATATACAAATATAATCCACTAATCGATATTGAAAATGCAAGGGAATGAAAATTACCATCCTTAAACAATCAGTTTCCAGCCACGTCGCCCGATAAAGCCCTTAGCAAACAGTCTATGCACATCGTCCAGCATCGAACCGCTACAAGCAGGAACCACACATCTCCAGCAATTAAAAAAGTTTAATAAAGCAAAGAACTTCATCAGCCAATAGCATCCTGATCTGCAATTAAGCTATTTCAAAACCCATTGAAAAATCAGGCATCTCACAGAACTTTCAACCTAATTTCAGATTACGACCAGCTATTAGCCGCTAAGCATATTTAAGTTTTCTAAATGATAAACAAACACCAGATGGTTCAGCGGTTGTTGCGCTAAACCTTAGCGCATAAAAAAAGCTGCCTTTCGGGCAGCTTAATGTCTATAGGCTTGTTTTGGAATAAGCCAGAATGCGGTCTATCAATTCGTCGGAGGGTGTGTAATATAACTTGTCCAGTTCCGGCTTTAGACTCTCGTAAATTCTTACATCTTTTTCATCCATATGCTGCGCATTACAGGCCTCCTCTGATTGATGTAAAATGTTTACACAATTCGTTGTAGTAAAGGTTTTTATCATAAGCATCAAATTGTTTTTAAGTTTTATATCAAAACGCAACAAGTCAACATTTATTTTACCCTAAACGTTAAAAAAATGTGTATTTATGAATTAAGTCACTTCCTTCACTTTCATCATTTTTCTCAGGTTACTTAGCGCATATCTCATCCGGCCCAAAGCAGTGTTAATACTAACCTCGGTAAGGTCTGCGATCTCTTTAAAACTTAGATCCGCATAGTGGCGCATAATCAGCACTTCCTTCTGTTCATCGGGAAGCAAATGAATCATTGCACGTAGATCGGCATGTGTCTGTTCACGCAATAAACGATCTTCAGCACTTTCTTCATTAACCTGTAGCAGGCTTAAAATGTCTGTACCGTCCGCACTGGTGATTACCGGCGTACGTTTTTCTTTTCTGAAATAATCGATGACAAGGTTATGTGCAATACGCAATACCCATGGCAAGAATTTGCCTTCTTCATTGTAACGACCGGAGCGAAGTGTGTTAATTACCTTGATAAAGGTATCCTGGAAGATATCTTCCGCCAGATACTGGTCCTTTACCAACAAATAAATAGATGTATATATTTTGGTTTTGTGTCTTCGTAAAAGTTCCTCCAACACTGATTCATCACCGTTAAGGTATAACTTCACTAAATCCTGGTCACTGTTTAACTGTAACTTCATAGGAGCTTCCATACTAAATTCCTTGCTTTTGCTAAAAAATATTTAGTAGAGTTTTTATCTATAGCGCTTCTCCTTATTGTGTTTTAAGATGGGGTTTCGAAATATTGTGTTATTCTTTTCAAAAGAAGCATTTTTTTTCCACAATTCAGCCAAAGAAGTGTTAAAAAATCTTAAAAAGTCAACCTTGGGCAGGTTTATTGCCGAAGGCCAAAAAACTTAAATTAAGTTAATTGGGTTATATTTGCAATAATCCAGGACAGATAAATGAGTAAAGAACTAGAGAAAGATCCACAGAGAAACATTATCATAAAAGGCGCCAGGGTACACAACCTCAAAAACATCGATGTTGCGATCCCTAAAAACAAGCTTGTCGTGATAACCGGTATGTCTGGATCTGGAAAATCATCACTGGCATTCGACACGCTATATGCCGAAGGGCAACGCCGCTATGTCGAAAGCCTTTCATCCTACGCCCGCCAGTTTATGGGCCGGATGAACAAACCCGATGTCGATTACATCAAAGGCATTGCACCTGCCATCGCCATAGAACAGAAAGTTATTACCTCCAACCCACGTTCAACAGTTGGTACTTCCACCGAAATATACGATTACCTTAAACTGCTGTTCGCCAGAATCGGTAAAACCTATTCTCCTGAGTCGGGCG
This sequence comes from Pedobacter sp. UBA2067, assembly GCA_002333205.1. Lineage (GTDB taxonomy): Bacteria > Bacteroidota > Bacteroidia > Sphingobacteriales > Sphingobacteriaceae > Pedobacter. The sequence continues at coordinate 19,475 of DDAD01000007.1, forward strand.
AGATTGTCAGAAAAGATACAGTTTCAACAGTTGTAGACTTCATTACCGGCCTTGGTAATGATGCCGTCGCTACTGTTTTCTGCCCGCTGCATCCGCATAACAACCGTTCCATCAAAGAAGAGTTGGCGGTATTGCTGCAGAAAGGCTTTCTACGGGTATACCTGAACGATAAGTTATATAAGATTGAAGCGATTTTAGAAGATGAGAGCTTCAAGGACCGTGAGCTCACAGATTCAGAAACTGTAAAAATCTTAATCGACCGGATCGTGGTAAACGATGAGGAAGAAACGCTTAGCAGGATCGCAGATTCCGTACAAACAGCTTTCTTCGAAGGAAAAGGCGATTGCTTTGTGGAGCACGAAGAAAAAGTAAACCACTTCTGCGACCGTTTCGAACTCGACGGTATTCGCTTCGAAGAACCTACGCCCAACTTTTTCAGCTTCAACAACCCTTATGGTGCCTGCAAAAGATGCGAAGGATACGGTAACGTCATCGGCATTGATGAAGACCTGGTCATCCCTGATAAAAGCAAAAGCGTTTACGACAACGCCATTGCACCATGGCGCGGCGAGAAGATGCGCGAGTGGCTCAACAAGCTGATCCAGCATGCGGATAAATTCAACTTCCCAATCCACCGTTCCTACTGCGAGCTTACTGAAAAACAGCAGCAGCTGCTTTGGACCGGAAACAAGTACTTCGAAGGTCTCGATGCCTTCTTTAAAGAGCTCGAATCACATACTTATAAAATCCAGTACCGGGTCATGCTTTCGCGTTACCGCGGAAAAACAGTATGTCCGGATTGTAAAGGTACCCGCTTAAGAAAAGATGCTTCCTATGTTAAAATAGGTGGTAAGTCTATTCTTGACGTGGTTCTAATGCCCTTATCAACCATACAGTCCTTCTTCGACAAACTTGAACTATCAGAAACCGATAAAAAGATTTCCAAACGTATCTTGTCAGAAATCGTAAATCGCATCCTGTACCTGAACAATGTTGGCTTGGGTTATTTAACCCTGAACCGCTTGTCAAACACCCTTTCCGGTGGTGAATCGCAGCGTATCAATTTGGCAACTCCCCTGGGCAGTAGCCTGGTAGGTTCCATCTATGTGCTGGATGAGCCAAGCATCGGCTTACACCCGAGAGATACCAACAAACTTATCGAAGTGCTCTTATCACTTCGCAATGTCGGTAATACCGTGCTTGTTGTAGAACACGAAGAGGAGATGATGAAAGCGGCCGACCACATCATTGATATTGGTCCGGAAGCCGGTACGCATGGNNCGCATTACCATACCAGCCATGCGCCGCAAATGGCAGGATCATATCATGATCAAAGGTGCCAGGGAGAACAACCTCAAGAATATTGATGTAAAATTCCCATTGGGCATCTTCACGGTAGTAAGTGGGGTTTCCGGATCAGGCAAGACTAGTTTGGTCAAAAAGATCCTTTACCCCGCATTGCAGAAAGCTATTGGTAACTACGCCGGAGAGCAAACGGGTGCATACGATGGTATATTCGGGAACACCGACCTGGTGAGCCAGGTGGAATTGGTAGACCAGAACCCGATTGGTAGATCGTCCAGATCAAACCCGGTAACTTACGTTAAGGCCTGGGACGACGTCAGATCTTTATTCGCGGCCTTACCAGCATCGAAAGCCGCAGGCCTAAAACCTGCAGCATATTCCTTCAACGTAGAGGGCGGACGCTGCGATGTTTGTCTTGGCGAAGGCGAAGTGAAAATCGAGATGCAGTTCATGGCCGACATCTACCTGCCTTGTGAGGCTTGTGGTGGAAGACGCTTTAAACAGCAGGTGCTCGATGTAACCTACCAAGATAAAAACGTTGCAGATATCCTTGACTTCACCATTGATGAAGCACTGGAGTTCTTCAAAAATGAACCTAAAATCATTAGTAAGCTGCAGCCGCTGGTAGATGTTGGCCTGGGCTATGTACACCTCGGACAATCCTCTAACACGCTTTCGGGCGGAGAGGCGCAGCGTATCAAGCTGGCATCTTTCCTGATTAAGGGTAACAATGCCAGTAAGACCATGTTCATCTTTGATGAGCCGACTACGGGACTTCACTTTCATGACATCAAAAAGCTGCTGGTTGCGCTAAATACGCTGATTGAACAAGGCAATACCATCCTTGTAATTGAGCATAATATGGACATGATCAAATCTGCCGATTGGGTAATCGACATTGGCCCGGAAGGTGGGGACCAAGGCGGGAAGCTTGTTTTTGAAGGAACACCAGAGGACCTGATCAAACAGAAAGGATCCTATACAGGTAAGTATTTAGCCGANNAATAATTGTATCTTCGGCCATGCTTGTTTTAACGCTTTTATTGGGAATAATCTGCAATGCGGTGGGCTACATTCCCCCGGGCAACATCAACCTTACTGCGGCGCAGATCACACTAAATAAAGGGTTAAAACAAGCATACTATTTCATCATTTCCTTCTCCCTTGTGGAGATGCTGTTCACCTTTGTGATCATGCGCTTCGTGGAATGGTTTGCCACCAGTGTGGAGCTCGACCGCATCATAGATATAGCCATGATCGTCGTATTTCTGGTACTCGGTATCATCACCTGGCGTTCCAGAAAAGAAATGCCTAAAACAGATACCTCCAGGAAAGACAGCGTGCGTTACGGCATCTTGCTGGGCATCCTAAACCCTATGCAGGTACCTTACTGGCTCTTCCTGGGCACCTACCTGATTTCTCATGAATGGATAGACACCGGTACGCTATCGCTTACTACGTTCAGTATTGGCTCCGGAATAGGCGCAGGGATTGTTTTATACGGCTTCGCCAGATTTGCGAAATACATCCAGGATAAGTTTACCTTGAGCAGCTATGTCATCAATAAGAGCATCGCCATCCTGTTCTTTGCCCTTTCTGCTTATCACCTGATCAAGGTGGTTTACGAGCAGATCATTAAATCCTGATTACTTATTCTTGAGGAACTCCAGGTTCCAGATTTTTTCCGCCCTGCGACCAATTACCCAGAACGAAGCAGCAAGCACACAAAAGAATATCGCCTTATGCCAACTGTCCCAGAAGTATTCAAAATACCTGGTATATAGGTTTAAAAACAGGAAGGTGATCCCAAATTCCCGTGCAATATGATCACGGTATTTCAATCCTGCGAAGATGCTGATGGCACAGACCGCCGCAGAAATGATGGCCCAGTAGAACATATCCAATTGTCGCACTGTAGCCCATTCATCCAAATCACCATAGTTGCCGAAAACGGATAGCAACCATAAGGATACAAACAGGTAAATCATGCCGCAGATATAAGTTGCCGGCTGGAAAAAAGAGAACGCTTTAACTTTGCGCAATAATAATGCAGCGGCCGTAAGTACAAAGCCAAACACAACGAAGCGCAGCGGATAGTTCATACCTGCGAAATACATATCCCATCTGGATAGATAGCCTGTTTCCGTGCCGTACCAGGCACCCAGGGAAATCAATACAAATATCCAGATCAATCGGGAGTGAAAAACAAAGGCCAGGCAGCCATATACAAAAACCGAAAACAGGATCAGTAGGGGATAGTTCGCATCGCCTTTGCCGATGCTTTTCCCGAGGTAAGCGATGGCGTTTGCCGTCAGCATAACAGCCGAAAATACCATCGCATCATTACTGAAAACCTGCGTGGTATGGGTCTTTTTCCGCCTGAAGCTGTAGAAGTACAGCACACCTGCAGCAGCTGCAGAAAGCAGGCTGATCAGGATATCCGGTGTATCATAAAGCCGCTCGAGATAGGTGAGAATGTCTTTGTCGATCAGCAAAGCGCCTAGGGAAATCACCCCACAAGCCATGGCAATCCAGAAGGAGTACTGCGCTAAACGCCGCCAGTCAAATGATTTTGTTTCATAGCTGTTCTTCAATCGCCGTACATCATCCTCACTAAGCAGTCGTTCAGCCTTCCAATGGTCAAGCATCTCGTCTAGAAACTCACTTTTCTCCTGGTCTATTTTCATTCTAAAAGGTGTTTTCGGCGGTAGCAATTGATAAACCACCTGAGCGTATCTTATTGATCAATCAATACAATAATAGGAATTCTATTTCAGGAGCTCGGGAATCTTTTTGTGATTTCCAACAATCCACACGATGTCTTCATTTTCAAACACCAGATTGGAGTCCGGATTTAAGATGCGAATGCCCTTTCTTTCAATTCCGACAACCAAACCTTGCGATTTCTCCCGAATACCTGAGTCGCGAATGCTTTGTTTATAAATTGGTGACTGGCTATTGATCACCACCTTTTGCAGGGTCATCTCATTTTTAGGGAAATCATATTCTTCATTGGCGTCACCCTGACCTTCAAACAAAGGTTTTACCGTTGCCAGTTGGTCATCACTACCGATAATGAGCACCTTGTCATGTGGGTACAGGCGTTCATCACGGCTGGGCGTCGGAATCATTCGTTTTCCCCTTTCTATCAAAGCGATGTTGATCCCGTACTTTTCACGAACTGCAAGGTCTACTAAGGTTTGTCCAACCAAGACAGAGTCTGGCGAAACCGTAAGTTCCGTCAGGTGGGTATCCCAGGGCAAGATTTCGGGTGCATGCTGTGCCTGTCTTGCATTCAGGTTACCTAAAAACCGGTTCTCCAGACGATCGTAGAAGCTTTGCAGCTTTCTCGAGAACACGAAGATTCCCGCAATAATAATAACCATGGCAATCAACGTTGCTACAAAGGTGTTGTAGAACTGGAAGATTAAGAAAGCCACGAAAAACGTACCCAGGCCTATTCTCAGCACTTCAAGGGCAATCAATGGCCCGCGTGTATACTTCTTGTTCAACCAAAGGTGGGAATAGGCATTGCGCTGCATCCTTCTTATGGAAAGTGCCCAGATAAAAGGTGCCATTAGGATCAAGGTTAAAATTAGGCTGATGATAATGCCGCGATCGCCATTAATGATGTGCTCCGTAATAAATGGCTGAATATACTTCGATCCAAAAAAGATCAAGGCAATCAGAATTACAGAGTGAATAACGGTATTGGTCGTATAAGCACGTAAGAGGACCTTCCAATCGCTTAGCGTTGTGATCCCAGCCGTAGAACTGCTGTAGCGTTGAATACCGGCTACCCATTTCTTTGGCAGGGTACGCTCCAGAAAAATGTAGAATGGTTCCGATGCTTTAATCAGATAGGGTGTTGTAAATGTAGTAATGGCCGAGACTGCTACTGCAATGGGGTATAGAAAGTCGCTGGTCACTTTCAGAGATAGTCCCANNGAGAACTCCCCAATCTGCGCCAGACTCATACCCGTCTGAACCGCCGTTTTAAGTGGCTGTCCAGAGATCAGCGCACCAAGACCAGAGCTCAGGAACTTCCCAAGTACTGTCGCAAGTGTGATGATCAGAATAGGGACTGCATAATCAATCAAAATGCTCGGATCGATCAGCATACCCACAGACACAAAGAATATTGCGGCAAACAGATCTTTAACAGATTTGGTCAGGTGTTCAATATGTTCCGCCTGTGTGGTTTCTGCCAGGATGGAGCCCATGATAAAAGCACCAAGTGCAGCAGAAAAGCCGACTTTAACCGCCAGCAGTACCATCAGTAAACACAATGCGATCGCTACAATAAGCATGGTTTCATCGTTCATCAGTTTCCTGGTTTTCTTCAGGAAAGTCGGAATCAAAAAGATCCCTGCAATAAACCATAGCACCAGAAAGAAGCAAAGCTTCAAAATAGAAGTCAGCATCTCCACACCGGCAAACTGCTGACTAACCGCCAAGGTGGAGAGCAATACGAGCAGCAAAATAGCCACAAGATCCTCCACAATCAGTACGCCGAAGACCAGCCCGGCAAACTTCTTATGCTTTACATTAAGTTCTTCAAAAGCCCGGATAATGATCGTGGTGGAGGAGACGGAAAGAATACCACCGAGGAAAATACTGTCCATGGTAGACCAGCCCATGGCAAGTCCGGCAACAAAACCTATCAGTAGCATAGACACGACTTCGACCACAGCCGTAACCGAAGCGGAACCTCCAACCTTCACCAGCTTTTTAAAACTGAACTCCAGTCCCAAGCTAAAAAGAAGGAAAATCACACCAATTTCCGCCCAGATATGGATGCTTTCATTATCGGTAACGGTGGGTATGAATTTAATGTGCGGACCAACCAGCAATCCGGCCAGGATGTAACCCAAAACCAGCGGTTGCTTAATTTTCTTGAATAAGAGGGTGGTTACACCAGCAGCAGCAAGGATTAAGGCAAGATCGATAATCAGTACAGGGAGATGGCTCATAAAAGAATGCGGTTTGGCCTAATATAAGCAAAAACCGAGCTTTTTTGAACTGAAAACCGCTCCCTAAGCGCTAATTCTACATTTTATTGAAAAAACTCAGGGTGTCTTCCTTGTCTTGTTGAAGCTGAAGTTTTAGGGCATCAAGACCTGTGAACTTCACATCATGGCGCAAAAATTCCATAAAGGTCATGGTGATATCTTGTCCGTAGATCTCCTGATTGAAATCAAAGATGTTGACTTCAATGTTGCGCGTCATACCATTGATGGTTGGCCGTTGCCCAATGTAAGCCATGCCTTTAAAGCTACCTTCATTCAAGGTCACAGTAACGGCATAGATCCCATCCGAAGGGATGAGTTTATAGGTTTCCTCTACAAAAATGTTTGCTGTTGGGAAGCCAATGGTGCGGCCAATCTTGTCGCCTTTAATCACGCGGCCACGGATACTAAAGTGGTAACCGAGGAAGGTTGCCGCCAAAGCAACATCGCCACATAACAGTGCTTTACGGATTTGGGTAGAGGAAACTGCTACGTCATGGATATCCTGTTCCGCAATTTCTTCCACATCAAAGCCTCTAATCTTGCCAGCAGCAATAAGATGTTGCATACCACCCTTCCGGTCTTTTCCAAAGCGGTGATCATAACCTACAATAATGTGTTTGATACCAATGGTGCCCACCAGAACATTATTAATGTATTCATCCGGACTAAGATTAGAGAAATCTCTGGTAAAAGGGGTGATGATCAGGTGATCAACGCCGAGTTCTTCTAGTATCGCCGCCTTTTCATTGATGGTATTGATCATCTTCAAATCCTGATTTTCCGGATCCAGGATCAGACGTGGATGTGGAAAAAAGGTCAATACTACCGTCTCTCCACCAGTTGCCCTGGCTGTTTCCACCAAACGGCTAATGATCTTACGGTGGCCAAAATGAACGCCGTCAAAAGTTCCTATCGCTGCAACAGCGTTGTCCAGTTTTTTGAAATCCGATAAATGATGGTAAATTTTCAAAGCTTGATCGTTAATGTAAGGCATGTTTCTTCACTACACCACCTTTGAGGTCTGCAATCTGTTGCTGAACCACAAAAGCATCCGCATCAATCTGTCTAATGGCGGTCTGTAGTTTGCTCATCTCAATTTTCGTGACAATTGTATATAAAATGTCAATGTCTTTTTTAATTCCATAACCACCTTCACCTTTGTAAATCGTTACACCGCGCTTCATGTCATTGATAATGAAGGCTTTTATTTCTTCATTCTTATCAGAAATGATGGTTACACCGGTGTATTGTTCAATGCCGTTTACGATGTAGTCTACGGTATTTGAAGCTGACAAATAGGTAAGAATGGCATACAATGCTGTTTCAATGTTCACAAGAATTGCAGCAACGCAGAAGATGAGAATGTTCAAGATCAGAATGATATTCCCAACAGTAAGCACACTATTTCTGCTGATGTATAAAGCGAGCACCTCGGTTCCATCAATAACGCAACCACCTCGAATGGCCAGGCCGATACCGCCTCCAAGGAAGAGGCCACCAAAAAAAGCGATTAATAATCTATCATGTGTGATGGGTTCAAAAGGTACTACGGCCAGCATCAACGATAGCAGGACAATGGCTATAGAAGTTTTTACGGCGAAGGTTTTCCCGATCTGACGGAAACCCAAGATTACGAAGGGAATATTAATGACTACGATCAGGTAGTAAAGTTCCAACCTGGTCAGTTTAGTAATCAAAAGCGAAATACCGGTTACGCCGCCATCAATAAAGCCGTTTGGCATCAAAAAACTTTTCAGGCCAAAACACGCCGAAGTTACACCGGCTCCAATAAACAATATCTCCTTAATGAGGTGAAGATATTTGTTTTCCGCGCGATCGGCCATTTCTAAGCTTGTTTTAAACTACGGATATGGGCTACAAGTTCCTGTACCTCAAAAGCGTTGTCAAGCAGAAAATCACCGCTGCGGGTGCGGGTTAGCTTTGAAAGGTAAGCACCGCTGTTCAAAGCTGCTCCAAAGTCGGATACCAGTGAACGTATATAGGTTCCTTTGCTGCAAACAATGTGGAAATCAACCTCGGGCAAGGCGATTCTCGTGATCTCAAAAGCAGACACGGTAACGTTTCTTAGGCGTAGTTCGGTCTTCTCTCCAAGCCTGGCTTTAACATAAAGGCGTTCTCCATTTACTTTCACTGCAGAGTGTGCAGGTGGATATTGCTGAATATCGCCAATGAATGCTGCGGTAGCTGCGTGGATTTGAGGTTCTGTAATATGATCCGTAGGATATTCCTGGTCTACTTCCGTCTCCATATCAAAGGATGGGGTAGTGGCACCGAGGGTCATCGTTCCGGTGTATTCTTTTTCCTGCGCCTGGAAGGTGTCGATCTGTTTGGTCAATTTCCCAGTGCAGATGATCAGCAATCCTGTAGCCAGGGGGTCCAGCGTTCCGGCATGGCCGACTTTAAGTTTAAGCGGTTTGAAGGAGTTCCTTAACTTCCCTACAACATCAAAGCTGGTCCATTTGTATGGCTTGTTGATGAGTAAAAGTTCACCTTCAGCGAAGTTGAATTCGGGGAACGTTATTGCCGGAACAGGCATTTCTATAATTTCAGACATTATGCGACTACGAGTGGTACGTTGGCGAAGTACAATCCGAGAATGATGAGCCCGACTGCAATTCTATACCAGCCAAAAATACGAAATCCATGTTTGGATAAGTAACCGATAAATGATCTGATTGCAATAATTGCAACAATAAAACCAACGACGTTTCCAAAAAGCAGGAGCTTAATGTTCTCCGCATTTAACAGTTCATAGCCTTTAAGCAGTTTGTAACCTGTAGCAGCGCACATGGTTGGAACGGCAAGAAAGAACGAGAATTCTGCTGCGGCGTTTCTGGTTAGCTTCTGTTGCATACCACCGATAATGGTGGCCGCACTGCGGCTAAGGCCGGGGAATACAACCGCTAATACCTGAAAACAACCGATTTTGAATGCTGTAAGATTGNNTGGATGGTTGGGTTTTTAAAGAACTTATCGATGAAAAGTAGAATGATACCACCAACCAACAATACCACTGCAATAAAAATCGGGTTCCCTAAAGTATTGTCAATGAAGTCATTCAATAGAAATCCGAAGAATAAAGCCGGGATAACGGCAATGAACAGCTTCATGTAAAACTGCCATTTGCTGAAGTCGATAAACTTCTTCCAGTACAGCGCTACAACGGCCAGTATTGCGCCTAATTGAATGGCGACTTCAAATAGTTTAACAAAATCATCTTCACCAATACCCATAATAGAGCTGGCGATAACCATGTGTCCTGTAGAAGAAACGGGCAAAAACTCGGTTAATCCTTCGATAATTGCAAGGATCAGTGCTTGTAGATAGGTCATGTATTACGCTTATTTCTTTAAAATAGCGTAAACGCCAAAACCAAAACCGAACAAAACAACCATTGGTGCGATCAATGTCTTACGAACATCGTAGATATCAGTGTCGCCAATCATCAAGATGAATCCAAAAACAACGATCAGCATGCTGATGATAAGTAGCTGATAGTTCTTTTTGGTGAAAACCATTTCATGGTTGGTGTCCTGATGTACAGGAGGAGTTTTTCTTTCTAACATTATCTATATAGATCGTAAATTTTTAAACGTAAGTATCTGGTAACAGCAAAATGCGTGCTAATGGCGGTAATGAAGATGCCCACACCGACAAGGAATAACAACACAAAACCAAATTCAGTGTAGTTTCGCAGGATCACGATCTCGGGAATCTCTCTTTGTGCATAAAATAAGAAGCCCAGGAGAATAATGATCGCAATTAATGCTGCAATTAAACCGTGCAATGCTGCAATTAGGATGAATGGCTTGCGGATGAAGTTCCTGGTTGCACCAACAAGCTGCATACTCTTGATCAGGAAGCGTTGAGAATAAATGGCCAACCTGATGGTATTGTTGATCAATGCAATAGAGATCAGTAACAGGATGCCGGCAAATGCGAGGATGATCAAACTAATGGTATTGATATTCTGGTTTACCATGTCGATCAATGAACTCTGATAAATGACTTCTTTTACTACCGGATTTTTTGCCAGTTGCGTTTTAAGCGTCTCAATGCTTTTATTGTTCGCATAATCAGCCTTCAAATACACATCTACTGTAGAAAGTAGTGGGTTATAACCGAGGAAGTTCACGAAATCCTCACCAAGATCGTCGGTTAGATTTTTCGCGGCAAGCTCCTTATTTACATACTGTGTCTGTTTGATGGCTACATTCGCATCCAGTTCTTTCTGGAGTTGTAGCACATCAGATTCCTTGGCGCCCTCATCTACAATAATGTTTAGCACAATATTCTCTTTCACGTAATTAGAAAGGTTCTTGGCATGAACCAGAATCAGGCCAAGCATACCAAGCATAACCAACACCAGGGCAATACTAAATATGGTGGATATGTAAATGGTTTTAGTCTTCTTAGAAGCATCGCTTACTTCAAATTCTTCCATGTATTTCTATTTATGTTTTGCGAAAATAAAAAAATATAAGGTAGTAAAGTAAATTATATCCCTTTAATGCTCGTTTTAAAATTCCTTAAACGCAAAAAATCAGTGCGGTAACATAGCTGGGCTTGAAGATTAACACTTCTTAACATCCTGCTTCAGGGTTTGCCTGCCGCTGATAAGGTGTTCACAAGGGGTTCAGTTGCCTGTGGGCCATGTCAACCCCTTGCTAATCCCTAGTGTGCGCCTTGTTAAAGCCTCGATAATTCTTTGTAGGGACCATTTTGTTCAAGGCGACACTAAAATAGCGTTAACACTTCGAACAACCTGACCGAGACAGCTCGTAAATTCACTATTGAATACAAATGGCTACATTTGATACAAACATTAAGACCTTGGAGTTACTAATCATCTTTATACTTACGTTGCTAAACGGCTTCTTTGCGCTTTCTGAAATTGCGCTTGTATCCGTTAAGAAAGCCAGAATAGACCATCTTGCCGCGCAGGGAAATAAAAGTGCCTTAGCGATTCAGCAACTGCTTTTGAATCCGGAAAATTTTCTTTCCTCAGTTCAGGTTGGCATTACGCTTATAGGCATTATTGCTGGTGCGTATGGAGGGGCTGCGCTTACGGATGATATGATAGGACTACTTTTTGGTTGGGGACTGCCGGCGAATTATGTAGATCCGATTTCGCTCGTTATCGTGATCGGTGGTATTACTTATTTTACCATCGTAGTTGGGGAGTTGGTACCAAAAACCATTGCGATGAATAATCCGGAAGGTATTGCATTGGTGACCGTACCTATTATTAAAGTTTTTACTTCCATTACCTTTCCCTTTGTGAAACTACTCTCTATCTCCACAAAATTGATTTTAAAAATAACCGGGATAAAGGAAACCGAAGGTGAGCGGGTGAGTGAGGATGAATTAAGATTTATGTTGAAAACGGCCGGTACGCAGGGCGTGCTTGAGACAGAGGAAAGTCAGGCCATGCAGAATCTTTTTTCCTTTACCGACCAAACGGCAAAGTCAATGATGACCCACAGTTCAGAAGTGGAATGGATAGATTATAATTGGTCAAAGGATTTAATTTTAGCCAAGTTTACCAAAAGTGCACATTCTAAATTTCTGGTAGGCGAGGGTACGCTCGACAATTTGAAAGGTGTAGTGTCCATCAAAGACCTTTTAGAGAACTATAACCGCCCAGATTTTCACATCAGTCAAATCTTATTAAGGCCGATTTACGTGATTCAGAATACGCCAGCTTTTAAGATACTGAACCTTTTCAAAGGCAAGAAGCAGTATATGGGGGTCGTTGTTGACGAGTATGGTAGTGTGCGTGGAATAATCACGTTGCACGACTTAATCGAAGCAATTGTTGGCGATTTGCCCGATGAAGATGAGATTCAGGAAGAACACATAACCAAACGGGAAGACGGCAGCCACCTGATTAATGGGCGTACTCCCATTCTCGAAATAAACCAGTTTTTCTCCAGCGAAGTGATCGAAGAAAACATNNTATACCACGATTTCGGGATTTATGATTTATCATCTCAAGTCCATGCCTCATGCCGGTGATATCGTCCGCGTTAAGAACCTGAAGTTTGAGATTTTAGATATGGATGGTGTACGGATCGACAAAGTTGCCCTTTCAGAACTTGACCTTGTATAAACATTGGAGATTTCCGACCTTCGTATCTTTGTAGAAAGTTAAAATTGAATGAGTTTATATAAGACGAATGAAGAAGTAGAGATACAGCGGGAGAGTTGTTTGCTGGTAAGTTCAACCATTGCAGAAGTTGCCAAAGCAATTAAACCAGGTATCACAACACTTTCTTTGGATACACTTGGAGAAACTTTTATACGTGATCATGGTGGTTCGCCATCATGTAAAGGCTACCACGGATTTCCTTATGCGTTATGTATTTCTGTGAATGAACAAGTTGTTCATGGTTTCCCTGGTAGTTACGTGATTAAAGATGGTGATGTGATTACCATTGATACGGTAGTTTATAAGAATGGTTTCCATGGAGATCATGCCTNNGTTGGGGAGACCACACCTGAGATTCTGCAGCTGATAAAAGTTACCAAAGATTCCTTGTACCTGGGTATTAAGCAGGCAGTAACTGGAAATCGCATTGGGGATATCGCGTATGCGATCGAGCAATACACGCATAAACAGCATGGTTATGGCGTGATCAAGGAATTTGTAGGTCATGGTGTTGGTCGTCAGATGCATGAAGATCCTCAGGTGCCGAACTATGGCAGAAGAGGAACGGGTAAGAAACTGCAGGAGAATATGGTTCTGGCTATTGAGCCGATGATTTCATTGGGAAGTCCAGACATTTATACTCTAGAAGATGGCTGGACCGTCTCTACCGAAGATGGTTTAACAGCCGCACACTTTGAACATAATGTATGTGTTAAAAAAGGCACACCAATTATACTTTCAGATTTTACAAGAATTGAGACTGCAGAAAAGCAGAACGTGAATTTGAATAGCAGTTACTATTAGTTAGGTTTTTTTATTTTTTTTGGAAGCCCTGCAGCAATGCGGGGCTTTTTTGTAAGAAATGATATCTTAGTAACACATTGCTTTCTGAGTTCTAAAACTAGACGTTATGGATCAACAAGTCACAGCTAAAAACAACAGTGTTTTTCGAATCTTAATCTGGACCAACCTTGGTCTTGCCATTACGAACATGGGATCTGCTTTGAGCTCAGAACCAGGTACAAGGCGGTATATACTTTTTGCTGCAGCGGTGCTGTTTGTTATTTGTGCGGTTATGTGTTTTTTAAAAACACGGTCTGCTACTAAACTTGAGAACAAAGAAGAATTAAGCTTTAATGCTTCAAATTAAACGGAAGGAAATTGATTTCTAATCAGGTTAACACACGCATAGGACGTAGTTTTGAAAACATTAACGTACTGAACCCGGCGCAGTATATGATACGTGTTTACGCTTATATGTTCTTCGGGGTACTAATAACCGCGGTACTAACCTGGAAATTTGGGAGCTTACTTATAGCGGTTCTTGGAGGAATTATTTTTTTGTTTATGCCAGTCATTTGCAAAAGATGGGTTATTAAACAATTTATGTCGGAGGCCACTTTCAGCTTGTCGGATGTAGATATAACTGTTGTCTTCCATCAACAAGATAGAAAACCAGAAAAGGTTATTCAAATCCCCTTTGTTGATCTTACTTCATATCGTGTTGATGATTGTGATACGACTCTGCGCCTGAATCTTTACATGGCTAATGGTGCAAAACAATCCTTCCAAATCGACAGAATGGATCAGGAGAAACATGGTATTACGGATGTGATTGTAAGGAACATAAAAGCATATAACAGCGATCATCAGGATACAATCGGTTATAAAAGGCATTTCATCACGACGAGGAGCGCGTTGGTGCTTTTAGTAGGCGTTGCATTATTTTGGGGATGTGCTTTCATATATCTGATAACCTATAAACCGGAGATCTGGCCTACTTCCCTGATTGCGGGCGCGTCGCTTTGCCTGCAAATGTTCCATCTACGAAAAAGGGAATTAAAAATGAATGAAGAACATGCTTAACAAAGTGTTCAGTCTGTGCCACCGAACTGGAGCCACTCATTAATGGTTTTAATCATAAGCAAGGCAGATTTGAATCGTTAAGAACATATACTTCTCGCAGTGGTTATTAGAATGCGTAAATTGCTTTGTAAACAAGAAATACTGATATGAAAAAGGAAATGGTGTCCAGTAAGTTTGAGGCTGATATTATCTCCCATACTGATGATAATGAGCGTCTAAAAAGGGATGTTTTTAGGACTGACATTGAGAAACTAAGATTATTTACCAAAATGCTTCGCATCAATGCTACCATGAAAAGGGCTAAAATCATTCATAAATAGAAATGGATATTTTAGATGAAGCATTGCTTCGCTTTTGGAGCTTACTTAACAGTAATGAAGTACAATATATTATGGTAGGCGGATTTGCCACCAGGCTCCATGGCTTCAACAGAAATACTGATGACATAGATCTTTGGTTGTTTGATTCTATTGATAATAGAATCAAACTAAGAAAGGCCTTCAAGGAGCTTGGATACGGCGATTTTCCGTCTCTCGAAAAGATGGAATTTGTTCCAGGCTGGACTAGGTTTTACATCGCCCATCAGTTGGAATTAGACATTATGACTACCATGAAAGGTCTTGAACAATATACTTTCCAAGATTGTCTTAACTGTGCCTCTATTGCAGACTTTGAAGGAATACAGGTTCCTTTCCTCCATATCAATCAGCTTATCCTGAATAAAAAGGTCGTAAATAGGCCTAAAGATCAGATCGATGTGATTGAGCTTGAGAAAATCAAAAAGCTAAGAAATAGTTAAATGCAGCTTAATTTGAATACTAAGTTATAGATAGGGCAGTTTCTGCGCTATCTATAACTTCATTATCTTAATTTAAAACTTCACGGTTGGCGGCAAGTACTTTGCAATCAGATCCTCATAGTAAGGCTTTAATTCTGAAAGCACCGGTGCCTTAGGGCTCTTTGAGTAAAGGTCATAAGGATTAAACTTATCCACCCACTTAAACATTTCATGGTCATGCGCATTCAGCAGGTGATCATAGGCATGTTCCCGGTGCTGTGAATAAAAAGAATGGTATCGGATCATGTACAAGGCTTCCTCTGGAAGATAATCTTTGGTTAAGTGGTACATGTACTCATCGTGTCCCCAGGACATGTGAACCTGATCTAGTCCGCAGTTTTGGGAGTACACACCTAACTTCGTGTTAAATCTTTCATCATAAGTGTCTGGGTTTGCTTCAAAGAATTCTGGGAAGACGATCTTGTCAGAAAACTGGCAGCCTACCGGGAAAGAATCACCCACCACATTCCACTGCGGTTCACCGAAGAGACAAAGCACTTTACCCAGATCATGAATGAAACCAGTTAGCACAAACCAGTCTGGATGACCGTCGGCTCTAATGGCTTCCGCGGTCTGCAGCAGGTGTTGCAGTTGATCCAGCGAGGTGTCCGGATCGGAATCATCAACCAGCGTGTTCAGGTATTCCATGGCCGACCACCAAGGCATCTCCATCTGTTCGAACTTCAAAAACTTCGCCTTCTTTGCTAAGACATTATCGTAGGTCTGATAGGTGTGGTTAAGCCTATAGAATTCCCGGATTGGGTTATCCGTTTCGCTGTCATAGGTCCTAAAATCCGACTTTGTCTTGGCCGGTTCAGGATAACGTGCTACAACATCGTCCTCCCAAACCTCAAGGCTCGATAATGGTGACTTTTCTTTTTCGCTTAGCTGTTTCATAATTAAGGTGTTTATTTGATATCTAATTACCAGAAAACTGTGTATAGTGCCGCCAGAATACCACATATCACAACAGAGGCGACGATAAAGCCAGGTGTTACCCTGAACATCTCTTTATTTATTTCAAGTCCTTTTGGATTGTTCTTACTCTCCGGATCTGAAACAGTGATCAGATACATTAAGATAAGAATAATGCAGAACACCCAGGACATCCGGTTCAAAAATGGGATCGGCTCAATTGCTCCTCCGCTCAGGGTCGGCAAAAACTTAAATAGTACGGACAAAGGGATGGTGAGTAACGCTGCGGTGAGTGCTGCTCTAGAGGTTGTTCTCTTCCAGAAAAACCCGAGTAGGAATATGGCAAAAACTCCAGGAGATATAAATCCAACATACTCCTGTATAAATTGATAAACCTGATCAAAACTCCGCAATGCAGGTGCCACAATAATGGCAATTAAAGAAGAAATCACTACAGCCCATCTGCCGATGCTAACCATCTTCCTTTCAGTTGCTTCAGGATTGATGAACTTCTTGTAAATATCTAAGGTAAAGATTGTTGCAATACTATTGCACTTGCCGGCTAGAGAGGCGACAATTGCCGCTGTGAGTGCTGCAAATGCGAGTCCTTTAATGCCGACTGGCAGCAGGTTCATCAGCACAGGATAAGCATGANNTTTAACAGTGCCGGTTGCATCGACCATTTCAGTTTGGAAATAACCTTGTTGAAACAATACAAAAACAGCAATACCTGGAATAACCACAATTACGGGAATTAGTAATTTGAGGAATGCAGCAAAAAGCAACCCTGCCCGTCCGGTTTTCAGATCGGCACCAAGTGCACGTTGAACGATGTACTGGTTACAGCCCCAGTAGTTAAGATTGTTGATCCAAAGACCACCTGCCAGCACCGCAATGCCCGGCAGATCATCATAATATTTGTGTCCTTTGGAGAAGATCATGTGGAAGTGGTCATCCGCTTCAACCCGCAGCACGCCAAGTGCGTCAATGATCCCATTACCATTTACCTTATCGGAGACAAGTTGCAGTGCCATATAACAGGTCACCAGTCCACCGAGCACCAGAACCAATACCTGGATCACATCAGTGTAGCCAATCACTTTCATGCCACCAAGCGTAATGACTGCAGAGAAAATAGCCAGGGCTATTACACAAACATAAAACGGGATACCTGTGATGGTCTCTATCGCCAGCGCACCAAGAAAGAAAATGGAAGTGAGGTTCACAAAGACGTATACCAGCAGCCAGAATACGGCCATGAGTGTACTTACAGTGTTGTTATAACGTCCCGACAGGAACTGGGGCATGGTATAGATATGGTTCTTGACGTAGATGGGGAGGAAGAAAACGGCGACAATGATCAGCGTCGCAGCAGCCATCCATTCATAACTTGCAATGGCAAGTCCCATGGCAAATCCGGAACCCGCCATGCCAATGAAATGTTCTGCCGATATGTTAGACGCTATTATCGAAGCGCCGATGGCCCACCAGGTTAAGGAACCTTCAGCCAGAAAGTAGTCTTTTGTATCCGTTCGCGTCTTCTTTTTTCGCTGATAAACCCAGTACCCATAGCTTAATATTACAATGAAATAGATTAAAAAGATAACGTAGTCGTAAACGGAAAGGTGGTTCATGTGTCGGCTTAAAATTTGGTTGATTCAATTTGAGAATAAATTTCCTCAAATTCTTCATCTGCTGAATTTTATTTGCGGAAATATTATTGACCTATAATCTTGTCGAGCTGCTAGTAACAGCGGATATTGGCCTTGAGAATCGGATAAGTCTATTTACAATCGTAATTGGATTCGTTTTTAATAGTCGATCTTCCAATATGGATTTGGTGTCCTGGCCGACTTAAACTGCGTCCGGAATTCTGATACGACTTTTGGATGTTTGGCGGCTATGTTATTACGCTCAGCCTTGTCAGTTTCGAGGTTATAGAGTTCGAGCACTTTTGTGCTGGAGTAAAGTACCGCTTTCCACTTGCCCTTCCTTAAAGCCTGAACGGGTTGTTCCCCTTCATGGAACTCCCAATATAAATAATCATGATTTTTTTGCCCTTTGCTATTGCCTGAAAGAACCGGAACCAGCGATATGCCCTCCGTCTTAATGCCGTTCTGTTGCAGGTTCACACCCGAATAAGCTGCAATCGTAGGCAGTATGTCGGGAAAACCTGA
Source organism: Pedobacter sp. UBA2067 (assembly GCA_002333205.1). Lineage (GTDB taxonomy): Bacteria > Bacteroidota > Bacteroidia > Sphingobacteriales > Sphingobacteriaceae > Pedobacter. The sequence continues at coordinate 37,760 of DDAD01000007.1, forward strand.
GATGTAGTCAGAAATAACGCCCCTTTCGATACCCGCACCGGATACAATGAAGGGTACACGGATTCCACCTTCATAAACGTCGCGCTTAGCACCTCTTAAGCCTCCTGCACTGTGCAGTATATCAGGATTTGCGCCGCCTTCTTTATGCGGGCCATTGTCGCTTGAAAACATGATAATGGTATTCTTATCCAAACCTTTTTCTTTAAGCTTGTTCATAATGCTGGCAATATCGCGGTCCAGCCTTACAATCATTGTTGCATAAGCAGCAATGGGGTTTGCCGAACTTCCATAACCACCAACTGAAGTTTCCTTGCTGTAATCTTTACCTGCATAAGGCTCTTCTTTAAACTTACCTTTAAACGACTTATATAGTTCATCATCAGGGACAATCATTTCAGCGTGTGGCGTGATGTAGGCCAGATACAGAAAAAAGGGTTCATTTTGCTGCAGCCGGTCTAAAAAAACCAGTGCCTCAGTAGTGAACAGATCACTGGAGAATTTTTCTTGTCGTCGGTTGGCATTCTCTGGAATTTGGATTTTGCCTTCGTTGCGGTACAGGTACTCCGGATAATGATTGTGCGCATGTGCCTGGTTAAGGTATCCATAGAAATAGTCAAAGCCCTTTTTGTTTGGGTGTCCTGTGGTGCCATCCATACCCAGTCCCCATTTGCCTATAATCGCGGTGTGATAAGATGCTTTTTTAAGTACTTCAGCAATAGTGATGTCCTCTGGTCTGAGTGGCAAGCCTGCGCCAAGGCCTAAAGGTCCTTTTTCATAATTTCCCCTGATATGGCCATGGCCGATATCCCTGCCAGTCATGAGGGCTGCGCGCGATGGTGCACAGACCGGTGCGCCGGCATAGTGCTGCGTAAACTTCAGTCCATTTGCCGCAAGACTGTCAAGGGTAGGTGTACTGAAATGACGCTGCCCGTAGCTACTTAAATCTCCATAACCCATGTCGTCCGCAAGAATATAGATAATGTTAGGTTTTGAAGCATCGCCAACCTGCGCGCTGGCCTTCGTACAAGGCCAGCTGCAAATTAGTGCAAGTGCTATATAGCAGCATCTTTTCAGCATTGTATTAATAATTATCTCTATTTCCCAGATTTAGCTTGCACATCAGGTGCTCCATTATTCAGGATGGTTTCTGTAACCACACTTCTTTTTCCGCTTGGCATAATCACAATCGTTTTTAGAATGCGTTTCTCACCTTTTGGAACATTCACCTTGATCGCTTTTTCATAAGGATGTGCGGTTTCCGATGGGCGATGGTTATCGAGGGTGTAGTAAATTTTTGCGCCCTGAGCCGGCGCTTTTAGGGCTATATTGAAGTTCTCGCCATTTAACAGCGGCTCTTCCTGGCCAATTGGAGTTGGTACCCAGTAGTTGGTGCCGGTTTTATCTAAGCGCGACAGGTGTGCAGGAACGCGTTCTTCATAGAAATTCTTGAAGTCTTTACGGTCCTTTTGGCTCCATGCAACTTCTGCAAGTGAGTATAACCTCGGAAAAATGGTGTATTCAACTTTTGCCGGAGTTTCAATATACTCTGTCCATACGTTAGCCTGTACACCGATGATGTACTTCTGTTGTTCGGGCGTCAAGGCTGCCGGAACCGGATCGTATGCATACACTTTAGTTGCGGTAGAGTGTCCACCAATACTTAGCGGTTCATCAGGCGATTTAGACTGTTGGTGGTCGAAGTATAAGCCACCACTGTTTGGTGTCATGATCACATCATGATTCTGTTTTGCTGAGGCGATTCCACCGTCTTCACCTCTCCAGGACATTACCGTTNNTGCTAAACCACCTTCCAGGATCTCATCCCATCCAATGATCGAGCGGCCCTTGCCGTTTAGGTATTTTTCCATGCGCTGAATAAAATAACTCTGCAATCCATGCTCATCTTTAAGGTTGTTGTCTTTGATGAACTGCTGGCAGAATGCAGATTGCTTCCAGTATTCTTTCGGACTTTCGTCACCTCCGATATGGATGTATTTCGATGGGAAAAGTGCAAGAACCTCATCTAAAACATTCTCCAGAAATTTAAAGGTATTTTCAGTTGGAACGAATACATCGTCGAAAACGCCCCAGGTCTGCTGAACCTGCTTGCCTTTTCTGGATCCTGACCATGGTGTCTTAGGATCGATGAAAGTATCACGATCCGGGAATGCACTCAGTTCCGGATAGGCTGCAATTGCAGCAGAGGCATGGCCAGGCATTTCGATCTCCGGNNCCGGCACCACATTGATGAATTTCGTAGTTGCATACGCAACCACCTCTTTTACTTCATCCTGTGTATAATAACCTTTGTAGACCTCGTTATCGGTTCCGATACCCGGATGACGGCCAATGATGGTTCCATTACGGGAAGCGCCGACGCTGGTTAACTTTGGATATTTCTTAATTTCGATCCTCCAACCCTGATCTTCAGTCAGATGCCAATGGAAGTTGTTTAGCTTGTAAGCGGCCATCATGTCGATGTACTTCTTAATAAAAGCGACCGGAAAGTAGTGACGTCCTACATCCAGGTGCAAACCGCGGTATTTAAATCTTGGAAAGTCGTTGATCTCAGCGGCTGAAATGGTGATTTTATCGTTTTGTTTTTCCGGCATCAGCTGCATTAGCGATTGTACGCCATAAAACAAGCCAGCATCTTTACCGGTAACTGTAATCCTATTGTTTTTAATTGAAATCTTATAGCCTTCAGTGGGTAATTGGTCGGCGCCTTCTGATGTAAGTATTATTGCTTTTGTTTTTGCATCAGCAGCTTTATTCTCGCGAAGTGCAAATCCACCCTTAGTTACAATAAAGGCATTTAAAAAGTCTGCATGTTTTTGGTTCTGTGCACCAGTCGCGACAAGTACAGTGGTTTTATCAAGTACAAAAGTTCCGTTCGATTTCTGAATAGATACGGGTACCGGAATAATACCCATGTTTGCATCATGCTGCGCAAACGCCGGAACCGCAATGGCTGCGGCGATAATACAGGTTAGAATTTTTTTCATTTTAGTGTTTAGTGAATAAGGCTCCAATATAAAGACAAAAGGTGCTTCTTCATGTAACAAGGCAGTTCCTTGTACATATTTGAACAGATTATAGACATTTTTGAACAGCCAACGGCTAGTTTGATTGAAATTGGATGAAAATCAGACAGCATTGAAAACTCGCGGCGGTTTCTCAGCGTAACTTTGATATGCGGCGTCAAATTCTACTGCTGCAAATTAGACTAGACATTTACCTTTTTAAGGATAGAAATGAAGAAGAGAAATTTAATCCTCCATTGCGTTTATTTATTAGTGGCCGTTTGTACGGTTCAGACCAAGGCGCAATCCGCTGGCAATACAACGCAGCAACAATCACCTGAAAGAGCCGTTACCCGGATGAAACCGCCAAAATGGAAACTGGTATTTTCCGATAAATTTAATTCCAAAGGTGCATTCGACAAAAGTAAATGGGGGTACAGCAGCCGTGGGCACGCGGCCTGGTCCAGATACCTAACGGCTTCACCTGAATATGTATATCAAAAAGGGGGCAAGCTGCTGCTGAAAATGGATAAGGCTGATATACCTGGCGATTCGGTGCCCTACCACTCCGTTGGCATTCAAACCGCAGGCAAGTTCAGCTTGCTGTACGGTAAAGTCGAAGTGCGTGCGAAATTTACAAAAGGGAAGGGTTCCTGGCCAGCGATATGGATGATGCCCGAAGGGTCCGGAGCCTACGGTAGCTGGCCGAACAGCGGTGAAATTGACATCATGGAGCATGTAAACAACGAATCGAAAATCCACCAGACCATTCATAACAGTGCCGTGACTAACGCTAAAGGGGCAAGTACAGCCACACACCAGGCAGCTTACGATGCGGAGGATTTCAATACCTACGGAATTATATGGAATGCCGATGCCATAAATTTTTACGTAAACGACGTGCTGCAGTACACGTATGCCAAACCTGCAGGTGCGACTTCCAAGGAATGGCCTTTTGATAAGCCTTTTTACCTGATCTTAAACCAGGCAGGCGGTGCTGGCTGGCCAGGAGCACTTGACGAACAGGATTTACCTTTTGAAATGCAGGTCGACTGGGTGAAGGTTTATCAGCAGAAGTAATTATAGAACAACTTATACGCCTTCGGCTTGCTTCTCCTTGTTCCGGTAAGCCGTTGGCGTACAATTGTAGTACTGCTTAAACACCGTGCTGAAGTACCGCTGATTGTTGAAACCCAAGCTGTCGGCGATCTCCATAATGCTTTTATCAGTATGCAGCAGCAGCTGTGCCGCTCTTTCCAATCTTAGTTTATTGATGTAGTCGTTCACACCAATATCCGCAATATTCTTCAGTTTGTTATACAGCGTTGCCCGACTCATGGCCATCTTATCGGTCAGGAAGTCTACATGCAGGTTTTTGCTTTCCAAGTTATCGTTGATCAGCTGATTAAGTTTGTTAATGAATCGTTCATCAGCACTGCTGAACGTACCTTCAACTGCAGGGATAGACATCGCGGAGCTTTTGTACCTGGCCTTCACCAGCTCCCGGTTTTTCAGTAGATTGGCAAGAATGGTTTGCAGGTAATCCAGATCAAAAGGTTTAGCGATGTATGCGTCGGCACCGAGTTTATAGCCCAGATCTCTGCTTTCGGCGTCACCCTGCGTTGTCAGCAGCACAAAAGGCGTATGACTCACGTACAGATCTTCCTTGAGTCTCCGGCACAATTCAAATCCGTCTATGCCTGGCATCATTACGTCGCTCAGCACAATATCCGGCCGGTTTTTCTCGACCAGGTTCAAGCCCTGGAGACCATCAGCTGCTACGATTACTGCTTTAAAGTGTGGGCGCAGGCTTTCCTCCAGAAAGGCCAGCAGTTCGGGTTCATCCTCCACAATCAGAAGCGTATAGGCACTGGTTTGCTGGGCCGGTGACTGTTGTACCGGAGCGGGGTTACCTCTTTGCGGAGCGGTAAGGAGCTGAAGATCAGCAGGCAGGTCGAAGTAGAAAGTTGCACCTTTTTCAGGATTGGCCAAACCATTTATGCGGCCTCCGTGCATCTCAATAAGCGTTTTGGAATAGGATAAACCAATACCACTACCTGGCTCCTGATGTGCACCCTGGTAGAATTGTTTGAATAGTTGTCTCGTGTCTACATGTGCCAGCCCAATACCTTCGTCGATTACAGATACGCGCACAAATCCCCCATCGCGCCCGGTGCGCACCGTGATACTGCTGTTTGCGCTGCTGAATTTCAGTGCATTGGCCATTAAGTTGGTTAACACCAGTGCACATTTTTTAGAATCGAAGACCAGTTCACCTATGGTATTATCCAGCTCATAATGCAGGGTGATATCTTTCTGATTCAACTCGGCTGAGAAATTTTCAACGATGTTCAATACCCAGTCATTCAGTTCAACCCGCTCCAGTTTAAGTTGTTCCGGTGCGAGTTCAATTTTTTGCAGGTCAAGAACCATATCGATGATGTTCCGCATATTTCCCGCCTGGCGGTAAATACCTTCCAGTATTCTGGCCAGCTCTCCGCTGAGGTTCTGCTCACTTAGCAGTCGCCTTAAAGGGGAGTAGATCAGCGTGAGTGGTGTTCTGAGCTCATGACTGATGTGAATCAGGAAATTAATTTTTGCCTCATCCGTACGTTGCTTGTGTTCTTTCAGATCCCAACGCAGCTTGCTTTCACGTTTTGCGATCGCTATGCGATATAGAATCAGGATACCGGTAGCCAGCAGTACGAACACCATGGCAATGAACCAGAACCGCTGGAACCATGGTGGGCTGACCGTGATTTCCAGGATTTTACTGTATTCACTCCATCCGCCACTCTTTAGGTTACAGGCCACCATAATCTCGTAGTTGCCTACAGGCAAGGAACCGAGTGCAAGGGCATGATCGTAAGTCTCCATAACCCTTGAATCCAGACCATTTATCTTATACCGGAACATACGCTTGCGGAATACGTCCTTTTCACGGGCCATTGCTGTGACCAGGAGGGAAGTGTGGTTCCACGAAACGGTAGCTTTATTTTCATCCGGCTGAAGTGGTACGCCATTCACCTCCAACGACATTAATTTTAAGACGGGTGCACTGATTACCTCTGATGCGGCATTCTTCTTAATTTCCAGCAGTCCTTTTACCCCGCCTAAATAGGTGTTTCCGTTATCTGCAACGATCGATGCTTTATAGAATATTTCGTTTGGAAGCACGCCGTCCGACTCATCATAAGCAACAAATTTCTTTTCCCGGGCGTTAAAAGAAAATACCATGTGCTGAGCGGCGATCCAGAGCCGGTCCTGTTTGTCGATCACCAGACTGGAAACTTCATTAAACAAGCTTGTCGGCACCTTGGTTAATACTTTCTGCCCAGGATTATAGTACATGAGACCATCACGGTTCCCGATCCAAAATGTACCCTTGCTGTCGCGTGCCACAGCGGTAATCGGATCTCCATTGCCGGGGAGCGCCAACACAGCACGTAATTTATTTGCTTGGTGGTTCAGTTCAAAGATGCCATAGGGAGCAAAGAGGAAGGAACGGGCTTCATCTGAATATATTTTCAAGAGGGAGCTATATGCATTTGAGGTGGCTTTGTAGGCCACCCGGTCTACTTTGCCTGTTGGTATATGGTAACGTATAATCTGATCTGCAAAAAGGTACAGATATTCATCTGAAACGCGATTAACGTTGATAGAGATACCCGAAGTGCGGATATAANNATCTGCTCTTTAGTAATACCAGGCAGAGGCCTAATGCTGCCGGTTGTTTTATCAAACAGATGCAAGCCTTCATTAAAGAAATAAACCAATAGCTCCTTATCGCTGAATGCCGAAATAGCAGCTGCTTTAAGGCCATAGGTCGGTAAAAAGTGTTTAAAACTTGCACTTTTTGGGTCAAACCTGTTCAGGCCACCGCCATCGGTACCAAGCCATAGATAGCCTGATTTGTCCTCGTGTATACTCAACACCGTTTTATGGCTTAGCCCATGCGTGCCGCCCAGTGCAACCTCCCTGTAGGTGGTCATGCCTGCTTTCTGAATAGCGATCAGCCCGCCCCGTATACTGCCTGCCCAGAGATTATCCTCGTGATCATGATACAGGCTGAGGATTGAATTTTCAGGAAAGGAGCCGGGGCTACCAGGTACCTGCTTCAGCACAGAAAATTTATTGGTTTTAAGATCCAGGATATTAATTCCGCCGCCATCGGTGGCCAGCCATAGCTGATTATCTTCTTCCAGTATGTCGAGTACAACATCATTAGTAAGCCCTGAGTTATTGCTGTTGCATTGCTGGATCAATCTCCCGCTCTTATCAAAACCCTTTACGCCTTTACCATAGGGAGAGACCCACACCCGTTGTGCTTCGTTTACATACAGGCCAATCAGCTCGCGGTCTGTTATAAAAGCGGCCCGTGCCAGACTATTGTCTTTTGGATTGAACAGCCATGCGCCGTCCCGCCGGGTTTGCAGCAGTACCTTATCCTGCCATGTCATCATTTTCGTGTATACTTCAGCGCTCTTTTCCTTTCCTTTAGTCGGGATTTCGAGGAGGAGGTTTTTTGATGCATCATACCGGTATAGCGCCCCGGTACCACCAAACAGCATACCCCCGGGAAGTTCTACCGCCGAGCCGGGCGTGATCTTCTTATGCTGCGACCGGATGACCTTGAATTTATCTGTATCGGAATCATACAGTGCAAGCCCGTTTTCCGTACCCACCCAAATATTCCCTGCACGATCTTCTGATAGAAAATTGATCTGATTTCCTGGAAGAGAACCTGGATCATTCTTTCTATACAAATAGCTTCTTAGGTTATAGCGGTCATACCGGTTCAATCCGGACCTGGTGCCGATCCATATGAAACCTCGTTGGTCATTTAATATGCAGCGGACGGTAGACTGCGTCAGTCCGTCTTCCAGCGAAATTTGTTTGAAGTAGTAGCCCTCTTGCGCTTTGGTTGTCGCAAATCCTGTAAAAAAAAGATAGAAGAGGGAAATAAAGACCAGCCTGCGATTTTTCAGTTTCAAGGGTTTTCGGTTACAAGTATAAAAGTAGATAAAGAAGCTCCGCAATACGAAAATATTGGCGACATAAATTTCATTTATGCGGTATAAATATCCTCCTAGACGATTTTAGATCATTTTCAGACATCTTCGAACACTGGTGATTTTGCGCTGCGCTACATTTGATCTCATTGTTTAACCAAATTTAACCTAATGACAGGTATTTATACGTACAGGAGTAGATCTTCTATTTTCACTGCCCTGCTCCTCTGTTTTTTCCTGGATGTCTCCGCTCAAAGTGGCACTGAAAAGCGCCCCAACATTGTGATTATTGTATCAGACGATCACGCTTATCAAGCCATTAGTGCATACGGTGCCGGGCTTATGCAGACGCCAAATATAGACCGTATCGCAAAATCAGGAGCCCGCTTTGATAAAGCCTATGTAACGAATTCCATTTGTGGTCCGAGTAGAGCTGTGATATTGACTGGTAAATACAGCCACAAAAATGGCTTTAAGGATAATGAAAGCTCCGTATTCGATGGTAGCCAGGACTCCTTTATAAAACAACTTGGCAAAAACGGCTACCAAACTGCATGGATCGGAAAATGGCACCTGGAAAGTAAACCAGAAGGTTTCGATTACTGGCAGGTACTACCGGCTCAGGGCGATTACTATAACCCTGATTTTGACATGATGAATGGGAGCAGCAAACGCTTAGAAGGCTATGTCACTAATGTTATAACGGATGTGAGTGAAGAATGGCTAGATAAAAGAGATGTTTCGAAGCCATTTTGCCTGGTAATCGGGCATAAGGCAACTCACCGCATCTGGTTACCGGATATTGCAGATCTTGGAAAGTTCGACAAGAAGAAGTTCCCACTTCCGGTAAATTTCTATGACCAATACGAAAACAGGAAAGCTGCAGCGGTTCAGGACATGTCCATTGAGAAAACCATGCTAATGGACTACGATCTTAAAATGTTTGGTTCAAAAGAGCATAAGGATAAGAGCGGCAATTTCAAACGCATGACCCCCGAACAACGTGCAAAAATGGACGCCTACTATGAACCAATAGAAGCGGAGCTTAATGCATTGAAGCTAAAAGGCAGGGCGCTTACGGAATGGAAGTACCAGCGTTATATGCGTGATTACCTGAGTACGGCGGCTTCGCTGGATCGTAATATTGGTCGCACGCTTAATTACCTGGATGAAAAAGGCCTTACCGAAAACACAATCGTGATCTACTTATCGGATCAGGGGTTTTTCATGGGTGAACATGGCTGGTTTGATAAACGCTTCATGTACGAAGAGTCATTCCGCACGCCAATGGTGATGCGTTACCCAGGCAGGATTAAACCGGGCACGGTCTCCGACCGACTGGTGATGAACCTCGACATCGCACCTACATTGCTGGAAGCAGCTAAAGTGCTCGTTCCAAAGGACATGCAGGGTATCNNCCATGCTGCCAGTGCTTACCAACAAAGCTGATACTGGTCGTGATGCTTTATACTATCATTACTATGAGAATGGCGAACACTCCGTATCCCCGCATTTCGGTGTCCGCACTAAAAAATACAAACTGATCCGGTTCTATAAACGGGTTGAAGGATGGGAACTGTATGATCTGGAGAAAGATCCTAAGGAGATGCAGAACATCTACGGTAAAAAAGGATATGAATCTATTACGGCCGATTTGCGCAAGGCATTAAAGCAACAGATTAACAAATACGAAGATAAGGACGCTTTAAAGATTTTAGAGACTGAATAATATGCATGCTATTAGAAAAAAACTTATTCTGGGTTCATTGCTCAGCTTGTCGCAGGTGGTTTATGGGCAAACAAACTTCACCTTAATACAGCCGGGAGACAGCCATGCACAAATCATCGCCAAGGCGGCAAGCGTAACACCTTCTGCAAAACAGCTGCGCTGGCAGCAGCTGGAACTAACCGCTTTTTTCCACTTCGGCATCAATACCTACAGCGGCACCGAATGGGGTACAGGCAAGGAGGATCCGAAGATCTTTAATCCTGCCAAGCTGGACGCCGATCAATGGGTGCGGGTAGCAAAGGAGGCCGGCTTCAAGCAAGTGATCCTTACGGCAAAGCACCACGATGGCTTTTGCCTCTGGCCTACAAAGACAACCAAACAATCTGTAGAAAGTAGTCCTTGGAAAAATGGAAAGGGCGATGTGGTTGCTGAAGTTGCTGCGGCCTGTAAAAAGTATGACATCGGATTTGGGGTTTACCTGTCACCATGGGACATGAATTCGCCGGTTTATGGTAGTGATGCCTATAATGATTTGTTTATCGATCAGCTCACAGAGCTTTTAACCAAGTACGGCAAGGTGGATGAAGTGTGGTTTGACGGTGCAAACGGTGAAGGCCCCAATGGTAAGAAGCAGGAATACGACTTCCACCGCTGGTATGCGCATATTCGAAAACTACAGCCACAAGCGGTTATTGCAATCATGGGGCCTGATGTACGTTGGGTTGGCACTGAAACGGGCTATGGCCGGGAAACGGAATGGAGTGTTTTGCCAGCAGACAACCTCGATCAATCATCCATTTCCGGAGATTCTCAAAAAGACATCAACGTTAAGCCCTCAGGCTTCCTGAAAGGACAGGATATTGGGAGTCGGGAGGAACTGCAAACTGCAAAGGGATTGGTCTGGTACCCTGCAGAGACAGATGTGTCCATTCGTCCGGGATGGTTTTATCACGAAAAGGAAGATAGCAAGGTGAAAACGCCTGAAAAATTGCTCGACATCTATTACAGCTCTGTTGGACGTAATGGTGTGCTGCTGTTGAATATTCCGCCGAACAAAGAAGGGCTGATCGCAGACAGCGACATAAACAGCTTGAAAGAACTGACTAGACTTCGTACGGAAACCTTCAAAAAGAACCTCGCTAAAAACGCGAGCATCGTGTCAGCTAATGGGAAGAATGCTAAAGCCATGCTCGACGGAAAGTACAACACGAGCTGGACGACTAAAGGTAGCGACAGCACGGCTGTCATTGAGTTGCACCTGCCGAAGGCTGAAACATTTGATGTTCTGGCTTTACAGGAAAACATCAGTATTGGGCAGCGGATCGAGAAGTTCAGCTTTGAATACTGGGATGGCCAGGCATGGAAACAAGCAGCAACTGGGACAACTGTTGGCTACAAGCGACTGCTTCGCTTTGAACCTGTAAATGCGTCAAGAGTAAGGCTGCGCATTGCGCAATCTAGACTTAACCCCACGCTATCTGAATTCGGGCTATATAAACAAATCAAATAATAATTCAAACCAAATAGATGTATGAAACAGAATTACGCAAACCCGTATGTTGCTTCAACAGCCTGGAAGAAATCACTTCTGGTCCTCAAAGTAACGACATTCTTGCTGGCGGCTGCCAGCATGCCGGTAGCTGCAACAACATACAGCCTTGAAACCGACTATGGTTTTGTGAAAGGCAGTGTTGCACCAATTACCGTTAGCGGCAGGGTCGTAGATGAAAAGGGAGAGGCCATTCCTGGTGCCACGGTCAAAGTTAAAGGTGGCAAAATGGGAGGCATAACGGACAGCAACGGACGTTTTACGCTCCAGAACGTGGATGAGGCCGCTACGCTAGTGATATCTTATGTCGGCTACGATTCGAAAGAAGTGAAGGTCAGCCGATCAGCTATGATCGTTAGTCTGACGTCCCAATCCAACAACCTGAATGATGTGGTTGTAGTCGGATACGGTTCTCAGAAAAAAGTAAACCTTACCGGGGCCGTGTCTAGCGTTGATGCAAAAGCGCTGGAATCAAGACCGGTACAGAATGTGGGTCAGGCTTTACAAGGCTTAATTCCGGGATTAAACTTCCAGACAGGAGGTTTGGGTGGGGAGCTTAACCAGAATCTGACTTTCAATATCCGTGGTGCCGGAACCATCGGTGCCGGTTCATCTTCTTCACCTCTGGTACTCATCGATGGTATGGAAGGTGACCTGAACTCCATCAATCCACAGGATGTGGAAACGGTTACTGTATTGAAGGATGCTGCGGCTTCCTCCATTTATGGTTCACGTGCGCCTTTCGGGGTCGTTTTAATCACCACTAAGAAAGGTAAGATGGGCACCTCCAGTGTAAGCTACAGCAACAATTTCCGCTGGACCAAACCAATGGGACTGCCTACCATGATGGACTCGTACACTTTCGCCAATTATTGGAATGAGGCCGCTGCAAATGGCGGTGAATCGCCAAAGTTTGCGGAAGACGTACTGGACAGAATCGTTAAATACCAGAAAGGGGAGATTGACTATACCACAATTGCCGATGCAAACGGCGATAAATGGCAATACTATACCGGTTCCAATGCGAATACCGATTGGTTCAAAGAACAATACCGCGATTATTCCTTTTCTCAGGATCACTCCATTAACATCAGTGGAGGAACGGAAAAAACACAATATTTCGTGTCGGGAGGCTTTATGGATCAAGGTGGAATCACCACTTATTCGGGCGATGCTTTTAAACGCTACTCGCTTACCGGCAAAGTTTCTACAGCGCTAAGCAAGTTTGCTAAATTCAACTATACCAGCAGGTTCATACGTGAGGATTATACAAAAGCCTCACACCAGAACGACCTCTTCTACCATAACGTTGCCCGTCGCTGGCCAACGGTGCCGGTGAAAGATCCAAATGGCTTTTACTCGGATCCAAGTGAGATTGCACAAATGCTTGACGGCGGTCGTGTAATCAACCAGAGGGACATATTATTCCAGCAAGGTCAGCTGATCCTGACGCCCGCAAAAGGCTGGAACATCGTGGCAGACGGTAATGTCCGCATTACTACCCGGAATCACCATAATGATATTCTGCCTGCTTACGGCTATACTGTGGCGGGGAACCGATATCCATTGGCAGTGGGTTATAACGCTGCGGATTACAGCTTTGTATCTGAATTCAATGATAAGGCGAACTATTTTACCGGAAACATCTATACTGATTACGAGTTTAAGATAAATGATGCACATAATTTCAAAGTGCTTGCTGGTTTCAATACGGAACTGAATAAACTAAGAACATTGGGTGCTTCCAGAAGTGGTTTGATCACACCAGAATTGCCAACGATTAATACTGCAACAGCAGACAGCAGGGCAACGGAAGGTTCTTATCAGAACTGGGCGACCACCGGATTTTTTAGCCGCTTGAACTATAATTACAAAGAACGCTACCTATTAGAGCTTAATGCACGTTACGATGGTTCGTCGCGCTTTTTAAGAGATCAACGCTGGAACCTTTTCCCTTCGGTCTCTGCAGGATGGAACGTGGCGCAGGAAGAGTTCTGGATGCTGAAGGACCTTGTTCAGGTTTTCAAGATCCGCGGATCTTATGGTGAACTGGGTAATCAGAATACCGACCTATGGTATCCCTTTTATACCACGATGCCCGTTGGTGTGACTAATGGTAACTGGTTGCTGAATGGTCAGCGCCCAAATACTTCAACTGCCCCCGGCATTGTAAGTACAATGTTAACCTGGGAGCGTATTGCAAGCTGGAACATTGGTTTTGATATGGCGATGATGAAGAACCGTCTGAATCTAAGCTTCGACTACTATAAGCGAAACACCTACGATATGGTTGGTCCCGCTCCGGAGCTACCGGTGATATTGGGCACTGCTGTACCACAGGTGAATAATGCAGATATGGAATCTTATGGTTTCGAGGTTGAAGCCAAATGGCAGGACCGGATTGGTGATTTTGGTTACTCCATCCGTGGGGTTCTGTCTGATGACCAACAAANNGGCTACACCACAGTAGGTATTGCAAAAACTCAGGCAGAAATGGACGCCCACCTGGCTACGACCAACCAGAATGCCATGGGCGGAAACTGGACCGCAGGAGATATCATGTATAAGGATATTAATGGTGATGGAAAAGTAGATGGTGGAGCAGGTGTTCTGGGTAATACCGGCGACCGTTCGATTATTGGAAACTCATCATTGCGCTACCGTTTTAGCCTTGACCTGGGTATGGATTACAAAGGCTTTGATTTCAGGGCATTTTTCCAAGGTGTAGGTAAACGCGATTACATGCCGAATGGTCCATACTTCTGGGGCGCAAACGGCGGTATGTGGCAATCTGCTGGTTTTACGGAGCATATGGATTATTTCCGTGACGAAAATTCGGTAATGGTTGCCAGCGGTCTTGCCGGTGTGAATTCAGATCCTTATTTCGCTAAACCATACTTCAACACAACCAAAAATCAGCAAACACAAACCCGTTATATTCAAAACGGCGCTTACATCAGGTTAAAGAACCTGCAGTTGGGTTACAGCCTGCCAAAAACGGTTACATCGAAGATCGGTATTGCGCGTGCAAGATTCTATTTGTCTGGAGACAACCTCTTTACCATTACCAAGATGAGCAAGATCTTCGATCCGGAAACTGTAGGTTTGAGCGGTTACAACGACGGCAAAACCTATCCGCTTGCACAGATCTATTCTTGTGGTGTTAACCTTACCTTCTAATTCACGATCATGAAAAATATTATTAATAAAGCATATTTATTGCTGCTGCTTTCCGGTCTGAGCGTAACTGTTGGCTGTAACAAACAGCTGGATATGGAACCGCTATCGGCAGTTACACCAGACAAATTCCTTTTTACGGAAGCCGACCTGGCAGCATATACCATTGGACAATACCGCTTCCCAATACATGAAGGCTGGGGGCCGGGCAGATTTGCAGCCGACAATCATACCGATAATCAGGCAACATCAGGGTTTTCCACGATCTGGGTTCCGGGTGAATGGCGGGTGCCACAAACTGGTGGAAGCTGGAGCTTCGACCAGATTCGTAATACCAACTATTTTATCCAAACCGCCGTGCCGCGCTGGAAAGAAAAAAAGATCACCGGTGCTGCAGCCAACGTTGATCATTACATCGGTGAAGGCTATTTTTTACGCGCTTATGCCTACTTTGACAAGGTTCAGGCCTTGGGAGATTTCCCAATTCTGAAGACTACTCTCCCGGATAAGATGGATGAACTGGTACAAGCGTCGCAACGCCGGCCAAGAAATGAGGTCGCGAAATTCATTCTATCAGATCTCGATTCCGCCATCACTTTACTGAAAACAGTGGCGCCAAATGGATCGAACCGTTTATCTAAAAATGCTGCGCTACTATTCAAATCCCGCGTGGCACTACATGAGGCTAGTTGGTTAACCTACCATAAGAATACGGCACTGTTTCCTGGTGTACCAAACTGGCCGGGTGCAGGAAAGGTATCTGATTTTAGCATTAACATCGATGCAGAAATCGATTTTTTCCTTAGTGAAGCTATGGATGCTGCGGCACAAGTTGCTGATGCCGTTCCCCTTGTAACTAATACTAAAGACGACGGTTATAATTCCTCTGCAAATCCTTATGCAGCCATGTTTGCCGACATTGACATGAGCAAGTATGCGGAGGTGCTCTTATGGCGACGTTATGATCCAACCTTAGGTCTTAATCATAATGTGAACCACTACATCAATAACAATGGTGGTAATACCGGTTATACCAGGGGTTTTATTGATAACATTTTGATGCAAAATGGCCTGCCAATTTATGCGCCGGGGTCAGGCTATGCAGGTGACGACTCCGTGCAGTTGGTGAAGGTTAATCGCGATAACCGTCTGCAGTTGTTTATGAAGACGCCAGGAAACCTTAGGTTTACCGATAGGACCAATCCCGATGGTTCCCCGGTGCTTAGCGGTAGACCTGATATTGTCGGTCTGGCAGAAACAAGGGACGTAACAGGATATTCTGTAAAGAAAGGTTTCTCCTATCTGGCTTCTAATGCTGAAGGCAGCTTAGGGAATACTGGTAGCATTGTATTCCGTGCCGCAGAGGCCTATCTCAACTATATCGAAGCTTCGTACATGAAAGAGGGTCTTGTAAATGGAAAAGCAGCTCAATACTGGCAGGCATTGAGAACCCGCGCAGGTTTAAATCCGGACTTCAATGTGACCATCAATGCGACCATTATGGCGGAAGAAGCGAAGAATGACATGGCGGCATATTCTGCCGGGGCATTGCTTTCAGACCGGACGCTTTACAATATCCGCCGGGAGCGCCGTACAGAGTTGATGGCAGAGGGTATGCGGATGTATGACCTGAAAAGATGGAGAGCCTTGGATCAATTGTAAAGCAATCCCTACATCATTGAAGGTATGAAAGTTTGGGGTCCTATGGAGAAATGGTTTGTAAATGCGACTGGTTCCAGTATCCTGATCGAATCGGGTACCGCCGGTAAAACACCGAACATCTCCAAGCGTTCTGAAAGTCCATATATCAGACCTTACCGTATCAATAATACGCCAAGTAACTTCGTATTCAATGGTTATAGATGGACAGAAGCTCATTATCTTGAGCCTATTGCCATCCAGCACCTGGTGATTACCTCAACTGGAGGTGACTTGAACAATGCTGCTATTTACCAAAATCCAGGATGGCCAACAGTGGCTAATCAGGGTGCGAATTGATATTGAATGAGCAAAGAATTTACAATTGTATGTTTCGCCACCTTATCCTGCATGCTTGCTTTTGCAAGCTGCAGGCATAAGGAAAATCCTGCCTTTTTTGGGGAGGTGAGTACTTGCAACAGCATGTCGGTTGCCCGCTTTGCAAGTAACACGGAAGCTGAATACACCAGTAGTATGCCCGGAGACACTACCGGAATGGCTTGGATCCCTGCAGAGCAGGGTTTTTGGATGGATAAATCAGAGGTCACCAATGCCGAGTTTGCTGCTTTTGTGGCAGCTACGGGATATGTAACAACAGCGGAGCAGGTGCCGGACTGGGAACTGCTGAAACAACAGGTTCCAGAAGGTACTGCGAAACCGCACGACAGTGTTTTTGTGGCCGCGTCACTGG